>NZ_JAOPXV010000086.1 GCF_025964975.1 Nocardioides sp.
CCCGCTCGAGCTCAAGGCCGGCGACTACGTCGTCCACGAGCAGCACGGCGTGGGCCGGTTCGTGGAGATGCGGCAGCGCGAGATCGGCGGCGCGGTCCGCGAGTACCTCGTCCTGGAGTACGGCGCCAGCAAGCGCGGCGGCCCCCACGACATGCTCTACGTCCCGGCCGACACCCTCGACCAGGTCACCCGCTACGTCGGTGGCGAGAACCCCAGCCTCGACCGCCTCGGCGGCGGCGACTGGACCAAGCGCAAGAACAAGGCGCGCCGCGCGGTCCGCGAGATCGCAGCCGAGCTGATCAAGCTCTACGCCGCCCGGCAGGCGACGAAGGGACACGCGTACGGTCCCGACACGCCCTGGCAGCGCGAGCTCGAGGACGCGTTCCCGTTCAACGAGACCGTCGACCAGCTGACGACGGTCGACGAGGTCAAGGCCGACATGCGCCAGGTCGTCCCGATGGACCGACTCGTGTGCGGCGACGTCGGCTACGGCAAGACCGAGATCGCGGTCCGGGCTGCGTTCAAGGCGGTCCAGGACGGCAAGCAGGTCGCCGTGCTCGTGCCCACGACCCTGCTGGTCACCCAACACCTCTCGACCTTCGCCGAGCGCATGAGCGGCTTCCCGGTGGTGCTGAAGGGTCTCTCCCGCTTCCAGACCGACAAGGAGGCCCGCGAGGTCATCGCCGGCCTCGGCACCGGCGAGGTGGACATCGTCGTCGGCACGCACCGGCTGCTCAACCCCGACATCCGGGTGAAGGACCTCGGCCTGATCATCGTCGACGAGGAGCAGCGGTTCGGGGTGGAGCACAAGGAGCAGATGAAGCGGCTCCGCACCTCCGTCGACGTGCTCTCGATGAGCGCGACGCCGATCCCACGGACCCTGGAGATGGCGGTCACCGGCATCCGGGAGATGTCGACGATCACCACGCCACCGGAGGAGCGGCACCCGGTGCTGACGTACGTCGGGGCCTACGAGGACCGGCAGGTGGTGGCCGCGATCCGGCGCGAGCTGCTTCGTGAGGGCCAGGTCTTCTTCATCCACAACCGGGTGAACTCGATCGAGAAGGCAGCGGCCCACATCCGCGAGCTCGTGCCGGAGGCTCGGGTGGCCACGGCGCACGGCCAGATGGGCGAGCACCAGCTCGAGCAGGTGATGCTCGACTTCTGGGAGAAGCGGTTCGACGTGCTCGTCTGCACGACGATCGTGGAGTCCGGCCTCGACGTCTCCAACGCCAACACGATGATCATCGAGCGCGCCGACACCCTGGGGCTCTCCCAGCTGCACCAGCTGCGTGGTCGCGTCGGCCGCTCCCGCGAGCGGGCCTACGCCTACTTCCTCTACCCGGCCGACAAGCCGCTCACCGAGACGGCCCACGAACGGTTGGCGACGCTCGCCCAGCACTCCGACCTCGGCGGCGGTATGGCGATCGCGATGAAGGACCTCGAGATTCGGGGAGCCGGCAACCTCTTGGGCGGGGAGCAGTCGGGACACATCGCCGACGTCGGGTTCGATCTCTACGTCCGCCTCGTCGGCGAGGCGGTGCAGGACTTCAAGGGCGAGGGCGAGGCCGAGGTCAGGGAGGTCCGGATCGAGCTCCCGGTCGACGCGCACCTCCCACACAGCTACATCCCCTCGGAGCGGCTGCGGCTGGAGATGTACAAGCGGCTCGCGGAGGTGCGTGCTGACGAGGACGTCGACCGGCTGCGGGAGGAGATGGCCGACCGCTACGGCGAGCCCCCGATCGAGGTCGAGTCGCTGCTGATCGTGGCTCGCTTCCGGGCCCGCGCCCGCCAGGCCGGCGTCACGGAGATCACGCTGGCAGGAAAGTTCGTCCGGTTCGCGCCGGTCGACCTGCCCGACTCCCGGGTCGTCCGCCTCAACCGGGTCTATCCCAGGAGCATCGTCAAGGCGCCGGTCAGCGCCATCCTCGTCCCGCGCCCGGTGACCGGTGTGCTCGGGGCGAAGCCGATCGACGGGATCGCCCTGCTTGAATGGGCGCGACATGTGATCGACGACATCATCGATCCATCCACCACCTCGTCGTGATCCTGGAGTGAATTCGTGAGCAAGCACCGCCCCCTCACCGCCGTTGCTTCTGCCCTGTGCGCCCTGATGCTGAGCGGCTGCGCCGGCAGCGCCTCGCCGGGCGTGGGTGCCAAGGTGGGCGACGAGACGATCGGCACCTCGCGCATCGACGACGTGGCGCAGAACCTCTGCACGGCGTTCTCCGAGCAGATCGCGGCCGAGAACGCGGACGTCGCGTTGATCGAGATCCGTCAGATCGCGGTGCGGCTGCTGGTCCAAGGTGCGCAGGCAGAGCAGATCGCGGAGGACTACGACGTCACGCCGTCCGGGGTCTACCAGAATGCCGTGGGGGACAGCACCCGCGCCGCGTCCGCCATGCCCGAGGAGGTGCGGGAGGACTACATCGAGCTGGCCAGCACGCCGGCACTGGTCGCCGACGTCGAGTCCCAGGTCGGGCGGTCGAAGCTGGCGGACGAGGGCATTGCCGAGCCCACTGCCGAGCAGGCTGCGCAGGCCGGCGCCGATGTCTTCGCCACGTGGACAGCCAGCAACGAGATCGACCTGGACCCTAAGTACGGCCTCGAGGTGAAGGACGGGACGCTGGCCTCCGTCGACACCAGCCTGTCCTTCGCGGTCAGCGACGGAGCGCGTGCCGGGATGGCGAACATGGCTGCCGAGGCGGAGCGGGAAGCCGCCATGGCCGACTACGCGCGCTCCCTGCCTGCCAGCCAGCGCTGCGGTGGCTGAGGGCCAGCCGCTCGTCGACTTCATCGAGGTGATGCGTCGGCTCCGGGCGGAGTGCCCGTGGAAGGCCGAGCAGACCCACCGGTCGCTCGCGCGCTACCTCCTCGAGGAGACCCACGAGACGCTGGAGGCCATCGACCTCGGTGACCCCGAGCGCCTCCGCGAGGAGCTCGGCGACGTCCTCCTCCAAGTCTACTTCCACGCCACGATCGCCAGCGAGGCCGGCCACTTCACCATCGACGACGTCGCTGCAGGACTCATCGAGAAGATGATGCGGCGCAACCCGCACGTCTTCGCCCCTGGCGATGGTGATGATGATGGAGCTACTGCACTGTCGGCCAGGGAGGTCAACGAGCAGTGGCAGGTCGCGAAGGCCCGCGAGAAGCCCCGCTCGTCGGTCACCGACGGGCTGCCTCCGGGGTTGCCGGCCCTGCTGTACGCCGACAAGGTGCTCGAGCGGCTGGCGCGGTCGGGGACCTCCGACCGCCCGCTCGAGCGGCCCGCCCGCGACGTCGGCGAGCGCCTCCTCGACCTCGTCCGGGACGCGAGGGCGGCGGGGATCGATCCGGAGCAGGCGCTGCGCGACGCCGTACGCCGCGAGTTGTCCGAGGCCGCCGAGGCCGCCGAGGCCGCCGAGGCCGCGGAGGCCGCGGAGGCCGCGGAGACGGGCGAAGACTGAACGCTAGGGTGATGGGCACTCGACCATCGATCCTCTTCTCGACCCCAGGAGCACCCTGAACATGGCTTCCATCGCAGCTGTCGGCGCCCGCGAGATCCTCGACTCCCGAGGCAACCCCACCGTCGAGGTCGAGGTCCTCCTCGACGACGGCGCCTTCGGCCGTGCGGCCGTCCCGAGTGGGGCATCCACCGGCGCCTTCGAGGCGGTCGAGCTGCGCGACGGTGGGAAGCGCTACCTCGGCAAGGGTGTCCAGAAGGCCGTCACGTCGGTCGCCGTGAACATCTCCGGTGCCATCGTCGGGCTCGAGGCGGACGACCAGCGCCTCGTCGACCAGACGATGCTCGACCTCGACGCGACCCCCAACAAGTCCAAGCTCGGCGCCAACGCGATCCTGGGTGCCTCGCTCGCCACGGCGCGCGCCGCCTCCGAGTCGGCCGGCCTGCCGTTGTTCCGCTACGTCGGCGGACCCAACGCCCACCTGCTGCCGGTGCCGATGATGAACATCCTCAACGGCGGGGCGCACGCGGACACCAACGTGGACGTGCAGGAGTTCATGATCGCCCCGATCGGCGCCGCGACCTTCTCCGAGGCGCTCCAGCAGGGCGCCGAGGTCTACCACGCGCTCAAGGCCGTGCTGAAGAAGAAGGGACTCGCGACCGGCGTGGGCGACGAGGGCGGCTTCGCCCCGGACCTCGCCTCCAACCGCGCTGCGCTCGACCTGATCGCGGACGCCATCAAGAGCGCCGGGTTCAAGCTGGGCAAGGACTTCGGGCTGGCTCTCGACGTCGCCGCCTCGGAGTTCCACGACAAGAAGAAGTACTCCTTCGAGGGCAAGAAGCAGTCGTCCGAGGCGATGATCGACTACTACACCTCGCTGGTCGCGGACTACCCCATCGTCTCGATCGAGGACCCGCTCGACGAGGACGACTGGGAGGGCTGGAAGACCCTGACCGCGCTGCTCGGCGACAAGACGCAGATCGTCGGCGACGACCTGTTCGTCACCAACGTCGAGCGCCTCGGTCGTGGCATCGCGGAGAAGTCGGCCAACGCGCTGCTGGTCAAGGTCAACCAGATCGGATCGCTGACCGAGACCCTCGACTCGGTCGACCTGGCCCACCGCAACGGCTTCCGCTGCATGATGAGCCACCGCTCCGGTGAGACCGAGGACACCACCATCGCCGATCTGGCGGTCGCCACCAACTGCGGCCAGATCAAGACCGGGGCTCCCGCACGCTCCGAGCGAGTGGCGAAGTACAACCAGCTGCTCCGCATCGAGGACGAGCTGGGCGACGCGGCACGCTACGCCGGTCGAGGCGCGTTCCCACGCTTCACGGCCTGAGCCGACCTCGGCGCGTTCCCCCGGGATTCGGGGGGCGCCCGAGGCAGACTGCTGCCATGGATTCCCAGCGCCGTACTCCCCGGGCCGGACCCGGCGGCAGCACGAGACCGGGCACTCGGACGACCCGCCCTGGGCGGCCCGCAGCACGATCGCGTTCCACTGCGCCACGCCGAGGCGACACCGAGACGCTCACGCCGGCACGGGGTGGTCGAGAGCGAGACAGCACCCGCCGTCCGCGCCTCACCGGCCGCGCGGCGGTGCTGGTGCTCGTGCTGGCCGTGCTGACGGTGTCGTACGCCTCCTCGTTGCGCGCCTATCTCCAGCAGCGCGCGCACATCGGCGACCTCAAGCAGTCGATCGCCGAGCGGGAGACCGCGATCAACGCCCTCGAGCGCGAGAAACAGCGCTGGCAGGACCCGGCGTTCAAGCAGGCGCAGGCGCGGGCGCGCTTCGGCTACCTGATGCCCGGCCAGACCGGGTTGCTGGTCCTCGATGAGGACGGCAAGCCCCTGGAGAGCCAGGCCTCGTTGAGCGACCCCGACGAGGTCATCAAGACCGTTCCCACCGCGTGGTGGTCGGAGGCCTGGACCTCGGTCGAGCTCGCCGGCAGCCCGCCACCCCCCAGCGAGGGTCCCGCGACCGAGATCGACGGCGTGACCAAGAGTGAATGAATCAGAGTGAATGAACCAGAGTGGATGAGTCAGGGCGAATGATCGATCCAGCTGACGAGGCCGCCATTGCCGCCCAGCTCGGCCGCGAACCGCGGGCGATCCACGACATCGGTCACCGCTGCCCCTGCGGCAATCCCGACGTCGTGACGACCGAGCC
>NZ_JAOPXV010000093.1 GCF_025964975.1 Nocardioides sp.
AACTCAACGCCCGGCCCCGCAAGAGACACGCATTCCGCACCCCAACCGAAACGCTTGAGAAACTACTCATCGAAACCACAAAACACCCCGGTGTTGCGTGACTGTCTGGAATCCGCCGCCGGGGAAGGGGCTCACGCACCTCCCGCACGGCGGTCGCGGCCGAAATGCACGAGCACCCCGTCGCAGGCGACGGGGTGCTGGTGGGGGATGATCAGAGAGCGGCGGACTGCTTCGCGATCGACGACTTGCGGTTCGCTGCCTGGTTCTTGTGGATGACGCCCTTCGAGGCGGCCTTGTCCAGCTTGCGGGCGGCGTCGCGGCCGGCGGTCAGCGCGGTGTCCTTGTCGCCGGAGGCAACGGCCTCACGGAACTTGCGGACGGCGCTCTTCAGGCCCGTCTTGACGGCCTTGTTGCGCTCGTGCGCCTTCTCGTTCTGCTTGTTGCGCTTGATCTGGGACTTGATGTTGGCCACAGGAGAACCTTTGCTCGCTCGTTGCTGGTCACGGAAAGTCGGGTGTCGGCTGCCGACTCACCCCTGAGCAGGGTTGGGCGCCGGACATGCAAGGGGAAACACTACGCCCGAGCCGCATGCGGACCCAAATCGAGTCGGCGGGCGGCGGCGGAGAGCATGCGCGCGGACTCCGCATCGAGACCACGGGGGAGCCCAGCACGCCCACCACCCACGCGTGGATGGCGGGGGGATCTCGGCGTACCCGGCGCGCACCCCAACGGCGCGGGGGCTCACTGCCAGCTCCGGCGCTCGCACAGCCAGTGCCAGCAGACCTCTCCCTGCCAGCGCTGGTGCTCGCGAAGGAACGGCGACGTCGACGGCACCGGGTCGTCGGCCGACTTGAGGAAGTAGCCCACCAGCAGGGCCAGCACACGGTCGATCGCTTCAGGGGGTACGTCGCGGGTCAGCCGACGCGTGGCCAGCACCGGCTCCACGTCGAGCCCGTCGCCGCGCGGCCCGATCAGGGTGCACAGGGTGTCGAACCAGGCGACACCGACGACGGGCCAGTTCCAGTCGCAGAGCCAGACCGAGCCGTCGCCGTCGATGAGCAGGTTGTCGTCGCGGATGTCGGTGTGGACCAGGGTGTTGCCACCGACGACGTCGGCGAAGCCCGCGGCCAGGGCGGCCGCCTCGTCCAGGTGCGGCAGGTCGGGACGCACGGCCTTGATGTGGTCCCACATCGAGACCATGTCCACGAAGTCGTCCACCAGCGTGTCGAGATCCAGCCCCGCAGGCGGGGGAGTGAGCTCGTCGGCGACGACCTCGAGGGCGTCGAGGACGGTGTCGAGGTCGGACGCGCGCCACGGGCGGCGCGGGGCTCGCCCGTCGACGTACTCGATGCCCAGCGCGACCCAGTCGTCATCGAGGTGCCAGAGGAGCCGCGGGCTCGGGACGCCCGTCGGGAGCGCAGCGAGCTTGCGGGCCTCCTCGCGGTAGGAGTCGGCGAACGTGCGCTGCGCCTTGACCGATGCCGCCTTGACGAAGTGGCGCGACCCGTCAGCGCAGACCAGCACGCTGGCGAAACCGGGGGTGAATCCCGACGTCTGGGAAAGCGCCTCGACGACGGGCGAGCCGCACTTGCGCTCGATGAAGACCCGCAGGTTGGGCGGCAGGAAGGGCCACTCCAGCCGGCGTGAGGTCTTGCCCACCGGGGCGGGATAGGGACCGGGCGCTGACGACATGGGAGACATCCTTCCCGCAAGACCCGTTGGCCCGTAATCGGATAATCACTGCCATGCCCGACCTCATCGAGCCCCACGTCCGTGTCCGCGAGTCGTTCCTGACGGCTGTGGAGGAGTCACTCGTCGACGGCCGGATGATCAACGAAGACTCGATGATCGCCCGCTGGATCAGGCAGTACGGCGACCGGTGGCACACCGAGGCCGGGTTCGCCGAGTTCGTCGACCACCTCCACGCCGATGCGACGCCGGACGCGCCGCGGCCAGCGACCCACGTGCCCCAGAGCACCTGGTGGCTGGTCGAGGGCGGTGTCTACCTGGGTCGCATCTCGTGCCGGCACGTCCTCAACGACTGGCTCCTCGAGTACGGCGGGCATGTCGGCTACGAGGTGCGTCCGTCCGCCCGCCGGCGCGGTCATGCGACCGCCATGCTGCGCGGGCTGCTCCCGCACGTCCACGCGCTCGGCATCGACCCCGCGCTGCTGACGTGCGACGACACCAACATCGCCTCGCGCAAGGTCATCGAGGCGGCGGGCGGGGTGCTCGAGGACGTCCGCGGGGTCAAGCGACGCTATTGGGTGCCGACCTCTGGCATGTGAGGGCGAGCCGCTCAGCAGCCGCAGGTGTAGTACGTGATGTCCCAGTGGCTGCTCTCGCGGGCGTACACGTTGCCGGACGGCGACTTGTAGAGCCTGGCACCGTCCGCGCGGGTGCCGGCGTAGGCGTAGTGGCTGGTGATGTAGTTGGAGATGCAGGTCGTCAGGGGGACATCCACCTTGTAGCCGTTCCAGTGGCTGTAGGTGCCGGAGGCGTGGCCAGTCTCGGTGCCGCCGGTGATGGTGATCGCGCAACCGCTGATCGACCGGAAGGTCTTGATGCCGGTCACGGTGTCCTGGTTGATCTGCTCGTACGACGTGCACGTCGAGACGTTGCGGTTGGTGCACCCGCCCGAGGAGGACCGGCCGATCCCGGAAGCCGCGAGCTGCGAGGCAGCCTGGCTGTCGGTCAGCTTCGTGACCGCCCAGCTCGGGGCAGCGGTCAGCACGACGCTGCTGAGCAGGCTGGCCGCGAGGACGGTCGAGACGGCGGATGCGCGGAAGGCGCGGGACAGAGGTGACATGGACTGCTCCGGATTCAGGCGGACGACACCCCCGATGGCGTCGTCCTGTGCTGCCAGTGGAGCGGGTGGCGCGGCCCCCGTCAATGGGTGGCAGCTGCGTCGGTTCGGGGGAGCGGCCCCAGCGTGGAAGAATGCGTTGTTCGCCGTACCCGCCAAGAAGTCGTGCAGAAAGTCGCCTGTGTCCCTCAAGAACGCGCCCCTGCCGGGCCAGACCGATCCGGCGATCCTCCGCAACTTCTGCATCATCGCCCACATCGACCACGGCAAGTCGACGCTCGCCGACCGCATGCTGCAGCTGACGGGCGTCGTCGACGCGCGCCAGGAGCGGGCGCAGTACCTCGACCGCATGGACATCGAGCGTGAGCGCGGCATCACGATCAAGAGCCAGGCCGTCCGCATGCCGTGGACCGTGCCCGTGGACAACGCTCCCGGGGCCGTGCCGGGGACCTACGTGCTGAACATGATCGACACCCCCGGACACGTCGACTTCACCTACGAGGTGAGCCGCTCCCTCGAGGCGTGCGAGGCGGCGGTCCTGCTGGTCGACGCGGCCCAGGGCATCGAGGCTCAGACCCTGGCCAACCTCTACCTCGCGCTGGCCGCCGACCTGCACGTCATCCCGGTGCTCAACAAGATCGACCTGCCCAACGCCCAGCCGGAGAAGTACGCCGCAGAGCTGGCTGGGATCATCGGCTGCGACCCCTCCGACGTGCTGCACGTCTCCGCCAAGACCGGGATGGGTGTCGAGCACCTGCTCAACGAGATCG
>NZ_JAOPXV010000111.1 GCF_025964975.1 Nocardioides sp.
CCAGCCATTCTTCCTGCCAGGCCCTGCAGGCGCACCCGCGCAACCTGACCGATGAGCAGATCCGGGCGGTGGCCGACAGCGGCGGGTTCGTGGCCATCAACGGCTTCGGGCCGTTCCTGTCCGACGCGGCCACCGTCGACTCGTTCCTGGCCCACGTAGGGCACGCGGTGTCGCTGGTGGGTGCTGAGCGGGTCGCGCTCGGCCTGGACTTCATGCGCGACCTCGTCGACGTGGTCGACCCCGTGCTCGGCGGTGCGCTCGTCGACCCCGACGCGCTGCCCTGGGTCGAGGGCCTCGAGCGGCCCGCTGACCTGGCCGCGCTCGCGGCAAGGCTCGAGGATTCGCTCGGACCGCGAGCCGGCCGCCAGGTGTGTGCCAACACGGTCATCGACACTCTCGCGCAGCACATTGCCTCCGCGCCGGCGGCGATACAGGCCAGGGCTCGGCCCGCCGACAGGATTCGGCCCGAGCCGAATCGCAACGCGACTGCCTTCACATGATCCCCTTCAGCCTGTCAGCACGCTCGACCTGCGGGCACCCCAGGTCAACGACGGGATGTTTGGCCGCTGATGTCCCAGACGCCCCGCCCGACTACCCAGCCGGGAGGGGGACTCTTCCGGACCCCGCGTTGCAGACGCCGAGGACTGCCGGCCCCGAACAGCACGGCCCAGTCTCTAAATTCATTGACCTACGTTGACATTGGACGGTCCCCCGAATCCCCTCCAGATCCCTGCCCTTCTGCCCACTCAACCCCTCCCCTCTATGCGGCACGCATGCTACGAAGGTTCGTAGATGGGTCGCCCGGGTCGGGTGGCCCAACAGTCATTTTCGGGCGACTTGTTGGACGTGATTGGTCATGCATGGAGGCGTGAAGGTCTACCGCGGAGCGGCGTCGGCGGCGCGCACCTACGTCGAGGCCGACCGGTCCCGAGTTGATGACTACTACCTGCCCGAAGGCGGCGGGCTGGCCCGCCGGTTCGGCGCTTCCCCCGGCGCGGGAGTGCGTGATCTCGGGATGCTGGATGGCGACGGGTACGAGCAGTGGGTGGCCGGCCACGACCCCGAGACCGGGCACGCCCGGGGACGGCTCCGCAAGGACAACAACGCAGTGCGGTTCGTGGAGATCACCGTGAACGGGCCGAAGACCTGGTCCCTGGCAGCGGCACTGCATCCGGAGGTCGCTGCGGCGTACGACGCCGCGCAGGACCGGGCTGCGGAGCAGATCATCGGCTGGGTCGCAGAGCACGCCACCACCCGGGTCGGGCCCCGCGGTCGGCAGGTGCAGGTGCCGGTGGAGCGGATCGAGGCGGCGGTGGTGCGGCACTACACGTCCCGGGCCGGGGGCCCGCATCGTCACCTACACCTGCAGGTCAATGCCCGGGTGTTCGCTGAGGGGCAGTGGCGGGGCCTGCACACGGTCGGGTTCCGTGACTCCATCGAGGCGTTGAACGGGATCGGGCACGCCGCGGTGATGTGCGACCCAGAGTTCCGGGCCGCACTCGCCGCGGCCGGGTTCACCCTCGATCCGGGCACCGGGGAGGTCGCGGAGCTGGCGCCCTTCGTGGGTGCGTTCAGTGAGCGGGCCGCGCAGATCGGCCGCAACATCGACCGGTACGAGGCCGAATGGCGCACCGCCAACCCGGGCCAGGAACCTGGCTCGGGTGTGCGCCGCTCGTGGGACCGACGAGCCTGGAAGGACGCCCGCCCCGACAAGATCGCTCCCAAGGATGGCGCCGAACTCGTGACGGCCTGGAACGCCCAGCTTCGCGACCTCGGCTACCGCGACCCCGCCGCCCAGCCGGGCCTGTCAATGGTCATCGGCGCACCCCGGGTGGGCGCGTTCGACCGCGACGCCGCGGTCGAGACCATCCTGGTCCGGCTCGGCGCCCGACGATCCGCCTGGAACGCCGCCGACGTCCGCGGCCAGGCGGAGAAGGCGATCACCGCGGCCGGGATCGTCACCGACCCGGCGGTGCGCACCGAACTCGCCGAGGACCTCACCGCCCGCGCGATCAACGCGTGCGTACCGCTGCTGCACCAGCCGGGTGTTCCCGAGCACGTCCGAGCCCTCACCTCACCCCACGTCCTCAAAACCGAGGCCGACATCGTGACCCGGCTCGCCGGCAGGGCCAGCGTCCCCCCGCCATCGACCAGCGTCCCCCGACCTCGCCCATGCCGTCCCCCCGGCGGCAACTGGGCTGGACGAGTTCCAGCGCACGGCCGCCGCGGCGCTCGCGGGCCAAGCCGCACTGGTCGTGGTCGAGGGCGCGGCCGGTGCCGGCAAGACCACCACCCTTGCCGCCGCGAAGGACCTACTCGGTGGGCAGGGCCGGCGGATGCTGGTGGTGACCCCGACGTTGAAGGCCGCCCAGGTCGCCGCTCGTGAGGTCGGCACCGCAGGCTCGGTGGCATGGCTGGTCCACCAGCACGGCTTCCGGTGGGACACCGACGGCCGCTGGAGTCGAGTTGCGACTGATCCGGCGCCCGGGGCGGTGCTGGGTCGTGGTGACCTGCTGCTGGTCGACGAGGCCGGGATGCTCGACCAGGACACCGCCCGTGCACTCCTCACCGTGGCGGACGAGATGGGTGCGCGGGTCGCGCTGGTCGGGGATCGGCACCAGCTCCCCGCGACCGGCCGCGGCGGTGTCCTGGACCTCGCCGCCCGGTGGGTCCCACCCGAGGCGCACGTGGACCTCGACGTCGCGCACCGGTTCGTCGACCCTGAGTACGCCGCCATCAGCCTCGCGCTGCGCACCGGCTCTCCCACCTACACCCCACCCGGCCAAGACTCTGGTGAGCGGATCAGTGAGACGGTCGGTGAGACAGATGGTGAGCGGGTCAGTGAGGTGTGGGACGCGTTGTGGCGCCGTGGCCAGATCCAGATCTACCCCAGCGAAGCCGAACGGACCCAGGCGCTCGCCCGGCTCGGCGCCGACGCCCGCATCGCCGGTGAACAACGCGCGGGAGGGGTGCTGATGATGGCCGACACCCGCGAGCGGACGGCCGTGTTGAACGGATTCATCCGCGACCGGCTGGTCGCGGCCGGGCACGTCGATGACAGCCGCGCGGTCGCCACCAACGCCGGGGAACGGCTCGGGGTCGGGGACCGGGTGGCGACCCGGCGCAACGATCGCGACCTGAACGTGAGCAACCGCGACACCTGGACCATCACCGACATCGGTGCCGACGGCACGCTCACCCTCAGGGGCCGGTATGCCACTGAGCTGCGCACAATCCCGGTCGGGTATGCCTGCGAGTACGTCGAGCTGGCGTACGCGACCACGGTGTACGGGGCCCAGGGCGAGACCACCCGCGCCGGGCACCTGATGCTGGGCGAGCACACCTCGGCCGCCTCGGCCTACGTCGCGATGACCCGGGGCCGCGAGGACAATATCGCGCACCTGGTCGCCGACGACGAGGCCGATGCCCGCCGGCAATGGGAGCAGGTGTTCGCCCGGGACCGGGCCGACCTCGGGCCCGCGGCCGCCGCCCACCAGGCCGCCGAGGAGATCGAGCGCTACGGCACCCAGCCACCCGCCCGACCCCTCGAGGAGGTGCTCGACGACCTCTGAGCAGCCTGGTTGCGACAGGCGGACCTGCACGAACAACACCAGCGGCTGGCCGGCCACCGCGACGACCTGCAGCAGGTGGTCGCGATCCACGCCCGCTACGCCCCCAACGCGACCGCCTCCGCGACAACGAGACCAAGATGAGGCGCAGCTGGCTCCAGGCCCGCCAGCGGGTCGACGACCTCGACGCGACACTCCAGGTCGAGACCGCTGACCTGCGAGCCCGGGTCCGAAACGCCTGGCGCCAGGAGCTGCCGCAGGCGCAGCGCGCCGCCGACATCGTCCGCGAGGGCACCGGACGACTCGGCCAACGCCGCCGCCAGGTTCGTGACGCACACGCCGACCTCACCGCATTCGCGGAGCGCTGGCACCCCGTCCTGGCCGACCTGACCACCGACCCCGCCGAGCTCGCGGTCCAATTGCCCCGGCTGCACGCGCGGCGCGTCGAAGACCAGATCGAGGCGTTCGTCGCTCAGCAGATCGCCGCCGCCCACCCCGACGCGGAGCAGATCCGCCACGCTGAGCGCGAAGCCATGGCGGCATCCGAAAATGCCGACCGGGCGCGCACCCAGCTCGACAACCACATGTACGCAGAGCTCCGCCCCTACGGCCGGGCGGCACACGTCAGTAACCCCCGCGAACGCCTCACCAACCTCACCGCCGAACTCGCCGACGTCGAGCGCGACCTCCGCGCCGCCACATCACGCGTCCGGGCCGTCTCAAACGAGCCGAGCATCCGCACGCTCCCCAGCGGCGGACTCGACAGCGAACACGACCGGTGGGTCGCCGACCGGCGTGCCCGACAGCAAGCCGACGCCCACGACGGGCGCGAGCGCCTGCGACTCCAGCAGGAGAAGGCACGGCGGATCGAACCAACCCCACCGAACCGCAGCACGCCCGGCCGCGGCGGCGGGATTGGCCGCTGAGACTCCTGACCGACCAGCGCCCGCAAACGATGACCGATCCGGCCCGCAGCTTGTTGCCTTTCACGCCATGGACAACCGCACGCCGGCGCCGATTGGTAGGCACCGGTGACCGCTCTGGGGCCCCAGCGCACTTAGGAGAACAGCAGGCGTTGCCCATTCGGAACCGCTGCTTCGCTTGAAGGCTCGTCCTTAGCCAGCAAGGAGAAGCACATGAGCACCGCACCGTCGCAACCACCGATAGGAGTCACCTCATGACCGCGCAACCCACCATCCCGCACCCGCGCCGCCAGCCCGGGGACGAGATGCTCACCCTCCAAGAAGCCTGCGCCTTCCTCCGCGTCCCCGAAGGCACCCTGCGCTACTGGCGCCACCTCGGCTGCGGACCCCGGTCCTTCAAGGTCGGCCGCCACGTCCGCTACTGGCGAACCGACCTCGTCCTCTGGCTCACCGAACAGACCAATCGTCCACAGCACCACTAATCGAATCGAATCTGCCGGCCCGTAGGCGCACTATGAAGTTCTCCCGGAAGGAGTGAACACGATGGGTTGGGTATGGAAGGAACGCGATTCGTGGCGAGGCGCGTACCGCGACGAACGCGACAGGCAGCACACCAAGTCCTTCAAGCGGCAGATTGACGCCAAACGCTGGGTCGCCACGGAAGAGGCGAAGATCATTCGCGGCGACTGGGTCGATCCCACCGCTGGGAAAGTCACGTTCGCAGCCTTCTACGCGGGCTGGGTACCTCGCCAAGTCTGGGTGTCCTCGACCCAAAGTTCGAGGGCGGTCCCTGGGGGAGCTCCGGCGCGAGTTCCTGTTCCAGCGGTTCCTCGCTCTGATCTTCTCCACGCCCAATGGGCAGTGGGTGCTCAAGGGCGGCGCCGGCCTGCTGATGCGGCTCGCCGAGGCAAGGTTCTCCAAGGACCTCGACCTGCTGCATCTGGGAGAGGTGACACCCGACCAGGCCATCGCCGAGCTGCGCAGCCTCACCGCTGCGCGCGACGGCGACCACCTGACCTTCATTGTGGAGAACGGTGTCGCCTACAGCCGGACCAACCCAGTCGTCGAGATCAGCGTCACCGCGTACATCGGCGCGCGGTACGACAGCTTCCCCATCGATCTGGCCCGCGAACTTCACCTGCTCGCAGCACCAGAGCGGATCCGCCCGACTCCTGTCGTCCATGTACCGGGTCTTACTGAACTCCCCGAGGTGGTGGTGTACCCGCTGAGCGACCAGGTGGCCGACAAGGTGTGCGCGATGTTCGAGCTCTATGGCGAACGGGCCAACCCCTCGTCGCGGTACCGCGATCTCATCGACCTAGCGCTCATCGTCTCCACCTGTGATCTAGACGCCGTACCCGTCTCTCAGGCGCTGCTGTCAGAGAGCAAACGGCGCGTCATGAAACTCCCCGAACAGATGGTGTCGCCAGGGCCGCAGTGGCCGAGTGGGTACGCGGCGTATGCCCGCAAGACGAAGATCGACGAGTCGCTCCACGCACTCGAGGCGGCAATTGAACACGTAGGCCGCTGCGTCAACCCGCTTCTGAGCGGAGCTCGCAGCACGGGCCGCTGGCACCCCGGGGTTGGCTGGTCGGACTGACCTGTTCGGGGTCCAAGGGCGCGGACGCAGACACACTGCAACTGCATCAACGATGACCCTTCTTCATGATCATCCTGCTGATCCTGATGCTGCTCTTCATTCTGCTGAGTCGAGCGGTGCGCATGGACTCAGCGCTCGTCAGATGTCGCCTGCCCGCGGTTCGCGTCCGCTAAGCGCAACGTAGGGACCGGATTCTCGGTGGCGGCGCGGCCGACGTCGGGGACGGAGCCGATGTGGGGTGCCTTGGGCAAGCTGAGTCGGGATCTGACGTTGCCCGGACTGCGTGAGCGGTGGCCTGCGCCCATAGCCCGTGTTGTAACGCCGGGCGCTGCCTGCCCCAACGCGCTCAACGACACGCCAGCAAGGCTATGCGCTGACCACTGCAGCGGGAAGCGCCGAGACGGCCGCACGCCAAACGGCTATCGAATTTTTTGCCACGCATCTGCCACGCACGGGGGGTGTGCAGGCCGCCGACCTGCCGAAACAGCCTGAGTCAGTAGTACCAGGGGTACGGCGACCAGTCGGGCTCGCGCTTCTCGAGGAACTGGTCGCGCCCCTCCTGCGCCTCGTCGGTCATGTACGCCAACCGCGTCGCCTCGCCGGCGAAGAGCTGCTGGCCGCCGAGCCCGTCGTCGAGCAGGTTGAAGGAGTACTTCAGCATCCGTTGGGCGGTCGGCGACTTGCCGTTGATCTTCGCGCCCCACTCCAAGGCGGTGGCTTCGAGGTCCGCGTGGTCCACGACGCGGTTGACCGCACCCATGCGGTGCATCTCCTCGGCGTCGTACTCCTCGGCGAGGAAGAAGATCTCCCGGGCGAACTTCTGCCCGACCTGTCGCGCGAGGTACGCCGAGCCGTACCCGCCGTCGAAGGAACCGACGTCGGCATCGGTCTGCTTGAAGCGGGCGTGCTCGCGGCTGGCGAGGGTCAGGTCGCTGACGACGTGGAGGCTGTGACCGCCGCCGGCCGCCCAGCCGGGCACGACGCAGATGACGACCTTGGGCATGAAGCGGATGAGCCGCTGGCACTCCAGGATGTGCAGACGGGACAGCTTCGCCCGGTCGATCGGGTTGGGGGGTGCAGCGGCGTCGGTGTGGCCCTCGGTCTCGTACTGATAGCCCGTCTTGCCCCGGATGCGCTGGTCGCCGCCGGTGCAGAACGCCCACTTGCCGTTCTTCTCGCTCGGCCCGTTGCCGGTCAGGAGCACGCACCCGACGTCGGACGACGCCCGGGCGTGATCAAGCACCCGCAGCAGCTCGTCGACCGTGTGGGGGCGGAAGGCGTTCAGCACGTCGGGCCGGTCGAAGGCGATGCGGACGGTTCCGTGCGCCTTCGCGCGGTGGTAGGTGAGGTCGGTCAGGTCCTCGAAGCCGGGGACGTCGTCCCACGCGCTGGGGTCGAACGTCTGGGACACGCCCTCGATGGCACTCATGCGGGGTCCCTGCGGCGTTGTTCGGGGGAGCGCAGCGGAGGAGAAGAACGTCGTGGGGTGTTCATGGCCGCGAGCGTATCGGGGCTGGAATCGTGAGCCCGGACGTGGTGTTGTGGGGGTATGGCACTGACTGGCACCTACGTCCCGAGCGCGACCGAGTGGGTCCGCAACAACGTCGAAGAGTACGAGTCGAGCAACGGCGAGAAGGGCGGCACGCTTCCGGGCACCAACTATCCCGTCGTCGTGATCACCTCCGTCGGCGCGAAGTCCGGGAACTTGCGGAAGAACCCGGTGATGCGGGTGGAGCGCGACGGCGCCTACTTGGCCGTGGCCTCGAAGGGCGGCGCCCCCGACAACCCGGAGTGGGCCAACAACTTCCTTGCCCATCCTGAGGTCGAGCTGCAGGACAAGGCGGAGAAGCACACCTACGTGGCCCGCCTGCTCGAGGGCGACGAACGCGCCGACTGGTGGGAGCACGCAGTGGCGACGTGGCCGACCTACGCGTCCTACCAGGAGAAGACCGAGCGCGAGATCCCGCTGTTCCTGCTCGAACGCGCCTGATCGGGCGATCACGCCCGTGCCGCAACCGGGATCCGTAGACTGCGGGGATGGGCCAGGAGGCCAAGGCCATCGCCTCCTACGACGCGGCTCTCGCGACGGACCCGGACTATGTGCCCGCACTCTTCAACAAGGCGATCCTGGTCGAGGCCGATGACCTCCCAGAGGCCGTGGAGATGTACCGCGAGGTCGTGGAGATCGACGACCAACACGCCGCAGCCTTCATGCGGACGGGATTCGGCCTGCTCCACCTCGGACAGGCCGCAGACGGGGAAGCCGCTCTGGAGAAGGGCCTGCAACTCGATCCTTCGATGGCTCAGGTCGAGGCACCCAGCCACGACTGATCGCGAGGGGTCCTCTAGACCACGTGTGGGGATCCCCGCGACGTCCGTCGTTGTCGCCTCCGCGCGCGAGCTGCGTGCTTGGCTGCACGTATGGTCCCCACGAAGCACACCCAC
>NZ_JAOPXV010000113.1 GCF_025964975.1 Nocardioides sp.
AGTCCTTCGTGGACGACCTCGACGTCGACTCGCTCTCCATGGTCGAGGTCGTCGTGGCCGCCGAGGAGAAGTTCGGCGTGACCATCCCCGACGACGAGGTCAAGAACCTCAAGACCGTCGGCGACGCAGTCGCCTTCATCGAGCGTCAGCAGGACTGATCAGCCGGCGGCCGGGCCCCTGGCCCGGCCGCTCCAGCTCGCTACCCGCCTTCGCGACACCTCAGCAGAACGGACAGATCCCCCATGACCACGACCCGCGTAGTCGTCACCGGACTCGGAGCGACCTCCCCCCTCGGAGGTGACGTCAAGACAACGTGGGACGCCCTCCTCGCGGGCACGTCCGGCATCCGCCACCTCGAGGACGACTGGGTCGACCAGCTGCCGGTCAAGATCGGCGGACGGGTGGCCGTGGAGCCCTCCGAGGTGCTCGAACGCGTCAAGGCACGACGACTCGATCGCTCGAGCCAGTTCGCCATGGTCGCCGCGGACGAGGCGTGGGCCGACTCCGGGCTGGAGGGCGCCATCGAGCCGGAGCGTCTGGCGGTGTCCGTGGCCTCGGGGATCGGTGGCGTCACGACGCTGCTCGCCAACTACGACACGCTACTCGAGAAGGGCGCCCGTCGCGTCTCGCCCCTCGCCGTACCCATGTTGATGCCCAACGCCCCCGCCGCCAACATCAGCCTCAAGTACGGCGCCCGCGGAGCCGTGCACGCCCCCACCTCCGCCTGCGCGTCCGGCAACGAGGCCATCGCGATGGCCATCGACCTGATTCGCCTCGGCCGGGCCGACGCCGTGATCGCCGGCGGCACCGAGGCCGCGATGCACGCGCTCCCGATGGCAGCGTTCGCCAACATGATGGCGCTGTCCAAGAACGAGGGCGACCCCACGACGGTCTCGCGTCCCTGGGACCTCGCGCGGGACGGCTTCGTGCTCGGTGAGGGCAGTGCCGTGCTCATCCTCGAGTCCGAGGAACACGCCCGTGCTCGCGGAGCCCGGATCTACGCGACCGTCCTCGGTGCCGGCATCAGCAACGACGCCCACGACATCGCCCAGCCCGACCCCGAGGGTCGCGGCGGCACCCGAGCCATCCAGATGGCGCTGCGTGAGGGCGACGTCGACCCGGCCACCGTGGTGCACGTCAACGCGCACGCCACGTCC
Source organism: Nocardioides sp. (assembly GCF_025964975.1). Classification (GTDB taxonomy): domain Bacteria; phylum Actinomycetota; class Actinomycetes; order Propionibacteriales; family Nocardioidaceae; genus Nocardioides. Next base: position 1,158 of record NZ_JAOPXV010000113.1, read on the forward strand.
ACACCGAAGGGTGACATCGCCGAGGGCCTGATGTTGCACGCTGTCCTGGGCTCGCACGTCGACCGGTGCGTCGTCACCAGCACCAAGTCCATGACCGGCCACCTCCTCGGTGGAGCCGGTGCCCTCGAGGCCGTCGCGACCGTGCTGGCGCTCCAGCACCGCATGAGCCCGCCCACCATCAACCTGGACAACAAGGACCCCGAGGTCGACCTCGACATCCCGACGTCGGCGCGCGAGCTGCCCGAGGGCGACATCGTCGGCCTCAACAACTCGTTCGGATTCGGTGGTGCCAACGTCGCGGTCGCCTTCGGCAGCGCGTCGTGACCGCAACGGTCAGGAGTGGGACGGGGTCGTACGCCGCGGCGCCAAGCTCCAGCACGCCTTCGGCGAGTGTGTCGTCCCCCGAGTGACGCTCGTGACCCCCGCAGGAACTACGGCGGTGCCTACATCGCGATGAACGCCCGGTCCCTGGGCGCGACCCGGGGTGCTCGCCTGGCCCCGCGCCGAGGTCGCCGTGATGGGCGCGGTCGCGGCCATCCAGATCCTGCACCGGCGACGTCTGGCTGAGGTCTCCAACGAGATCGACACCTCAGGCGTACGCCGCGGACAGCACGGCAACATTGCGTTGTGTCGAGACGAACAACCGGCTGAGGACGACCCCGGGGCGGCGCCCGCGTCAGACGACCTGGTGGAGCCAGCGCACAGGGGCGCCCTCGCCGGCGTGGCGGAAGGTCTCCAGCTCGTCGTCCCACGGCTTGCCGAGGAGCTTGTCGATCTCGTTGAGCAGGGTGGTGTCGCCGAGGGCGGCCTTGACGACGGCTGCCTTGAGGCGGTCTTCGGGGATCATCACGTCGCCGTGGAGCCCGGTCACCGCGTGATAGACGCCGAGCTCCGGAGTGAAGGAGAAGCGCGTGCCCTCGCTGGCGCTGGTGGGCTCCTCGGTGATCTCGAAGCGCAGGTGGTCCCAACCACGCAGCGCGGAGGCAACCGCTGCCGCAGAACCTACGGAGCCAGCCCACGACAGCTCGGCGCGATAGGTACCGGGCTGCGCGGGTTGCGGGATCCAGTCCAGGCTCACCGCGACGCCGAGCACCCCGCCCACAGCCCACTCGATGTGCGGGCACAGCGCAGACGCCGCTGAGTGCACGTAGAGAATGCCCCGGGTCCCGGCAACGTCCGGGCGGGTGTGGTTGCGTGTGGTCACCGTGACCTCCTTGAAGTTCCGACGCCTAGATGCGCCTTCCCCAGCGGGTCTGCGCGACGGCTCAACAAGATCTGATGACACCTGATGTGGTTTGTGGCTTCATTGTGACCCATGTGGCAGGCGATTGCCAGCGGGACGCCCCAAACCGTGTCGCGGGCGTCAGCCGATTCGCTTCTCGAGCACCTCAGCCCGCTCAGCCGCGTCCGTGATCTGCTCGCTGTCGATCGCGTGCGTCCGGTGGAACCACGCCAGCGCATCGCTCTCGCGGCCAGCCGCCTCGAGCGTGTCGGCATAGGCGTAGCGGAGCCGGACGACCCAGGCCGCCCGGCTGTTCGAGGTCAGCGGCGCGAGCTCGAGCGTGCGCAGGGCAGCGTCGAGCTGTCCCATGTCACGGCGAGCTCCCGCCTCGACCAGAGTCATCTCCGCCTTCGCCTCCGGCTGGAAGTTCGCCACGGAGGGGCTCTTGGCCAGCTTGAGGGACTGGGCGGGATTGCCCAGGGCGCGATGGCAGTCCGCCATGATCGGGAGGTACGCCGTCGCACCGTTCATGCGCTTGGCAGCCCTCAGCTCGGCGAGCGCTTCGGCATAGTGGCCCGCGGCGTACGCCGCCTCGCCGACGGCCTCACGCACCACGGCGATGCGCGAGGCACGCGCCCGCGCGGCAAGGGTGTGCTGATAGGCAGTCTCCGGGTCGTCGTCGATCAGCATCCCAGCGGCCGCCAGGTGGCGACCGACGCGTGCCGCCAACTTCTCAGGCATACCCTTGAGCTGGTTGGCCACGGCGCGGTCGAGCTCCTGACCAGTGACCTCATCGGGGAGAGGAGGGCCGTCGTACTGCGCCTGGTCGGTGGTCCGGGGACCCTGTTCCTCGCGCGGACGCTTCCAGTCGCCGTCTCGGGAACTTCGGCCGCCACTGGCGCTCCGGCCACCCCCACGAGCGTCACGGCTGTTCCGACCGGCCGGCTTCCCACCCCGCTGGTCCGACGTGGGGGCTCCGCGCTCCGGCTTGGACCCGCCGCGGGCGGGCGGCTTGGAGCCACCTCGAGCGGGCGGCTTGGCGCCTCCTCGTGATGCTGGGCGCTGGCTACGACGGTCCTCGGGCACGACGGAAACCTTTCGGTGAAGCTTGATCGCTGTTCTGATGTCTGGGCGGAGCGGGCGGTGCGTGCCACGATACTGCCCTCGGCGCAAATGCAGCAGAGGCCACCTGTCACCAGGTGGCCTCTGCCTCAAATGTATGTCCGGCGGCGTCCTACTCTCCCACAGCCTCTCGGTTGCAGGACCATCGGCGCTGAAAGGCTTAACTTCCGGGTTCGGTATGGGACCGGGTGTTTCCCTTTCGCTATGGCCGCCGTAACTCTGGCGGAACACACGCACCCAAACAATGTTTGGGGGTGTTCCAAGCATGATGATGTTGCTTGTTCAGTTGTGTTCACAAACCGTTGCCCCGATCAGGGGTGTGTGGTCTGGGAACTGCATGTGGACGCGGGCGTTGCTTTGTAGCGCAGGCTTGTGTGTGTCTCTCACGTGTGGTGATTGGTTTTGTACGGTGTTGGGACAAGCCCTCGGCCTATTAGTACCGGTCGGCTAGGCATTGCTGCTGTACACCTCCGGCCTATCAACCCCATGTTCTGTGGGGGGCCTTACCCAGTTACCTGGTGGGAAACCTCATCTTGAAACGTGCTTCCCGCTTAGATGCATTCAGCGGTTATCACTTCCGAACG
>NZ_JAOPXV010000127.1 GCF_025964975.1 Nocardioides sp.
AGTGACAGGAACAGTGCCGCCACCGCCATCGCGCTGGAACCCTGCTGCTCCTGCGGCTGCTGATGGACGGGCGCGGGCGCCCACTGATACCCCGACATGTCATCCCCCTCGGTGCTCGACGGGGCAAACCCTCGTGGTTCGTCAACCGCCCAGTTGACGGTCGAAGTAGCGGATCGTCCGGTCCATCGCGGCGGGGAACGCGGGTCCGAACGCGTGCCCGTCGTCGTACCACTCGAGGGTCGACTCGACGCCGGCCCGTCGCATCGCAGACTGCGTCGCTCGTGCCCAACGCGGCGGACAGGTGTCGTCGAAGCGGCCGTGCACGAGCAGGACGGGCTCGGTGATCTCGCCGAGGTAGGGACGAGCCGACGCGGCGCGCCAGAAGGCCGGCTGGTCCTCGGGCAGGCCGTGGGCCCGCACGAGTGCCTCGGCGCGGGAGTCGCCGTCAGGGCGGATGAACTGGTCGAAGTTCTGGGCCTCCAGCGACGAGACGGACGCCCACAGCGCGGCCGCCCGGACGAGTCCCGGCTCGGCGATCAGTGCCTTCATGACGACGCCGCCCCCCATCGACCGGCCCATCAGCGCGATCCGGTCGGCGTCCACCGGCACGTCGGAGGCACGCAGTGCCTTGACGGCGGCGATGAGATCCGCGGAGTAGCCCAACCGGAGGTTGCGGTCGGAGCGCGGGTCGTCGGTGGACTCGGCGTGCCCCCGGTAGTCCACGTGCAGCGCAACGTAGCCCCGGCTGGCGAACACGCCTCGTTCCCGGGTCATGCCCTGGCCGCGCACGTAGTAGGCGGGGTCGATGTAGCCGTGGGCCAGCACGACGGCAGGGAAGGGACCGCGTCCGGTGGGCACGTTGAGGACCCCGGTGATGGTGAACGAGCGGGGACCTGTGGTCGCGCGGTAGCTGACGTCGAACGACGTGTACGCCGACGTCCGCTCGCGGACAGCACCCAGCCGCAGTTGGGACCCGTCGTGCGTCGCGGCCTTCAGGGCCGCCATCGACACGGGGTCGGGGGGAGTGGTCCGGGTCGTCGCGGTGGGGGTGGGTGTCGGGGTCGACGACGTAGGGACGGACGAGGAGGGGGAGACGTCGGGAGAGCGAGTCGGCCTCGGTGCCGTGTCGGCGGACGGAGTCGAGGAACAGCCCACGAGCAGAACTCCGGAGAGCACGACCGTCGCGAATCGGTACAGGGACGTCACGTGACCACCGTAGGTCGGACGATAAGGTCGCGCACGTGCCAGACCCGACGGACAGCGACGAGATCGCCCGCCTCACCGCAGAGCTTGCGACCGCGCGCTCCGAGCTGGCCGCCCTGCGTGCCGAGAAGGAGACCTGGGCCGAGAAGGAGATCAAGATCCGGGTCGACCGCGACCGGGCCATCAAGGCGGCCGACGAGTTCGCCACCGCCCTGGCCGCACGGCTGCGCATCGAGAACGCCGGCCTTGGCAAGGGCACCAAGATCCTCCGTCAACGGTTCCGACCCCTCAGCCGGACCGAGGCGGTCCACCTCGAGCTGATCCGGAGCTCCCAGCTGTTCGACGCGGCGTGGTACATCCGCGCACACCCGGACGTCGCGCACCTCGGGATGGACCCGGCCGTGCACTTCCTGCGCCACCCGTACGACCCCTTCCGCAGCCCGAGCGAGCACTTCAACATCGCGCAGTACTGCGCCGACCACCCGGACGTGTTCGCGGACCGGGTCAACCCGCTGGTGCACTTCCTGCTGTCCCCGGAGTCGCGCGGCGCGGACTCCTACCCGCCCCGACGACGATGACCGGATCAGCCGAGACCGCTCCCGACGTCGGCGAGCTCGTGACCCGCCGCGACACGGTCCGCGACTTCCAGCACCGGTGGCACCGGTTCGCCCGACAGTGGCGACGAGCGTCCGAGCAAGGCCAGGACGCCGGCCAGGCGCTGGTCCGACGTGCGCTGGACGACGGCCTGCCGCCGATCGACGACCGTGAGCCGCTGCCGCCGCCGACCGAGGTGCTGCTCAACGCGGCCTGCGCCGTCGTGGCTGCGAGCGACCTCTTCGACGCCGAGGAGTACGCCGTCGAGCACCGGCTGACCTTGGGCGTCGACCCCGTCCGGCACTTCGTCGAGCAGGGCTGGCTCGACCTGCGCGCACCCAGCCTCCGTTTCGACCTCTGGTCCTACTGGGCCGCGCACCTCGACCCGACCGACACCCAGGTCAATCCGCTGATCCACTACCTCCTGATCGGCCGTCAGTCCGGCCTGGCACCCATCCCGGAGCAGGTTCCGTTCCGCCCGGGGAGCCTGGTGGCCGAGCGTCCGCAGCGGGTCTGCCTCTTCGCCGCCTACGACCGTGATGGCGTCATCGACGACTACGTCGTGGACTACCTGGCCGAGCTCGCCCGCCATGCGGACGTGTACTACCTGGCCGACGGCGTGCTCGAGCCGGGCGAGCTCGACAAGATCGCCGGCGTCACCAAGGGCGCCTGGGCCGTCCCGCACGCCGCCTATGACTTCGGGTCGTTCTCGATGCTGGCCCGCGACCTCGTCGGCTGGGACGTGCTCGACCGCTATGACGAGGTGATCCTCGCCAACGACAGCTGCTACCTCGTCCGGCCCCTCGACGACGTCTTCGCCCGGATGGACGCCACCGCGTGCGACTGGTGGGGCCTGCAGGCGACTTCGATGGAGCACGGTCAGGCCTACGACGGTGACGAGACCCCGATCCCACTGGCCGAGGCGAAGGAACGCTTCATCGGCCCACGCAAGTGGACGGACGTCAACTATCTCCACCTCAGCTCCTACTTCCTCGTCTACCGACGCCCGGTGCTCAGCGACCCGGGTTTCAGGTTCCGCCTCGACACCGTCAGCGGCCAACGCGACAAGATGCTGGTCGTCCACAAGTACGAAGTCGGCATCAGCCGCTACCTCATGGACGCCGGCTTCGACTTCGACACGTACATCCCCGAGCTCTACGCGTTCCACCCGCTCTACTCCGGTGAGGTCTTCGACCTGATCGACCGCGGCTTCCCTCTGGTCAAGCGCAACTACCTCGCCGAGAACCCCCTCCACGTGCTCGATCTCGACTCATGGCCCGAGCGGCTCCGGGCCGTGGCGCCGCTTGCTCCAATCGAGAAGATCGAGAGGAACATCGCGCGTGTCTCGCCCGCCGACCGGCTGCACGAGGCCTACACCGTGCGCCTCGACGAGGAGGGGCGTCGCATCGTCGCGCCGAGGTCGGTGTGGGGCGGGGCGCTCCGCAAGCTCGACCGGGAGTCCCCGGCGTTCGGGCACTGGTGGGCCTTCTGCACCAATCCCCGTACCGGCCGGCTCGATCCCGGTCTGCGCGCCGTCTTCGAGCAGGTGAAGCACGACCCGAGCATCCGCAAGGTGGTGCTCACCGGCCCGCGCCGCCTCGACGACGTGCTGGAAGGTGACAACGTCACCGTGCTGCCGCTCAACACCGTCGACGGGCAACGGCTGCTCGTCCGATGCGCTCGCATCCTCGTCGACGCCGAGCCCAACCTCGCCGTCAACCTGCCGCTCGCACCCTCGCGGCACGACTTCATCCATGCCGGCATCGGGCTTCCCGTGCTCGCCCACTTCGCCTCGGCCGACCCCGAGGGGGAATGGCGCAAGCTCAAGGCGATGGCCGTCGCCTCGCAGGCCGACGCACTCGTCCGGGCCGCCGCCGAGCCCGAGCTCGAGCTGCGCCAGATGTGGGCGACCGGACTGCCGCGCCACGACCTGCTGCTCGCCATGGACCTGCCGGTCGACCTCGCCGCGGAGGAGGCGCGGCTGCGCGAGCGGGTCGGCGGCCGGCGCCTGGTCGTCTGGTGGACCGCCGGCCCGTGTCACCACACAGCCGATGAGATCGCCCGGCTCAGCGAGTGGGCGCGCGCCCACGACGTCGTCATCGGTGTCCGCGAGACCCGGGTCGATCGCCGGGACGGCTGGACCCGTGCGTTCGCCAGCGGCAACGTCATCTCCCTCAACGCCCGCTCCACACCGTGGTCGAGCCTGATCCATCGCGTGGCAGACACGGTCGTCACCGACTGGGTCGCGGAGGCCTTCGACGCTCTCGTCCTGGGCACCACCGTCATCCAGTACGCCGCAAGCAGCGACCGCGAGCCCCGCAGCGCCCCCGAGCCGGTGTTCGAGGGCGACGGCTGGCCTCCGGTCGAGCCGGTGAGCGACACCGACGGCCTTCTCGCGCAGCTCCAGTCGGCGCTGGATGCCGGCGACGTCGGGAGGCCGGTCGACGACCGTCCCGGTGTCGTCCCGCTCGACGGGCAGGCGGCCTGGCGCTTCGCCCAGCGCCTGCGCGAGCTCAACCTGCGCTGAGTCCAGCCCTCGTGCTGCCTAGGCCACGACGTGTCGCAGCACGCGTGAGGTGACGCTGCGCGACCGACTGCCCACGGCGGCCGGAAGCAGCGAGACCGCGTGGAGTCGAGACGTCCAGTGAGTGCGCGCTGCTCGGGCCGCACGAGACCAGCCACGGGCCTCGAGCGTGGCCGCCACCTCGCCGAAGTAGCGCCGCTCGTCGGCGAGCCGCTCGCCCTGCAGCAGGCTGAGCGAGGAGGCACTCTCGTCGTGGCGGCGGTAGTCGAAGCAGATCTCGGGCGCGAGCACCAACCGGTTGCCCGCGACGATCGCGTCCATGATGAGGGCGAGGTCGAGGATGATCGGCAGGTCCGCGCGGAACGTGCGTTGCTGCAGGGCATCGACCCGGAAGACCAGGGACGGCCAGTAGAGCCAGTTGCCGCGCAGGAGGCTCGCAGCGAGGCGCTCGCCACCGAGGACGAGCGGGCTGGACGCTCGGGGCCGGATGAGGGCCTTCACCCGGTCGGCGAGACCGTGCGACGGCTGACCCGCACCGTCGATCACCCGCACCCCGACCTGGATCATCTCGGCGTCCGGGTGGGCCGCGTGCAGTCGCCGGATCGTCGCCACGAAGTCGTCGTGGAGCAGGTCGTCGCAGCCCAGGAACATCGCCAGCGTGCCGGTCGCGAGGGTGCGGCACCTCTCGAAGTTGCCGGCGATGCCGAGGTTGACCTCGTTGCGCACGTATTCGACCCGTGGGTCCGGGTGGTCGGCGTACGTCTCCTGCGCTGTCGGATCGGGATAGGCGTCGTCGACGATGGTGACGCGCCACCGCGGGTCGGTCTGCGAGAGGACCGAGGCAACCGTGGCGTCGAGCAGTCCTGGAGGCCCCCAGTAGGGAATCAGGACGTGCAGGCGATCCTCCTGCCCCTCATCACTCGACACTGCGGTCCGTCGGCTCGGCGGCGTTCGGTGCTGTCATCCGCCCCGGTGCTGTGGCGTCGGCGTCCAACCGCAGCAGCGCGACCTCCTCGGCCAGGGTGCGGGTCCGCTCCTCCAGCTTCCCGATCTCGAAGCTGTGCTGGAGGCTCATCGCCAGCAGCAGGAGGGAGGCGATGAAGAACACGAGGTTGGACGGCACCTGCACGTTGAGCAGGTCCGCGAGCCCGAAGAGCAACGCCGGGAACACTGCGACGGTCAACGACCCCATGGCGAGGACGAACCAGATGAGCGCGTACTTCTCGCGCAACCGGTGCCGGCGCAGCATCTCGAAGAGCGTGATGACGACGATGACAGCGGCCGCGAGGCCGAGCACGGTGGCGCTGTTCATGCCACGTCCAGGGGCAGCGGGCCGGCTTCGCCGACGACGCCCTCGTCGAAGTTGGCCGGCCACTTGCGCACCAGCGCGAGGCCGAGCGCGACGACGGCGCGGAAGAGGAACAGGGCCGCGCGCACCGGTGAGGCGCTGGCAGTGCCGGCGGTACGGCGCCGCATGTCGATGGGCACCTGCGTGATCGTGCAGCCCACCCGCGTCGCGATCACGAGGGACTCGACCGTGTCGCCGAGGTATTCGGCCGGGTAGTGCTCGGCGAAGACCTTCATCGCGCGACGGTTGCAGGCGCGGAATCCGGAGGTCACGTCGGTCAGCCGGGTGCCGGCGAGCCGGCTGAGGACCTTGGCGAGGAGATACATCGCCCAGCGACGCGGACCCCGGACCGTGTAGGGGTCGTCCGGCTTGGCGAATCGCACCCCGATACAGATGTCGGCGTGGTCGAGCTCGGCGATCAAGGACGGCAGGAAGCGTGGGTCGTGCTGGCCGTCGGCGTCGATCTGGACCGCGACGTCGTATCCCTCGCGGACGGCGTGGCGATAGCCGGTGCGCATGGCACCGCCGACTCCGAGGTTGAACGGCAGACGCGCCACCCTGGCTCCGGCGGCCTCTGCGCGTTCGGCGGTCGCGTCGCCCGAGCCGTCGTCGACGACGAGGACGTCGACCTCGGGATGCACGCCGAGGATCTCGCGAACGGTCGGGCCCACGCTTTCCTGCTCGTTCCACGCCGGGACGATGACGAGCACGCGGGTTGACGGATCGGTTCGCGGCACGCCGGGATCGTAGCAATCCGACACGCCGCGGTCGGACGCGACGGGGCCGCTCGGGGCCCGAGATCGCTGAGGCATACTCCCCGCGTGACTATCGGGACCAAGGTGAACGCGCTCGGGGAGCGGATCAACGGGGTGCGCGGTTGGCGGGCACACGCCCTGTTGCTGGTGGTCTTCGCGATTCTCGCGGCCCCGTTCGTCGTCGACCAGGCGGTGGAGAACACCGAGCTCAGCATCTTCGACGAGTGGCAGTACCTCGAGCGCGTCCACCAGGTCTCCCAGGGCGACCTCTTCATGCGCAACGGCGAGGTCCTGACCGAGTGGGCACAGGACGCGCGCACGTGCCGGGGGATCGCCCGGCTCGGTCCGCCGGCCCCGCCCCCGTGCCGCGAGGGAGAGCCCTTCGTCGTCGCCAACTCGGCCGCAGCCGATCCGCCCTTCTACTTCGTGGTCACGGGCTCCGTCGCCGGCGTGCTCATCAAGACCGGTCTGCTCGATAGCCCCTTGGTCGCAGGTCGCCTGGTCGGAACGCTGTGGGCAGCCTTGAGCATGTGGAGCCTGTTCCTGCTCGCCCGAGCCGTGGGTGCGGGCCGGGTCGCATCGTTCATCGTCTCGTCCTGCGTGCTGATGGTGCCTGCGCTGCTGCAGCAGTACACCTTCATCACTCCGCACGCGCTCGACATCCCGGTCGGCGCCTTCGCGGCGCTGGCGACCTTGCGATTCCTTCGCCGCGAGTGGCCGTGGTGGAGCCTCGTGCTGGCCGGCCTGGCGGTCGCGGGCGTCAAGGGATCGAATCTCGTGGTCGTCATCGGTCTCGGGGTCACCCTCCTGTCGGTGATCGTGTGGCCGAAGGTCTTCGACCGGTCCGACCGGCTGCGGGCACTGATCGGTGGTGCGGTCCTGGCAGGGAGCACCCTGGGGTTCACGGTCCTCTGGATGGTGGTCCTCCGGCTGACCCAGGTCGCCGACCCTCCGCCCCCGGGTGACTACCTCGTCGAGTCGTTGCCGCTCCCGAGACTGCTCCTGGACAGCGTGAGCCTCCTCGGCCCGTACGGCGAGAAGGAGCTGGCGATCGCGAGCGTCTGGATGATGTTCCTCATGGCGGGCAGTGCGCTGGCGGTCTGGAGTGGGCTTGCCGCGGGGCAGGCGCCGTTCGTCCGACAGCTCGCGCCGGGCTATCTCATGGGCGCGGCGCTCGGAGCGATCGTGCTCGACCTGATGGTGTTCCTGACCACCGACCAGTACATCGGCATCCTCTTCAGGTACGGCCTTGCGATCTGGCCCATCGGGCTGGCGTTCGCCGCACTCGTCCTCTGCACGCGGACTGCGCAGGTCATGGCCGTACTGGCGCTGGTCGCCTATGCCTCGGCTCCGTACGTCATGGGGTACGACTCCTTGATCATGTGACGACCGGCGCTGGCGCCGTCCCGGTCGACGGCAGATAGCCTGTCGCGCCATGGCACGCAAGGACCCACCCCAACAGCCGCCCCCGGTGCAGCGCCTGCGGGTGCGCTACGCCAAGCGCGGCCGTCTACGTTTCACGAGCCACCGCGACTTCAGCCGCGCCTTCGAGCGAGCCGTCTTCCGCGCGCGCATCCCGATGGCCTACTCCTCCGGATTCAACCCGCACCCACGGATCTCCTACGCCGGGGCTGCGCCCACCGGGTCTGCGAGCGAGGCGGAGTACCTCGAGATCGCCCTGTCCGAGGTCCTGGTCCCCGCCGACGTGCACGCTGCCCTGGACGAGTCCCTTCCGCCGGGCCTCGACGTCCTCGAGGTGGCGGAGTCGCCCGGGGGGTCCCTGGCCGATCGTCTCGAGGCCAGCCGCTGGCAGATCGACGTCGACCTGCCGGCCGCAGCGGTGGGCACCGCCGTGGACATCTTCCTTGCCGCGGGCGAGGTGCTCGTCGAGCGGATGACCAAGAAGGGCCTGCGTGAGTTCGACACCCGCGGGGCCGTGCTGGCGCTCACGGCCGTTCCCGACGGTGAGGCGACCGCCCTCCAGCTCGTCCTTCGCCACGGGGTGCCCGCCGTGCGCCCGGACGACGTGCTGACCGCCCTGACCTCGGTGTCCGGCCTGTCGCTGGGGGAGGCGCCGCTGATGACGCGAATGGCGCAGGGGCTGCTCGACGAGACGGGCTCGATCGGCGACCCGCTCGTCTGATCGGCGGCTGGCCCCGACCTGTGGAACCTGCGATCGGGGGCGGGTGTGCGATACTCGCCACGTTCGTCGGGGATGGTTCGCCATCCACGACGAGCCGACGACACATCCGCCGAACCCCCTCAAGGTCCGGCACGCCAGGTGAACGTCGACACCAGTTCCGCGACGCGGCTCGTGCATCAGTGACAGTGATGCGGCCCAGCGACCGCGGACGGGTGGCCGACGCGCATCAGGTGACGCGCACGCGGGGAGAGTCGCCGCCACACGAAGGCTTTGCGTCCGACGCCCTCCGGGCCTCGCGACGCCGACACGGCTACGGAGCTGATCCTCCTGAACCGGCAAGGAGAGCGAAAAGTGCTCGACGACAACCCGAACGACACCGCCACCGGCACCCCCGAGTCGTCTGACTCCTCGCCCGACGAGGCAAGTGCCCCGGCCCGCCCGGTGGTGAAGAGGACGACCCGCAAGGCAGCGACCCGCAAGACCGCGACTCCGGCGGCCTCCGCGGCTGCCGACGCCGCCGTGATCCCGGAAGCGACCGTCACGGCCGCCGAGGAGCCCATGGAGACCCCCGCGGCCCCGACCGTGAAGAAGACCACGCGGACCAGGTCCAGCGCGACCAGGAAGACGACCGCCAAGCAGGCCGACTCCGTCCAGGACTCGCTCCTGCCCGACTCGGCCAGCAACTCGGCCAGCGACTCGACCAGCACCGACGGCGAGGCCGCAGGTCCGGTCGTCAAGAAGACAGCCGCCAGGAAGGCAGCGGCCAAGACCCCCGCCGCGAAGAAGACGACGGCGAAGAAGACGGCTGCGAAGAAGACCACCAAGAAGGCGAGCAGCGCGCTCGAGGGTGACCTC
>NZ_JAOPXV010000142.1 GCF_025964975.1 Nocardioides sp.
CCGCCTGGCGGGCAGCCACCGGAGACGACCCCAGCGCCGCCCAGTGCGACGACCTGCCGCGACTCCTGGACCAGACGGGGCACGCCCTCGAGGTGGCCAACGCCGCGCGCCCTGATGCCGAGCGACTGGTGGAGGTGTCCCGGTCGTGCGAGGCGACCTCAGAGCGTCTGGCCCGTGCCACGGCCGACGCCTCCCGGCTGAGTGGCGAGCGCCAGAGCGCTCCCGGCCGACTCCGGAAGGCCGAGGCGAAGCTGGCCCAGGCCGACGCGGCCCAGCATCGGCTGGCCGCGTCCCTCACCTCGCTCCACGCCGCCCGTCAGCAAGCCGAAGCAGCGGTCGCTCTCACGGAGGTGACGGCTGCCCTCGAGCAGACACGGCTCGACCGGGAGGCGGCGCGCGAGCTGGTGGCTGACCTCAAGGAGGCATGGCTCTCGATTCGCGAGGCCCGACTCGACGGGATGGCCGCCGAGATCGCCGGCGCGATGGCCGTGGGCGCCAGCTGCCCCGTGTGCGGCTCGCACGAGCACCCTGCCCTGGCCGTGTCGGTCGCCGGCACCCCTGACGGCGCTGACGAGCGCGCTGCCCGCAAGGCGCTCGACGATGCCGAGGCGGTCCTGGTCGTCCTCGACGACCAGCTCCGCGAGTCGCAGTCGCGTCACACCCGACTCCTGACGCTCTCCGACGGGCAGTCGGCCGCCGCCGCGACCTCGGCCCTGGCTGAGCTCCACCGCTCCTACGACGAAGACGCTGCTGCTGCGGCGCGGCGTGCCGACCTGCAGACGACCGTCACCCGCCTGCGCCTCGCCGACGACGAGCTGCGATCCAACCATGAGCTCCTCATCCAGAGGTGTGCCGACCTCGAGTCCCGGCTCGAGCTCCACCGCGCTGAGCGGGAGCGCCTCAGCGATCGGATGGACGAGGTGCTGGCCGGCACCGGGTGTGCCACGGTGGCCGAGCTCGTCCTGCTGCGCACGAGCCAGCACGAGGCCGCCGCACGCCTGTGCGCGGCCAAGGAGCTCGTCGCCATGGCCGAGCGCGACCTCGCCAAGGCACAGCGCGCCCTCACCGACGCCGCCACGGGCGCCGGGTTCGAGTCTGCCGAGGACGCCCGGTCGGCCCGGCTCGCCGAGACCGAACGGGACGCGCTGCTCGACGAGATCGCCCGGATCGATGATGCACAGCGAGCGGCGCGGTCGGTGCTGGACGACCCCGAGCAACAAGCCGCGGCCGCGCTCCCGCGGCCCGACGTCGAGGCACTGGTCGCCGCACACGCTGCCGCCGAGATCCGGGCGCGGGCCGCGCACGCCCGACACGACGAGGCTGCGCGTCGCCATACCCGACTCTGCACGTTGGGCGACGAGACCGCCGCGGGGCTCGCGCGGTGGGCGCCCGTACGCGACGAGCTCGAGCTCACGGCCCGACTGGCGCTCTTCGCCGAGGGCAGGTCGCCCGACAACGCCTTGCAGATGAGGTTGTCGGCCTACGTCCTGGCCCACCGGCTCACCCAGGTCGTCGCCGCGGCCAACGAGCGCCTGGCGGGCATGAGCGACCAGCGTTACTCGCTCGAGCACACCGGCCGGCGAGGCGCCGGCGAGACGCGAGGCGGACTGAGCCTGTTGGTGCGCGACGACTGGTCGGGAGAGGCCCGCGACCCGGCCACGCTGTCGGGAGGTGAGACGTTCGTCGTATCGCTGGCGCTCGCCCTCGGGCTCGCAGACGTCATCACCCAGGAGGCGGGCGGCGCCGACCTGGACACGCTGTTCGTCGATGAGGGGTTCGGCTCCCTCGACGCCGACACCCTCGACGACGTGATGGACACCCTCGACGGTCTGCGCGACGGCGGCCGGATCGTGGGGGTGGTCAGCCACGTCGCAGAGATGCAGACTCGCATCCCCGGCCAGCTGCGCGTGACCAAGGGCCGGGGCGGTTCACACCTCGGCGTGAGTATCGGCTGACCCTCACGGCTGCGTCGACCACAGGGAGACGTCCAGTCCCCAGTCCTCGGTCAGTCGGCGCACCTGCGGGCGATACAGCACCTCCAGGGACTCGAGAAGGCCCTCAGGCGGCGTCCAGGAGGCCTGGCTGCTGGACCGAGAAGGACGATCGACGTCCTGGAGCGGGACCGGGCTGGCGCCCAGCCGCGCCCATACCTCGTCCACCGCACGCTGCGGGTCGGTCCGCACCGCTTCGTAGACCATGACGTGCAGCCGACGGCGACCCACGTGGTGCGCCCACATGGCCAGCTGGTCGGCGTAGAACCCGCTGAAGGTCTGGACCGTCATCGGCACCGGGTAGGGCCACGGCGACGTGGCTCGCGTCGCCGCCAGTCGCAGCGCCGAGACGAAGCGGTCGACCGGATCGCGCAGCAGCACCAGCACGGGCACGTCCGGGCCGAGAAGGCGCGCGGCCGTTGCCGGGGCTGACGCGTGACGGAGGTACTGCGGCGTCCAGTCCCCTCGGCTGATGCCGTCGGCAGGAAAGAGATCGAGGTACGCCGACTCCGGCTCGACACCGTCACCGACCTTGTGGAGCAGGTGCTGTTCCTTCTTGCCGTTGGTCCCCAGCCCGACCGCAGGATGCTGTGTCAGCAGGTCGGTGAACCACGTCGTCCCGGAACGCTGTGCGCCGATGCCCAGCCAGGCCGGTGTCGTCATGGGCGTCACCCTAACGACTGCGTTAGGTTCGACCCATGATCGATGCGACCTTCGCTGAGCTGCCCTACCGGAGTCTCGGCGACGTGGCCCTGGCCCGCGCTTCGGAGCTCGGCGCCACCCATGCCGACTTCCGCTTCGAACGCGTCCGCTACCAATACCTCGGTGTCCGCGACGGCGTCCTCCAGACGGCCAGCGACGCCGAGGACCTCGGCTTCGCGGTGCGGGTGATCCACCGGGGGGCCTGGGGTTTCGCCTCGGGTGTCGTCCTGACCGCGGAGGAGGCCCGGCGCGTCGCCGAGACCGCGATCGGCGTGGCGGAGGTGGCTGCCGCGATGACGACCCAACCGGTGCAGCTGGCGCCCGAGCCGGTCCACGACGACGTCACCTGGGTCTCCGCCTACGACATCAACCCCCTCGAGGTCGCCACGCCCGAGAAGGCGGCCGTGCTGATCGACTGGTCCAACCGGTTGCGCGAGCACGCTGTCGTCGGCCACGCCACGGCCACGCTGCAGCAGGTGCAGGAGAACAAGTACTACGCCGACCTCGCCGGCACGCGGACGACCCAACAGCGGCTCCGGCTGCAGCCCGGGTTCGAGGCCACGGGCTCCGACGACGCGACGGGGGTCTTCGACTCGATGGCCTCGATCGCCCCACCCGTGGGGCGCGGGTGGGAATACCTCACCGACGGCGCCTACGACTGGGACGCCGAGCTCGCCGAGGTCCCCGAGCTGCTGGCTGCCAAGCTCGCTGCCCCGGGCGTCCAGGCCGGGGAGTACGACCTCGTCATCCACCCCTCCAACCTGTGGCTGACCATCCACGAGTCGATCGGCCACGCCACCGAGCTCGACCGCGCGCTGGGTTACGAGGCCAACTACGCCGGCACCTCGTTCGCGACCTACGACAAGCTCGGGACGCTGCAATACGGCTCGGAGGTCATGAACGTCACGGGCGACCGCACCCAGGAGCACGGCCTCTCCACCGTCGGCTTTGACGACGAGGGGGTCCAGACCCGCGAGTGGGACATCGTCAAGGACGGCGTGCTCGTCGGCTACCAGCTCGACCGGTCGATGGGACACATGAAGCCCGAGCTCCACGACGGCCGCTCCAACGGGTGTGCGTACGCCGACTCGCCGGGCCACATCCCGATCCAGCGGATGGCCAACGTCTCCCTCCAAGCGGCACCGGACGGGCCGAGCACCGATGAGCTGATCAGCCGCGTCGAGCGCGGGATCTACATCGTGGGCGACAAGTCGTGGTCCATCGACATGCAGCGCTTCAACTTTCAGTTCACCGGCCAGAGGTTCTTCAAGATCACCGACGGCAAGCTCGACGGACAGCTACGCGACGTGGCCTACCAGGCGACGACCACCGACTTCTGGAACTCCATGGAGGCGGTCGGTGGCCCGGAGACCTGGCAGCTGCACGGGGCCTTCAACTGCGGCAAGGCCCAACCGGGACAGGTCGCGGCCGTCAGCCATGGCGCCCCGACCGCGCTGTTCCGCGGCGTACGCATCCTCAACACGACCGACGAGGCAGGCCACTGATGTCCACCACCACGCCCCAGCAGCTCGTCGAGCACGCCCTGGCCGGCTCGAGCGCCGACGACGTCATCGTGATCGTCCGCGACACCTCCAGCGCCAACCTCCGCTGGGCCAACAACACCCTGACGACCAACGGGGTGATGGTGGGGGTCGACGTGACCGCCATCTCGTTCGTCGCCGCCGGTGACGGCGTCGCGGTGGGGACCTCTGCGGGCAGCGCCAGCACCCCGGAGCAGGTGAGCGCGCTCGTCGCGGCCGCCGATGCGGCTGCCAGGTCGGCCACCGCCGCCGAGGACGCCGCCGAGCTGCTGGGCGACCGCGTCAGCCCCGACTGGGACACCGCCCCCGAGCGGACCGACATCCGCGTCTACGACGCGTTCGCCCCTGCACTGGGCGAAGCGTTCCGGGCGGCCACCGCCGAGGACCGGATCCTGTACGGCTTCGTCAACCACGACGTGGTGACCACCTACGTCGGGTCCTCGCGAGGTCTCCGGCTGCGCCACGTCCAGCCCACCGGGCACTACGCGTGCACCGGCAAGGACGCGAGCCTGTCCCGGAGCGCCTGGGTGGGTGGCGCGACCCGCGACTTCCTCGACGTGGACGCCACGTCCATGGCCGAGAAGGTGAAGCAGCGGCTCGCCTGGGCGGAGCGGCAGATCGAGCTCCCCGCCGGGCGGTACGACACGATCCTGCCGCCGAGCTCCGTGGCCGACCTGATGATCGACGCCTACTGGGGCGCCGGTGCCCGGGTGGCCCACGAGGGCGAGTCGGTCTACAGCAAGCGTGGCGGCGGCACCCGCATCGGTGAGCAGCTCGCCAGGGCGGGCGTGCACCTCTACTCCGACCCGGCCTACCCGGGCCTCGAGTGCGCCCCCTTCAACGTCGCCGGCGCGTCCGACAACACCGAGTCGGTCTTCGACAACGGCTTGGAGCTCGGTCGCACCGACTGGGTCACCGACGGCCGGC
Source organism: Nocardioides sp. (assembly GCF_025964975.1). Taxonomy (GTDB): domain Bacteria; phylum Actinomycetota; class Actinomycetes; order Propionibacteriales; family Nocardioidaceae; genus Nocardioides. The sequence goes on from NZ_JAOPXV010000142.1 coordinate 5,162, forward strand.
TCGCCGCGCTCCTCCAGACGCGGCACTCCGCCACCCTGACCGAGCAGCCCGTCACCCCGATGGTCGACAACCTGGTCCTCGAGGTCGACGGCGCCAGCGGCTCCGAGCAGGACCTCGTGGCCGGCATGGAGAAGGGACTGCTCCTGACCTGCCTGTGGTACATCCGCGAGGTCGACCCGCAGACGATGCTGCTGACGGGCCTGACTCGCGACGGCGTCTACCTCGTCGAGGGCGGGGAGATCGTCGGTGCGGTCAACAACTTCCGCTGGAACGAGAGCCCGATCGACCTGCTCAACCGCTTCTCGCACGCCAGCGAGACCGTGCCGAGCTTCAGCCGCGAGTGGGGCGACGACTACTTCTCGCGTACGGCGACGCCGGCCTTGCGGATCCCGGACTTCAACATGTCCAGCGTCAGCCAGGCCCAGTAGCCGACTGGGTCAGGTCTCCAGCGATCAGCCGTCGAGGTCAGGTCGCCCGCCCGGGATCGGTGCGCCTGCTTGGTAGGGCTCCCTCGTCAGGATGAAGGTGCCCACGTCGAGGTGGGAGACGGTGCCGTCACCTCGGTGTACGACCCGGAGCTCCTCGCCGGCGTGGTAGCCGCGGGTGCCGACGATCCGCGAGTCCTGCACGGCGAACCGCCAGTTCTCCACCCCACGGCGGCGAGCCACGAGGTCGCCGCCCTCGCAGGCCAGCACGAAGGGGGTGGGACCCCAGTGCCACACGCCCAGCACGTCCTTGAGCTCCGCCGGGACCACCTCGTTGGCCACCCACACGGGCGGGAGCGCGGGCTCCCACTTCTCGAGCTCGTCGAGCAGCGAGGCGCCGAAGGTCGTCACCGGGATCCCAGTCATCGCGTTGGCCAGCCCCACGACCCCGGTGCGCCGGCTGCGGTCGACCAGGCAGATGGCGTGGAACCCCGGCATGGAGCCGCTGTGGCCGACGAGCGTCCCGGAGCCGCCACGGAAGATCTGGAAGCCGAGCCCGTGGGCATAGGCAAGACCAGAGTGCTCGTCGCCCGACTGCGGTGTGAAGGCCAGAGCGAGGGTGTCGCGACTGAGCACGTCGGCGTGGCCGTCCAGCAGGAAGGCGCAGTAGGTCCCGAGGTCGGCCACGGTGCTCCACACCTGTCCGGCGGGTGCCATGGCGCCGGTGTCGGGCAGGGGCTCCGCGATGAGGGTCTGCGTGTAGGGGTGCACCGACCAACCCTGGGCGTGCGCGCCGGAGGCCTGGTAGGCCGTGCGCGTCATCCCGAGCGGGACCAGGATGCGCTCCGACACTGCCTCCCACCAGGACTGGCCGCGCAGGCGCGCGATGACCTCGCCGAGCAGGCCGTAGCCGAGGTTGGAGTAGTGGAACTGCCGGCCGGTCTCGAAGGCCGCTGCCGACCCGTCGTTGGCGGCGGCGAGCTCGTCGAAGGACCCGCCCTCGCTGCGCTCCCACCAGTCACCCGCCGGCTCGGCCTGGAGTCCCCCGGAGTGGGCCAGCAGCTGACGGATGGTGCGGTCGGCGTACCCGACGCCACCGAGCACCTCGGAGGCCGGCGCGTCGAGGGACAGCCGCCCCTCGTCGGCCAGCTGCAGGACGAGCACCGCGGTAAAGGTCTTGGTGATGGAGCCGATCTTGTACTGGGTGTCGTGCACCTCGCCCGGCACGGCGCCCACGCCCGCGCTCCACACGAGCTCGCCGTCGCGGACGACGCCGGCGACGACGGAGGGCACCTGTCCCTCCGCCTGTGCTGTCGCTACGAGCCAGCGCAGGCGGCGGTCCGTGATGTCGGCGAGCGGCCGGCTCATTCGGCGAACGCCTCCGGCGGCGGGCAGGCGCAGACGAGGTTGCGGTCGCCGTACGCCTGGTCGATGCGTCCCACCGGCGGCCAGTACTTGTCCGGATCGATGCCCGTCGGGAAGACACCGACCTGGCGGGAGTAGGACCGGTCCCACTCGCCCACCAGCGCGCGGGCGGTGTGCGGGGCGTGGCGCAGCGGCGACTCCTCCGGGCTCCACTCCCCTGCCTGCACGCGGTCGATCTCGCCACGGATGGCGATCATCGCGTCGCAGAACCGGTCGATCTCCGCAAGGTCCTCGGACTCGGTCGGCTCGACCATCAAGGTCCCGGCGACCGGAAACGACATGGTGGGTGCGTGGAAGCCGTAGTCGACGAGCCGCTTGGCGACGTCGTCGACGCTGACGCCGGAGTCCTTGGTCAGACCGCGTACGTCGAGGATGCACTCGTGCGCCACGAGCCCGCCGTGGCCGCGGTAGAGCACCGGGAAGTGCTCGCGCAGGCGGTGGGCGATGTAGTTGGCCGACAACACGGCGACGGCGGTGGCGCGGGTCAGTCCCGGGCCACCCATGAGTCGGATGTAGGCCCACGAGATCGGCAGGATCCCCGCGGAGCCGTAGGGCGCCGCGCTGATGGGCCCGATGCCGTCGCGCTTCTCGGTCTCGGGGTGCATCGGGTGCGAGGGGAGGTACGGCGCCAGGTGCGCGCGCACCGCCACCGGACCCACACCGGGGCCACCGCCGCCGTGGGGGATGCAGAACGTCTTGTGGAGGTTGAGGTGCGAGACGTCGCCGCCGAACTCGCCGGGCTTGGCGTAGCCCAGGAGCGCGTTGAGGTTGGCCCCGTCGACGTAGACCTGACCACCGTGGTCGTGCACGATCTTGCAGAGCTCGGTGATGCTGTCCTCGTAAGCGCCGTGGGTCGAGGGGTAGGTGACCATGATCGCGGCGAGCGTGTCGGCGTACTTCTCACACTGCATGAGCAGGTCGTTGAGGTCGACCGAGCCGTCGTCCCGGGCCTTCACCACGACGACCTTCATCCCCGCCATGACGGCCGAGGCTGCGTTGGTGCCGTGCGCCGAGGACGGGATGAGGCAGACGTTGCGCTCCGTGTCGCCGTTGGCCCGGTGGTAGCCGCGGATCGCCAGGAGCCCGGCGAACTCGCCCTGGGAGCCGGCGTTGGGCTGGATGGAGACCCGGTCGTAGCCGGTCACCTCGGCCAACCAGCCCTCGAGGTCGTCGACGAGCCGCCGATAGCCCGCGGCATCCTCCGCCGGGGCGAACGGGTGCAGGTCGGCGAAGCCGGGGAGGCTGACGGGCTCCATCTCAGTGGTGGCGTTGAGCTTCATCGTGCAGGAGCCGAGCGGGATCATGCCGCGGTCCAGCGCGTAGTCACGCCCCGAGAGCCGCCGCAGGTAGCGCAGCATCTGCGTCTCGCTGCGGTGGGCGTCGAACACCTCGTGGGTGAGGTAGTCCGTACGTCGTTCCAGCTCGGCCGGGATCGACGACGGTGCTGCCAGGTCGCTGTCAGGGGCTGGTACGCCGAACGCGCGCAGCACGCTCGAGACGGTGGACGGGGTCGTCGTCTCCGAGGTCGACAGGCCCACGTGGTCGGCGTCGACGAGACGCAGGTGGACGCCGAGGGCCCGAGCGGCAGAGACGACCTGGGCTGCTCCACCCGGGACGCGAGCGGTCAGGGTGTCGAAGAACGTCTCGTTGACGACCTCCACTCCCCCGGCTCCCAGGGCCGCGGCGATGCGAGCGGCGTAGTCGTGGGCGCGCTGCGCGATCGCCTTGAGGCCCTCGGGCCCGTGGTAGACGGCATACATCGATGCGACGACGGCGAGCAGCACCTGAGCGGTGCAGATGTTCGACGTCGCCTTGTCCCGGCGGATGTGCTGCTCCCGCGTCTGCAGGGCCAGCCGGTACGCGGGACGGCCCTCCGCGTCGATGGAGACGCCCACGAGGCGTCCGGGCAGGTGCCTCTCCAGCCCGGCACTCACGGACATGAATCCTGCGTGCGGGCCGCCGTAGAACAGCGGGACACCGAACCGCTGGGACGACCCCACGACCACGTCGGCGCCCATCTCTCCGGGGGCCTCGAGCACGGTGAGGGCCAGTAGGTCCGCGGCCACGACCACGAGTGCGTTGCGGTCGTGCGCCGCCTCGATGAGCGGACGCGGGTCGATGATGCGACCGCTCACGCCGGGGTACTGCACGAGCAGGCCACTGAGCTCGCCCTCGGGCAGACCGTCGGTGAGGTCCGCCACCACGACGTCGATCCCCATGGCCTCGCCTCGGGTCCGGACGACGTCGATGGTCTGCGGCAGGGCGTCGGCGTCGATCACGAACGGACCCTCGGCCTTGCGGTTGCCGCGGCGGACCAGGGTCATCGCCTCAGCGGCCGCGGTGCCCTCGTCGAGGAGGGAGGAGTTGGCGGTCGGCAGCCCGGTGAGGTCGCCGATCACGGTCTGGAAGTTGATCAGCGCCTCGAGCCGACCCTGGGAGATCTCGGGCTGGTACGGCGTGTAGGCGGTGTACCAGCTGGGGTCCTCCAGCACGTTGCGCCGGATCACCGGCGGGGTGATCGTGGCGTGGTAGCCGCATCCGATCATCGCCTCGGCCGGGCTGTTGAGCGCTGCCAGGTGGCGCAGTTCGCGGGCGACGGCGTCCTCGGTGGCCGCCTCTGGCAGGTCGAGGTGCGCGGCGGCACGGATGCCACCGGGCACCGCCGCGTCCATCAACGACTCGAGGGAGTCGTGTCCCAGCGTGGCCAGCATCGAGTCGATGTCGGCGGGTCGAAGGCCGATGTGGCGGTCGACGAAGGGCGAGTGAGGCGCGGACGAGTCCGTCATGGAGGCTCCCTGGTTGGCGGTTCAGCAGGCGCCTCCCCCTCTGTCGGCGGCGATCGAGCCCGCCTTCAGAGTTGCCTCCTCCACGCGGTCCGGTTGCCTGAGAGGTTCCGGGGAGGAATTGCCCCTTCGGCGCAACGCACGCGACCACGGGTGGCCGCACCGTCGACTCTCCCGCGCGGGATAGTCAGCGGGCCCAGCCTAGCCGGTCTCGCCCGAGAAACCCCGGCCGCTCATGCCAGCCGCACGCCGCGGCGGCGTGACGGCGATCCGATCGTGCCGCGGGTGACGCTCAGCCGCTCATGCGAGCCGCACGCCGCGCCGCGAGCTCGTCGCTCGGGCTGGCCGCGATGGCTTCGGCGGTGCGCTCACTGGGCAGCTCAGCGAGGGTGCCCTCGATCTCGCGCCAGACACCGCCGATGGCGATACCGAAGACGCCCTGGCCGCCCTGCAGGAGGTCGATGACCTCGTCGTTGCTGGTGCACTCATAGACGCTGGCGCCGTCGCTCATCAACGTGACGCGCGTCAGGTCGTCGGTGCCCCGCTCGCGCAGGTGCAGTACCGCGGTGCGGATCTGCTGCAACGAGATCCCGGCGTCGAGCAGCCGCTTGACCACCTTGAGGATCAAGATGTCCCGGAAGGAGTAGAGGCGCTGCGAGCCGGAGCCGGTGGCACCGCGGACGGTCGGCTCGACCAGTCCGGTGCGCGCCCAGTAGTCCAGCTGACGGTAGGTGATGCCAGCGGCGTTGCACGCCGTCGGGCCGCGGTAGCCGGTGCCGCTGGGGAGGGGCGAGACGTCGTCGGTGAAGAGCAGGCCCTGCTCGCCGGCGACCTCGGCCGCCTCGGCTGCCCGTGCAGCCGCCAAGCGGTCCTGATCGTTCTCGTTGACATCCACAGCGACCTCCACGGTCCTACTCCGTTGGGCGTAGCTCCGGGGGAAGAGGTTGGCAGAAGAGACAACCACACTGGTGGAGTTACAACAGAGACAGTTCAAGGTAGGCCGCCACACCGGCCGGGTCAATCGTGGCCGCGGCGTGTCGCAACCCTCAACCTTCACCTGAGAGTCAGAGTGACGGTTGGTCCTACTGAGCCTCGAAGTCCTCCGGCGAGACGTGGTCCAGGAACTCACGGAAGGCCTCGACCTCGTCCTCCTGCTCGGCCGGCACGGCCAGGCCGGCCTCGTCGAGCACGCCCTCGGCACACACGATCCGAGCCCCAGTGCGCAGCGCGAGCGCGATCGAGTCGGAGGGCCGGGCGCTGACCTCCTGCCCACTCTCGAAGACCAGCTCGGCATAGAAGACGCCGTCCTTGACGTCAGTGATGCGGACCTCATTCAGCCGCAGGCCCGTCGCGTCGAGCACGTCCTTCATCAGGTCATGGGTCAGGGGGCGCGGCGGCGTCACTCCCTGCTGGGCGAAGGCGATGGCGGTCGCCTCGACGGCGCCGATCCAGATCGGTAGGTAGCGCTCCCCACCCGACTCGCGCAACAGCACGATGGGTTGGTTGGAAGGCATCTCCACCCTGACTCCGATGACGTCTACTTCGCGCACTCGCCAACCCTACTCCGACCCGGATAGGCGGTCAGGAGCGACGCAGACCCGTCTTGACGAGCGTGGCATGCAGTCGCACGGACAGCGCCGCGATCTCGCTCACCGCGTCCTCAGCGCGACCCTGCGCCGACGCGTCTCGGCCGCGCTGCAGCGGGGCCACCACCTGCTCGACGAGCCCGACCTCGCGGTCTGCTGCCGTCTTGAAGGCCCGGAGGTGTCGGGGCTCGAAGCCGAAGTCGGCGAGTTGGCGTGCCGTCTGGGCCAGGACCAGGGCGTCGGTGTCGTAGTGACCCGTGCCGGCTCGTGGCGAGATGAGCGCGAACTGCTCGAGCTCGACGAGGAGGTCCTCGGAGATCTCAGCGATCTTGATCAGCTCACGCCTGGACAGACGCACGTCGTTGGTCCTGCGGAAGGACTCGGGCGACGGCAGCCCGTCGGCCGCCAGGGCGACCTTCGGCACGGTCGGCACCACCCCGTCGATCGCTGGCGGCTCGAGCCCGCGGTCGATGGCGTCGAGGTGCTCGCCGATCACCTTGTGGGGAAGGTAGTGGTCGCGCTGCATGCGCAGGATGTAACGGAGCCGCTCCACGTCGCTGCCGGAGAATTTCCGGTAGCCCGCAGGCGTGCGCTCGGGCTTGATCAACCCCTGGTCCTCGAGGAACCGGATCTTGGAGATCGTCACCCCCGCAAAGTCACCGCGCAGGAGGTCGAGGACCTGCCCGATGTTCATCCGCGCCCGGGAGGACGGAGCTGGTTCGCTCACCCCGCGGCGCTGGTGAAGTAGACGAGGCGGTACTTGCCGATCTGGACCTCGTCACCGTCGCTCAGCTGAACGGAGTCGATGCGGTCGCGGTTGACGTAGGTCCCGTTGAGACTGCCGACGTCGCTGACGGTGAAGTCACTGCCGTTGCGCCGGAACTCGGCGTGCCGACGTGACACGGTCACGTCGTCCAGGAAGATCTCGCTGTCGGGATGACGGCCCGCGCCGACGAGGTCGGTGTCCAGCAGGAAACGGCTGCCGGCACTGGGCCCGCGCTGCACGACAAGGAGGGCGTGCCCCTCGGGCAGCGCGTCGACTGCCGCAGCGTCGACCGGGCTGAGCTTGCGGTCGGAGGTGTCGACCGTGGGGACTCCAAAGGTGATGGTGGAGGTGCTGTCGTCCGGCACGTTGCCCTGCTCGGCCTCCGCTGACCCGGCGGCGGCGTCCTTGGCCACCAGTCGGGTGCCGCATTGCGAACAGAACCGCGCGTCGTCCGGATTCTGCTGGCCACAGGCGGTGCAGAACGGCATGGAACCCTCCTCATTGGCCAGCCCCGAACCCGGGTCACTGGCCGCGATCCTCAACTCTGGCTGGTGTCTGAACCTATCAGTCGTAGCGCCACCGGGACGCGACGATTGTGTGCGGTCTGCCCGGTCAGCCGTCTAGGCCGGCCTGGTAGGCGTCTGCGTCCAGGAGTCCGTCGACGTCAGCACCGTCGGCCGGGACGACCTCGAAGAGCCAGCCTGCGGCGTACGGGTCGTTGTTCACGAGCTCCGGCGTGGCATCCAGGGCCTCGTTGCGGGCGATCACCTCGCCGGTGACCGGAGCGTAGATGTCGCTGACGGACTTGGTCGACTCGAGCTCACCGCAGGTGTCCCCAGCGATCACCTGCTCGCCGAGCTCCGGCAGGGACACGTAGACGATGTCTCCGAGCGCCTCCTGGGCGAAGTGCGTGATCCCGATCCGGACCGAGCCCTCCGCGTCGCCGGGGCTGCGCACCCACTCGTGCTCAGTGGTGTATTTCAGGTCCTCGGGATACACGTCGTCTCCTTCGATTGAGGTGGGTACGCCGCAGGCTACTGGCTCGTGTCTACCTGGGCATTCTCGGGCTGGGAGGGATCGCGCACGCTCACGATGTCAACCCTTTCGAGCTCTTGCACGTCCACCGTCGCCCCGTCGTCCATCAACTGGTCGATGGGGCCGCTGTCGAACGTCAAGGCGCCGTTCAGGGTGTGCGGATCGCCGATCACCTCGATGACGTAGGGGGGCTCCAGGAGGTTGCCGTCGAGCTCGATGCCTCCGGTGGCGGTGTCGAACGCACTGTTGGCGCCCAGGCGGTACTCGTTGTTGAACTCCATCGCCTCCGCGTCGGCCGTCCGAAGCTCCTGCACGAGGTCGAGCAGCGAGTTGAGGGACGTCTGCCCGGACGTCTCCTCGATGCGGATGCGGATGCCGGGGCCGGTCACCGGGACCAGCCCCGCGATGATGTTGAGCGTCCTGACCCGCTCCTCCGTCTGACGGAGCGCAGCGTCGCGGCTGGTGGACTCGGACTGGAGCTGGTCGCGCGTCCGCTCGAGCCGGTCCACCTCGCGACGTGCTCGCTCGGCCGTGCCGGTGAGTCCTGTCAGGATCTCGATCAGGTCTTGTTCGCGCAGGCCGGCGTAGGTGTTGTCGAGCTGCGTGTTGTTAACCTGTACGACGGCGGCGAAGCCCACGACCGCCAGCAGAGACCCGACGACGACCTGGGACCACGTGGGCGTGCGCAACGTTGCCAGCAGTCGATCACGACCCGATGTCTCCGGTGCGGGTCGGTCCGGCTGGTCGGCAGTCCCGCTCGGGCGGGGCTCGTCCTCACGCATGGAACAGGTGGCGGCGGATGGCCGCGACGTTGGAGAAGATCCGGATCCCCAGCACGACGATGACGCCGGTCGTGAGCTGCCCGCCGACCCCGAGCTGGTCGCCGAGATAGACGATGGCGGCTGCGATGACGACGTTGCTGACGAAGGACACCACGAAGACCTTGTCGTCGAAGATCCCGTCGAGGAACGCCCGCAGTCCCCCGAAAACCGCGTCCAGCGCGGCCACGACGGCGATCGGGAGGTAGGGCTCCAGCTGGAGGGGCACGTCGGGGGTGAAGACCAGGCCGGCAAGGATGCCGAGCAGAAGTCCCAGGGCGGGGATCACGGCTTGGCTCCTTCCTCGTCGGTGCGCCCGTCGGCGTCGGTGTCCTCTTCAGCATGGCGCAACGGACGAAGCCTTGCCGCAGGGATCCGCACGTCGTCCACATTCTGCGACACATAGCGGAATCCCAGCGCATCGACCAAGCCGAAGAACTCGAGGCCAGAGGTGGACTCGAGGAGTCGCGCCTGCAGGGTCGCGCGGTCGCCGATCACCTCGATCACGTACGGCGGGGTCAGGGGGCGCCCGTTCACGTGGATGGCTCGATTGGTGTTGCGGATGCCACCGAGCGCGATGAGCCTGTCGTCGTTCACCGCGATCGCTTCGGCCCCCGCGACGAACAGGCCGTTGACCAGCAGGGCCAGGTCCTCGTCGCGGACCTCGTCGCGCAGGTTCGCATCGGGTGCGCTGCTGACCTCTATGCGCACTCCGGGTCCACGCACGGCGACGTAGCCGGTGCGGATCTCGAGCCGGCGCAGCCTGGCCGCCTGGTCGGCGGCCTGCCTCTCGAGGGTCTGATTGGTCGCCTCCGCGGCGATGTTGGCGTCGGTCAGGGTACGGATCCGCCGCTGCAGCTGGGCCACATCACCGCGGCTCGCCTCGATCTCCTGGCCCAACGTCTCCCGGCTGAGCGCCTGCACATCGGAGTCGCGCGAGGTCTGGATGGCCACGATCGTGGCCAAGGCCCCGAAGGTCGCCACTGCCAGCGCCGTCGTCCACCGCGTGGACCGGGACGTCGGGGCCTTCGCGCCCGCACCGCGACGGGCCGCGACGTGCGCGTAGTCCTCGTCCAGCGATCGTTCGGTGATCAGCTGCAACAGTGGCGTGGTGACGTGCGGGGGCAGCGTCTCGTCGCGGGGTGATCGTCGTTCGTCGACATCGACCATGGTCAGGCTCCCGAGGTCGCCGGACGCCGTGGTGTGTCGCGGAGGAGCTTGCGGACCTGCCAGGCGTAGAGCAGCCCCGCCCACCAGTAGAGGCCGATCCCCCAGAAGGCGAACGCCCAGCCGAAGACGCGTGCCATCGTCGAGACCACCCCATCGCCCTCGCCGAGCAGCAGGAGGGGGAAGGCATAGAGGAGGTTGAAGGTCGCTGCCTTCCCGAGGAAGTGCACGGGCAGCGCGCTGTAGCCGCGCGTGCGCAACAACGGGACGAGACCCCACAGGAGCAGGTCGCGCAGAGGCAGGATGATCGCGACCCACCACGGGATGATGTCGCGCAGCGCGAGCCCGATCACCACAGCGAGGATGTAGAGGCGGTCGGCCACCGGGTCGAGGATCTCGCCCAGGCTGGTGAACTGGTCGAGGCGCCGGGCGAGATAGCCGTCGAGGTAGTCGGTCACGCCGGAGACCATCAGGACCACCAGGGCGACGAGGTCGGCCTCGGGGCCCAGGACGAGCCACAGGAACAGCGGGACCCCTGCCAGGCGAAGCATGCTGAGCAGGTTGGGGATCGTCCAGACGCGGGCGTGTCCGGTCCGACGCCCGGTCTGCTCCTGCACTGAATCACCTGCCGTCGGGGAAAGTCTTCGTCGTGGTGCTGCGGACGTCACCCTATCCAGCCTCGTCCGGACCACCGGCCCACTCGTGGTGCGAGCCGTCACGAATCTCTCCGACGAGCTCCTCCAGGACGTCCTCGAGCGTGACGAGCCCCAGCACCGAGCCCTCCCGCGTGACGACCCGGGCCATGTGGGCGCCGCGCCGCTGGAGGCTCTCCAGGGCCTCGTGGAGGAGGTCGTCAGGTCCGACGGTGGCGAAGGGGCGTACCCACTTGTCGTCGATGCGTCGCGCTCGACGCTCGTCGTCGTTCTCGAGCACGTCCTTGATGTGGAGGTAGCCGAGCAACGTGCCGTCCTGCGTCGCGACGGGGAAGCGGCTGAACCCGGTGGCGGCGCACAGCGCTTCGACGTCGGCGGGCGTGGCCCCCTGCGGGACGGTGGTGAGGCCCTCAAAGCTCATGAGAACCGCCGTGACCACCTTCTCGGTGAAGCCGAGGGCGCCGGCCAGGCGGTCGTACTCCTCGTCCGCGATCATCCCCTCGCCGCGCGACTGCTCGACCAACGCTGCGACCTCTTCACGGGTGAAGCTCGAGCTCACCTCGTCCATGGGCTCGATCCCGAGCAGTCGCAGGATGCCGTTGGAGGTCACGTTGAGGAGCCGGATCACCGGCCGCAGGAGGGTGACGATGACCATCATCGGCGGGCTCAGCACCAGTGCCGCGCGGTCCGCCCCTGCCAGCGCGATGTTCTTGGGGACCATCTCACCGAGGACGACGTGGAGGTAGACGACGATCGTCAACGCGACCACGAAGGAGATCGGGTGCAGCGCGGCTTCGGGGACGTGCAGCGCATGCAGGAGGGGCTCCAGCAGGTGGGCCACCGCGGGCTCCCCCACCGCGCCGAGCCCGAGCGAGCAGACCGTGATGCCGAGTTGTGCGCCGGCCATCACCAAGGAGACCTGCTCCATGGCGGCCAACGTGGTGCGAGCGGCGCGCGAGCCCGCCTGGGCGCGCGGCTCGATCTGGCTGCGTCGCGCCGACAGCAGGGCGAACTCGGCTCCGACGAAGAAGGCGTTGAAAGCCAGGAGCACGACTGCGAGGAGGACTCCGCCGAGATCACCCATGGTGGTCCTCGCTCGTCACCAGGCGCAGCTCGACCCGATCGACCCGCAGTCCGTCCATCCGTTCCACCGTCAGCATTGCGAGGTGCTGGCGCGGTTCGTCCGGGTCCGTGTGGTCCGGTACGGCGACCTCCACCCGGTCGCCGGTCTGGGGGATCTTCCCGAGCTCGCGCATCACGAGCCCGCCGATGGTGTCGTAGTCCTCGTGGTCGGGCAGCTCGATCCCCGTGGCGTCCTCGACCTCGTCGGGTCGCAGCAGGCCGGAGAGGCTCCAGCTGCCGTCCCGTCGCTGGCGTGCACGCGCTCCCAGGCGGTCGTGCTCGTCGGAGATGTCGCCGACGATCTCCTCCACGACGTCCTCGAGCGTGACCACGCCGGCGTGGCCGCCGTACTCGTCCAGGACGATCGCCATCTGGAAGCCGTCCCCCCGCAGCAGGGCCAGCAGCGGGTCGAGCCGCAGGCTGTCGGGCACGACGGTGGGCCGGACCATGATGTGCCTGATGCGAGTGGTGGCCCGCTCGTGGATCGGCAGCGCCACGGCGTGCTTGACGTGGACCGTCCCGACGACCGTGTCCTCGGCGTCGAGCACGGGGAACCTCGACAGCCCCGTCTGGCGCGTCAGCTCGATGACGGCGGACGCACGCTCGGTCTCCTCGACCGTGGTGGTGCGGACGCGCGGGGTCATGATCTCGCCCGCCGTCCGCGTGCCGAACTCGACGCTGCGCTCCATGAGCTCGGCGGTCTCGGCGTCGAGCGTGCCCTGGTGAGCGGACCGCTGGACGAGCGAGGCGAGCTCTTCTGAGCTCCGGGCGGACCGGAGCTCCTCCTGTGGCTCGATGCCGAGGCGGCGTACGAGGGCGTTGGCCGAGTCGTTGAGGGTCCGGATGGGCCACTTGTTGAGCGCGGTGAAGCCGCGCATGAAGCGCTGGGTCCGCCTCGCCGTCTCCAGCGGCATCGCCAGGGCGACGTTCTTGGGCACCATCTCCCCGAAGAGCATCGTCAAGATGGTGCCCAGCGTCAGCCCGATGCCCACCGAGATGGGCCGGACCCACCCTGCTGGCACCCCCGCCGCCTCGAGTGGCCCGTCGACGAGCTGCGCGATCGCGGGTTCGGCCAGGAAGCCCACGGCCAGGTTGGTGACGGTGATCCCGACCTGCGCGCCCGAGAGCTGGGTCGAGAGCGTCCGAAGAGCCTCCTGCACCCCCTGGGCGCCGGCGTCGCCGTCCGAAGCAGCCCGGTCGACGCTTCCGCGGTCCACCGTGACGAAGGCGAACTCGGCGGCGACGAAGAGTCCGCAGATCGCTATCATCGCCAACGCGACGAGCAGGAGCAGCCACGGAGTCACACTTCAGCCTAAGGGAGCACGGGTTGATGTGGACTCGCCGGGGCAAGGTCCGTGCTTTGGGGTAGCCGCCACTGAGCGCCTACTCTCAGACCTCATTCGGAGGCGACCAAGGGACAGCATGCAGGCGTGGGTGCGTAGCGGGGTGACCGCGCTGATCGTGTGCGTGTGTGCAGCGCTCGGTGTCACGCTCGCCGAGCAGGACGCCACCCCCGTCCCGGCCTCCGCCCAGGTCGCGGCCGCGCCGGCGACCACCAGCGACGCGCCGGGCCAAGATCGTCCCAACATCGTCTTCGTGATGACCGACGACATGCGCGCCGACGAGCTGAGGTGGATGCCCCACACGCGCGAGCTGCTGGCGGAGCGTGGCATCGCCTTCACCGACGCGGTCTCGCCCCACCCGTTGTGCTGTCCGGCTCGGGCCCAGCTCGTCACGGGGCAGTACGCCCAGAACAACGGCGTCCAGCACAACGCGGGCCCCTTCGGCGGCTTCCAGGCTCTCGACCCGAGCCAGGAGATCAGCTCCTGGTTCACCCGGGAGGGCTACCAGACGGGCTTCATCGGCAAGTTCCTCAACGGCTACACCGACCTCGACCAACGGCCCAGCGGCTGGGACCACTGGGACGCGCTGAGCGCCGGGGTCTACGACTACTTCGACTTCTCCTTCGACAACGACGGCTCCCCCGTGGCCTTCCGGGACAGCTACGTCACCGAGGTGATCGCGGAGCGGACCAACGCGACCGTCCGCGACTTCGCTGCGAAGGACGAGCCGTTCCTCATCTACTCGTGGCACCTCGGCCCCCACTACCGGATCAACCGGCAAGGCAAGCCCGTCCCGGCGCCGGCTGCACCCATCGACAAGGGCCGGTTCGCCGACTCCGTCCCGCCGGCCCTGAAGGCCCCGTCCTTCAACGAGCGCAACGTCCTCGACCAGCCCCGGCCCTTCCGCAACCGCCTGCTGGCACGCGAGGAGCTGGTGATCGCCGAGCACCGGGCGCGGCTCCGAGCCCTGCAATCGGTCGACCGGGCCGTCGAGTCGCTGGTCGAGACCCTGCGCAGTGTCGGGGAGCTCAACAACACCGTCATCGTCTTTGCCTCCGACAACGGCTACTCCCTGGGTGAGCACCGCTTCGTCGGCAAGAACGTGCTGACCGACGAGGTCCTGCGCGTGCCCCTCCTGATCCGTGGGCCCGGCGTCGGCACGGGCCTCACCTCCGGCCTGCCGGTCACGCTGGTCGACCTGCCGGCCACGTTCACCGCGCTGGCGGAGGTCTCCCCCGGCTGGCTGCTCGACGGCACGTCCTTCGTCCCGTCGCTCATCGGCCAGGACCAGCCCTTCCGCGACACCACGCTCGTCCAGACCGGCGACGACGGCGGTGACGGGTGGGCCTACCGCGGGGTGCGCACCTCGAGATACCTGTACGGCGTCAACGGCTCCGACGGCTTCCTGTATGACGAGCTCCTCGATCCCGGCGAGCTCGTCAACCGGATCTACGACCCGGCCTACGCCGAGATCCAGACGCTGTTGGAGCAGCGACGCCTACAGCTGCTCAGCTGCAGTGGCGAGAGCTGCAACCAGACCTTCGGGATGCTTCCGGAGCCGGGATGAGCTCACCGGCCCCGAACCGACCTGATGCGAGCACGACCGCACCGCTGAGGTATGGTTTCGCTCGCTGACGCGCCGGTTCGCTGGTCGCGTACGAGCACTCGGGCTGTAGCGCAGCTTGGTAGCGCACCTGACTGGGGGTCAGGGGGTCGCAGGTTCAAATCCTGTCAGCCCGACCGAGAAATTGCAGGTCGGAGGCCGTTCCCGCCAACAGCGGGGGCGGCCTCTTCCGCGTTCCCGTCGCGGTGAGCCGCGCGGTCCGGCTCAGAGCTTGCCCGGGCAGTCCTCGTGGGTGCAGACGTCCTGGGCGACGACCGCCGGCACTTCCCGGTCGCCCTCCCCCTGCACGACGTCGACCACCCTCGACTCGAGTGGCTCGTGGCAGTGCTCGCAGTGTGTGGGCCACTTCGGCTCTTCGACGTACGGCGTCTGATTGCATCGCTGGGACGCCACCCCGCCAACCCGCCACCCGGGCGGTCCGGCGATGCCCTGCGTCCGGACGCCGAGGCCCCCCTGCGCAGGGCATCTTGGGACTCAGGGACGTCCCGCACGGGACTACGACACGTCGGAGATGACCAAGCCTCGAGGCATGTCACCCAACCTGAAGGGGATGGTGAAGCTTCACCCGCCCCGGCCGGTCCGTCGTCCTCCCCGCCGTGATGCGAGCGGGAGACGCCTTGAGATCCAAGAACGGCGTCGACCGGCAGACCATCACCGACCTGGGCGCACCTCCAGGGTCATTGATCCCTAGTCCGAACTCCGGCGCGGGGAGGGGGATCCAGTCCCGGATGTGTGCCGCCCCGTCCGCGCTTCAGAACGCTGGCGTTGGTCCGAGTCGCAGTCAGCTCTCTCGCGCCGAGCTACGCCCGCGACCCGCAGGGGCGGATGCGGATGAACTTTGGTCCGGGCAACCAGAACGGTGGCGAGAAGCTGGCCTACGCCGAGGCGACCTCGGTCGGCGATGCCCTGGCTGCGGGGCGGATCCTCGGCGAGCTGGCCCCGAACGGGGCGCGTGCCTCGGGAGCCGTCCACGCAGTCGTCCAGCAGCGTGGTGGGTCAGGACCAGGTGCAGGAGCAGTACGTCGATCGTCCGCGCGCCCTGGCGGAGCGCGGCTGGGTCACCGCCTACGTCCTGGCCAAGGACTGGCTGGAGGACCCCGAGGAGTGCGTCGCACGACTCGAGCGCCTGCTGGCCGGTGAGGCTCCGGTCGCACGGGCGGAGGTCGCCGTACGCCCCCGGCGGACCGAGCGCCGAGGACGGGCCGTCGCCGCTGTCGCGCGGTCCGTTGAGCCGGAGCAGGCCTCCCGGTCACCCGGGCGCCGGTTCGAGCTCGTCGGAGACGGGTCCTCGAAGTTCTGGCAGGTGTCCGGCGACGACTGCACCTGACCGTGAGCCTCGGCCGGATCGGCACCGCCGGGCAGACCCGCACCAAGCACTTCGACTCTCCCGAGATCACGCAGCGGGCGGCCGACAAGCTGGTGGCAGAGAAGCTCGGCAAGGCGTACGTCGAGAGCCGCTGACGCGCCGCAACACGGCGGTGTCGATCAGGCCGGGTGCACCAGCCGGTCGAGCTCTTCGGCGGCTGCGCCGATCGCGGGCGTGAGCAGGCGGACTCCGTCCGCGAGTTCGGCCGCAGCAGCACCGCCCGCGCACACCGTGGGAGCCGGCGTCTGCGAGAGCAGGCGCTCCGCGACGGCGACGGCAGACGGCCGGTCCTCCGGAGTGACGACGGACAGGACAGCCGCCTTCGCCCCGCGGCTGACGACTGCTGCCTCCCAGCTGCTCACCGGCACGTTGGCGCCGAGGTAGAGGACGTCCATGCCCCTGCGACGGATCGCGGTGGCGAACGCCAGGGCGCCGAGGTCGTGCTGGCTGCCGGACGGCAACCCCACCACGACCGATGCGCCCCGCGACCTGCTCCCGGCCGCGTCGAACGCAGCAGACAACCGTCGGTGGACGGCGTAGCTGGCCGCATGCTCGCCTGCCACGTCGATCTCACCGCGCATCCACCCTTCGCCGAGGGCCTCCAGGGTGGGGAAGAGCCAGGAGTCGACCACGTGCTCGAAGGAACCGAGCGAGAAGCCGCCGTTGAGGCTCTCCTACATCCCGGCGGAGTCCAACTGCCCCCCAGAGGTCAGGAACCGTTGCATGTGAATGACTGCTTCGGGTTGAACGGTGGAGATGGCGACGGGTTCGGGGGTCGCCGCCACCGTGGGAGCGGTGCCGTTGCGCACGGCTTCGGCCGCGTCCGCAGTCGACCAGCCGCTCTCCACCAGAGCGCGCATGGTGGACAGGCGGGCCAGGTCCGGCTCGCAGTAGAGGCGGTACCCCGCCTCGTTGCGCTGCGGGGTCACGATGCCGTACCGCCGCTCCCATGCCCGTAAGGATGCGACCGGGACACCGGAAAGCCGAGACGCCTGCTTGATCGTGTACATGGTTTGTCCAGCCTATCGGCTGGTGTACCTTGTGCATACCCTAGACAAAGGGGTGAATTCTGGTCTAGATTCGCCGGTGACGGCAGGTCCACGACCGCCGCGGTTGATCAGGAAGAGACCCGATGAAGACTGCCCACCTCCCCCCGGGCGCAGCGCAGGGCACCGTCAAGATCAAGCGCCGTAGCCGACGGACGTCGACCATCCGTGCCGTTGCGGACACCGACGCACCGTCCCCGACGTGGGACCTCGAGGCCCTCTGGGACCGCCACGGCGCCTCGGTCTACACCCTGGCCTACGCCCTCCTCGGCGACGAGACAACCGCGGCGCGCGCCATGCGGCTGGGGATGCACGACCTGGCCTGCGCGGCTGACTGCTGCTCCGCCGACGACTCCCACCGTTCCTGGTCCCACCACGTCTACCTACGCAGCCAGGAGCTCCTCGCAGAGCCTTCCTCGGCCCCGGTTCCCGCTCCGACCCCGCAGTGGCTGGGGCACCTCGCCCAGGTCCAACGGGCGTGCCTCGCACTGTGCCTCTTCGGGGGCCACACCTACCGGGAGGTCGCCAGCCTGCTCGACCTGCAGCCCATGGCCGTGGCCGACCTGCTGACCACCGGCCTGGGCGACGGGACCCGGCTGGCCGGGGGCCGCGCCAGCAGCGCCTGACCCCTCACCACCGTCTACGGTGAGCCATGCCTGCACCCTCAGCAGCACCCCGAGACCTGGCGACGCCGACCTGGTCAGTGCGCCTCGGCGCCTGCGCCTTCCTCGCGCGCCCGGCCTACATCGCCACCGAGTTCGTGGTCGGCGCAGCGACCACGGGGGGCTACAGCTTCGTCGCCGACTCCGTGAGCCGCCTCGGTGAGGTGGGCTGCTCGGCGGCGTACTGCTCGCCGCGGCACGACCTGATGAACGCCTCCTTCATGGGCTTCGGGGTGCTGCTGGCCGGCGGCGCGGCGCTGCTCTCGCGGCCGCTCGGGCCCTGGGTCACCGGCCTGCTGCTCGTCTCCGGTCTCAGCTCCATCGCCACCGGCTTCGCGCCGCTGGACCAGGACGCCGCACTCCACACGCTGGCGGCGACGCCGCTCTTCGTCGCCCAACCGATCGCGCTGCTCGTCCTCGGGGCGCAGCTGCGCCGCGAACAGCCGGTCCTCGGCGGAGCCCTCATCACGACCGGAGCCGTCACCGGCGCCGCTGCGGCGGCCTTCGTGCTCGCAGGCGACGGTCCAGCCGCTGGTGCGCTGGAGCGCCTCGCGCTGTGGCCGGTGCTGATCGGGTTTGCCGGGTTCGCCTGGACCCGTCTCTCCCGCCGCGGGCGCTGAGAGGAATCACGTCACGCCTCTCCTGATCGGGCCGGTCCCACTGGGGCGATTCAGGAGGCGCTCCCATGGGTACGGCGCAGGGCATCGACCCATCGCCCGCGACGAGGAGACACGGTGAGCACAGCTGAGGACACGATCCACCAGGAACAGACCGATATCCAACGCGCGGAGCGGATCGCCACGCTGGCCATGACCCGGGGCAGGACCGTCGCGGTGGCCGAGTCACTGACAGCCGGGCAGGTCTCCGCACGTCTGGGAGCCGGCCGCAACGCGTCGCAGTGGTATCGAGGGGCCGTGGTCGCCTACGCCAAGGGCGTGAAGTTCAGCGTGCTGGGGGTCTCCGAGGGTCCCGTGGTCTCCGATCTGTGCGCCCGGGAGATGGCGGAGGGCGTCCGGACCCTGCTTGGGGCCGACGTCGGCGTCGGGATCACCGGCGTGGGGGGCCCGGGAGCGGAGGAGGGCAAGCCGGCCGGCACCGTCCATCTCGCCATCGCTCGCGCAGGTCACGTCCGGTCGGTCGAGATGCACGTCCCCGGGCCCCCCGAGGACGTGATCGCAGCGGTCGGCACCCGCGTGCTCGACGAGATCGTGCGGGAGCTCACCTGATCGCGGCGACCGATCAGATGTCGCCGTCGGCGTGGTCGGGGGTGACTTCGTGGCCCTGGCGACCGCGGGTGCGCCGGAGCTCCTTCATCTCCGCCTCGAAGACGTGGCGCTTGCCGTCCATGAGCTCGTCGATCGCCCGCTGCTCGATCCCCTTGGCCTCGGCGTAGAACCCGTCGTCGTACGACTCGACCATCTGGAACGACCACATGCCCGGCAACGGGTTGCGCCCCAGCACCGCATCGTTGAGGGCGTCGGCGATTTCGTCGTGGCCAGCTTCGCGGATCATCGCGGTCGCCTCCTCCATCGTCTTCTCGACACTGCCGCACAGGCGGTGGAAGGCCCAGAGGTGCCCGCGGGCATCCTCGACCTCGGCCATGGCGCCGGACAGCTTGCCGAGGGCTTCGACGGTGGCGTCGGTGACACCTTCGGGACGGCGGTGCTCGGGGGCGGGTTGGTCGCTCATCGTCCGAGCATCACACGACACCGGCCCGCCGACCACCAGGTTCGGCCCTAGGGGTGGTGGGTGGGCGAGGTGCCCCCGGTTAGCGTGAGTGAGCACTCAACGAGAGGACCTGACATGTCCGAGAACGTCCGCCGCATGCACGCCCCGCCGGAGAAGGTGTGGAAGGTGCTCAGCGACGGCTGGCTGTATCCGGTTTGGGTCGTCGGCGCCTCCCGCATGCGCGAGGTGGATGACGATTGGCCGGCTGCCGGCAGCCGTCTTCATCACTCCGTGGGGCTGTGGCCCGCGCTGATCGACGACAACACAGAGGTCCTCGAGTCGGCGCCGAACCGCTCGATGACGCTTCGCGCACGGGCCTGGCCCGTCGGCGAGGCGCAGGTCACGATCAACCTCCTCCCGGTCGGTGAGGAGACCGACGTCGAGATCCTGGAGGACGCGGTCTCGGGTCCCGGGCGGTTCGTCCCTCAAGTCGCTCGCACCCCCATGCTGAAGTGGCGCAACACCGAGACGCTGCGCCGACTGGCCTTCCTGGCCGAGCGACGCTGATGCCCCACACATCCCAGGTCGTGCTGGTCACCGGCGCCTCCAGCGGGATCGGAGAGGCCACCGCGCGGCTCGCGGCTGCGCGTGGCGACCACCTGGTGCTCCTGGCGCGTGGCGAGGAAGCGCTGTCCCGCGTGGCTGCCGACTGCGAGGCACTCGGAGCGGCCTCCGTGCTGGTGTGCCCGACCGACGTCGGGATCGACGAGGAGGTCGACGACGCCGTCACGGCCGCGATGACCCGGCACGGTCGCCTGGACGTCGTCGTCAGCAACGCCGGAGTGGTCGCCTACGGCTCGATCGACGCGTTGCCGTCGGAGGTCTTCGAGTCGGTGCTGTCCACCAACCTCGTGGGCGCGGTCAACCTGGCGCGGCACGTGCTGCCGGTCCTGCGCGAGCAGGACGCCGGCAGCTTCGTGCTGGTCGGCTCACTGCTGGGGCACATTGCGGCTCCACAGATGGCGGCCTATGTCGTCAGCAAGTGGGGCGTCCGCGGCCTGTTCCGGCAGCTGCGCGTGGACAACCGGGACCGTCCCGGGATCCGGTTCGCCTACATCGCACCGGGGGGCGTGGACACGCCCATCTACCTGTTGGCCGCCAACTACAGCGACTCGGTCGGCCGGCCACCGTTCCCGGTCGCCAGCCCTGAGCACGTGGCTGCTCGCATCCTGACCGCGGCCGACCAGCCGTGGCGCGGTGGCCAGGTCGGAGCGGCCAACAACGTGATCCGCTTCGGGTTCGTCGCCCTGCCGTGGGTCTACGACCGCCTGGTGTCCCCGCTGTTCCGCGTGGTCGCCCAGGACCTCGTGCCGGCCGTCGTGCAGGGACCCGGCAACGTCCTGGACTCGCTGCAGGAGCAGCACGGGCTCCGCGGCAACCAGGGCAGCGCCCTTCTCGGGATCGCCCGCAACGTCGGTGTGCTGGCGAGGGACCAGGCCGCCAGGGTCACCCGGTGACCTGGGACGCAGTGGTGGTGGGCGCGGGGCCCAATGGGCTCGTCGCCGCCAACCGCCTGCTCGACGCCGGGTGGTCCGTGCTGGTGCTCGAGGCCCAGCCCGATGTGGGCGGTGCCGTCCGCAGCGATCGTGACGTGCATCCGGACTTTGTCCACGACACCTTCAGCGCGTTCTACCCATTGGCAGCCATCTCCTCGACGATCGCCTCGTTCGGTCTGGAGAACCACGGGTTGGTATGGCGACACGCGCCGTCCGTCCTCGGGCACCCCCTCCCGGACGGCAGCTGGGCCGTGCTCCACCGGGACCGCGAGATGACCGCAGCGGGTCTCGATGCGCACCACGCCGGCGACGGCGACGCCTGGCTCGAGATGTGCTCCCAGTGGGACCGGGTCGGCCCGCATCTCGTCGGCTCGCTGCTCACGCCGTTCCCCCCGATCCGTCACGGCGCAGGGATGCTGGCCGCGCTCAGGCGCGTGGGTGGGCTGGACTTCGTCAAGACGATGCTCACCCCGGCCGGGGAGATGACCAGGAAGCGCTTCGGCGGAGAGGCCGCACGCGTGCTGATCGCCGGCAACGCCGCCCACGCGGACATCCCCCTCGAGGCGCCGGGATCCGGTCTGTTGGGGATGTTGCTGGCCATGCTGGGCCAGACCGTGGGCTTCCCGGTGCCCGAGGGCGGGGCGGGCGAGCTCACCCAGGCGATGGCTCGCCGCTTCCGCGCGGGCGGTGGCGAGATCCGCACCAGTGCCGAGGTGACCCGCATCGAGGTCGAGGGGCGGCGCGTCACGGGCGTACGCACGACGGACGGGGACCTGCACCCGGTGCGCCGTGCCGTCATCGCGGACGTGGTGGCGACCGCGCTCTACCACCAGCTGCTCGACCCGGCGGCCGTACCGTCGTCGGTCCGGACCGCGCTGGAGTCCTTCGAGCTCGACCCGGGCACGGTCAAGGTGGACTGGGCTCTCGACGGTCCGATCCCGTGGACCGGGGCACCTGAGCTTGCGCCGGGCACCGTGCACGTCGCCGACTCGGTGGCTGACATGACGCTCGCGATGAGCCAGGTGCAGGCAGGCGCCGTACCAGCCGCCCCGTTCATGCTCTCCGGCCAGATGACCAGCTCGGATCCGCGTCGGTCGCCGGCCGGCACGGAGTCCTTCTGGGCCTATGCGCACGTCCCGCAGCGCACCTCCTCGGACGCGGGAGACGGCAGCATCCGCGGCACTTGGGACCGCGACGACTGTGAACGCTTCGCGGACCGGATGCAGGCCCGGCTCGAGCGGCTCGCGCCGGGGTTCGGCGCCAAGGTGCTGGCCCGGCGGGTCCTTGGGCCGCACGAGATGGAGGCACGCAACGCCAACCTCGTGGGCGGCGCCCTCAACGGTGGGACGGCGCAGCTGCACCAGCAGCTGGTCTTCCGACCCCTGCCGGGTCTCGGCCGGGCCGAGACCCCCATCCGGGGACTGTTCCTGGGCTCGGCGTCTGCACATCCGGGCGGCGGCGTGCACGGCGCATGCGGTGACAACGCCGCGCGAGCGGCCCTGTGGCACGCCCGGGCCGGCAGGTTCCTCCCAGGGGTGGCTCGGGACTCGCTCGGGCGGTGAGTCCGTGCCACCCCCTGGGGTGTCGACACCCCAGAGGCCGAGCCCTACGTTCGAGGCATGGGCAGACTCGTGAGCTTCCTGGTCGTCATCTGGCTCGTCATCGGCGTCGTGGCCGCCTTCCAGCGTGACTACTTCTCCGACGCCAAGACGAACTGCGCCGAGACCAGCAACGTGGCGCTGACCATCGTCGCCGGCCCGCTCAACTACGTCGGGTTGAACCCCAAGGTGAAGTGCAGGAAGGTCGACGTCCCCGAACCGTCGAAGTGACCCACACCTGACGCTGCCGTAGCACGGCACGGATCTCCGGACCGCGTTCTCCGGTCATCGAGCGAGGGGACCAGACCGGGGCTTGCGGAAATACCGATTCGTCTGCAAGAGGTAGCACTCCCGGGCGAGGATTGAGGTCGATCACCTCGAAGGGTCCCGCTCCGTGTCTCCTGCTCGCTTCCTCAGCCCCGGCATCATCGGCCTGGCCACTGCTGTGCTGCTCCTGGCAGCGCCGGTGCCCGCGACGGCCGACGTGGTCCCCACGACCCTGAACGAGGTTGCGATGTCCGCCAGGACGCTGCAGGCGACGCTAGAACGCGACAAGGACAGGGGCGACCGGGACGCCAAGAAGTCGCCCACCGTCGCCGAGGTCTACGCGCAGTTCCAGGACGCCCGCTCCAACCGACTGAGGGCGTTGGGCTACTTCGGTGACGTCAAGGGGCGCGAACACGTCCTGCCGGTGCCCCCCTTCAGCTACCACCTCACCGCTGGCTTCGGAGCGTTCGGTGCGATGTGGGGCAGTAGCCACACCGGCCTCGACTTCGCGGCCCCGCTGGGAACCCAGGTGGTCGCGGTGGCAGACGGGACCATCACCGACGTCTTGCTGGACCCGTCCTACGGCCTGTTGACCGTCCTGACCCTCGAGGACGGCACCGAGGTGTGGTACGCCCACCAGGGCACGTCGTCGGTCATGCCCGGGCAGACGGTCGAGATCGGTCATCTCGTCGGCACTGTCGGCTCGTCCGGCAACAGCAGCGGACCGCACCTCCACCTGGAGGTGCGGCCTGCTGGAGGCGCGTCGATCGACCCGAACCTCTGGTTGATCGACCGCGGACTGACTCCCTGACTCAGCGCTTGCGCTTCTCGCGCGGCTTCTGGTTGATCACGATCGGCGTCCCGGCGAAGCCGAACTCCTCGCGCAGCCGCCGCTCGATGAAGCGCTCGTAGGAGGCGTCCAGCTTGCCGCTCGTGAACAGCACGAAGGTCGGCGGCGCGGTCGAGGGCTGGGTGGCGAAGAGGATCTTTGGTTGCTTGCCACTGCGAACGGGGTGGGGGTGCTCCCCCACCAGCCGACCCAGGAAGGTGTTGAGGGCGCCGGTCGAGACCCGCGTCTCCCAGCCTTCGAGGGCCTTGTCGAGAGCCGGCACCAACCGGTCGACGTGCCAGCCGGTGAGCGCGGTGACGTTGATGCGCGGCGCCCATCCCACCTGCACCAGGTCGCGCTCCACCTCTCGCTCGAGGTAGTAGCGGCGCTCGTCGTCGACGAGGTCCCACTTGTTGAAGGCGATCACCATCGCCCGGCCGGCATCACGGATGGTCTGGATGATCCGCATGTCCTGCTCGGAGACCGTCTCACCGGCGTCGAGGACGAGGACGGCGACCTCGGCGCGGTCGATGGCGGTCGAGGTGCGGAGCGAGGCGTAGTACTCGTGCCCCGAGGCTTCCTTGACCCGCTTGCGGATGCCGGCGGTGTCGATGAACCGCCACGTGCGATCGCCCATCTCGATGAGCTCGTCGACCGGGTCGACGGTGGTTCCGGCGACGTTGTCCACCACGACGCGCTCGGAGCCCGCGAGCTTGTTGAGCAGCGAGGACTTGCCGACGTTGGGCTTGCCGACCAGGGCGATCCGGCGGGGCCCGCCGACCTCACCGAAGGACTGCGGCGGTGCCTCGGGCAGCGCGGCCATGATCGCGTCGAGCATGTCGCCGGATCCGCGACCGTGCAGCGCCGACACGGCGAAGGGCTCACCGAGTCCGAGGTTCCACAGACCGAACGCCTCGGCCTCGGTGCGCTGGTCATCGACCTTGTTCGCCGCCAGTACGACGGGCTTCCCGGACTTGCGGAGGATCTTGACGACCGCCTCGTCGGAGTCGGTGATGCCGACGGTCGCGTCGACCACGAACAGCACGGCGTCGGCCAACGTCACGGCGACCTCGGCCTGCAGCGCGATCCGCTCGAAGAGCCCCTGCGCGTCCGGGTCCCAGCCGCCGGTGTCCACGACCGTGAAGGCTCGCCCGTTCCAGTGCGCGTCGTAGGAGACGCGGTCGCGGGTGACGCCGGGCTTGTCCTCGACGACGGCCTCGCGGCGCCCGATGATCCGGTTGACCAGCGTCGACTTGCCGACGTTGGGGCGGCCGACGACGGCCAGCACCGGAGTAGGGCCGGTGAATTCCTCTGTGAATTCGTCGTGCTCGGTCATGATGCTCCCTGCTGGTCGGCCGGATTGTCGGCCGCGGTGTCCTGGTGGTCTGAATGGTCTGAGTGCCCGACGAACCCGGTGTCGGGCTCGGTCTCCGCGTCTCCCGGCGGCAAGGGCCCCGGCAGGTCACGCCCGACGAGGGCGAGGGCGCGGGACTGCTGCTGACGCAGGTGGTCCCACAACAACGCCGAGGTGGCCAGCGTGTGTTCCCGGGTGCGCGGCCAGGGCGTCCGCGTCGTGTGCCACGCCTCGCCGTACACCATGTCGATGCGGCTGCCGCGGGGTGGGATGGAGCTGGTGCCTCCACCGGGCAGGCGGGTGCCGACCTGCGTCACCGGCACGACGGGCGCCCCGGAGACGAGTGCGAGGTAGGCGGCGCCGTGGTGGAAGACCTCGAGCTCGCCGGCTCCGCGCGTGCCCTCGGGGAAGATGCCGATCGCGCCGCCGTCGGCCAGCACGCGCACGCACGTCTTGATGGCTCGGGGGTCGGCGGAGAAACGGTCGAGGGGGATCTGCCCGGTGGCGGTGAGGAAGGCGCCGAGTCGGCCACCGAACATCTCGAGCTTGGTGAGTGCGTGCACGGGCCGGGGCGACATCATCGCGAGCAGCGGCCCGTCGAGCCAGCCCGCGTGGTTGGAGGCGAAGATGACCGGTCCCGTGGCGGGCACGAGTCCGGTGCCGTGAAGGTGCATGTCCCACCACCGGCGGATGCCCGTGCCCAGGACCGGGCGCAGTGCGCGGAGTGGGGCCCGACGGGGGTGGTGCGTGCTGGGCCGGGGCAGGTCACTCACGCGCGCGCCTCGGCACCTTCCACCAGCGCCACGACCTGCGAGATGACCTGGTCCAACGTGTACGGCGTCGTGTCGATGTGGACGGCGCCCTCGGCCATCACGAGCGGTGCCGTGGTGCGTCCCGAGTCGATCCGGTCGCGTGCCAGGAGGGACTCCTGCGTCGCGGCGACGTCCCCGCCGGCCTCGGCCGCGCGGCGTACGGCGCGTGCCTCGGGGTCCGCCGTGAGGTAGACCTTCACCGGGGCATCAGGCGCGACGACCGAGCCGATGTCGCGGCCCTCGACCACGATGCCGCCGTCGCCGATGATGGCGCGCTGCAGCTCGAGCAGTCGCGTGCGGACCTCCGGCACCGCGCTGACCGGGCTGACTGCTGCGTTGACGTCGTCGCCGCGGATCGAGACCGAGGCGTCGAGGCCGTCGACCAGGATGGTCGGTCCCAGGGGGTCGGTGCCGGACTCGATGACCGGTTCGCCGACCCGGCCGGCGACGGCCGCCTGGTCGTGGACGTCCACGCCGTGGCTCAGCATCCACCAGGTGATCGCGCGGAACATCGCGCCGGTGTCGAGGTAGCGCAGCTCCAGCCGCTGGGCGACCCCGCGGCAGGTGCTCGACTTGCCGGAGCCCGACGTGCCGTCGACGGCCACCACGATGCTGTCCAG
>NZ_JAOPXV010000146.1 GCF_025964975.1 Nocardioides sp.
TCGCCTGGCGAATCCACCACGTGGCGTAGGTGGAGAACTTGTAGCCCTTGGTGTAGTCGAACTTCTCGACCGCGCGGATCAGGCCGAGGTTCCCCTCCTGGATCAGGTCGAGGAAGAGCATGCCGCGGCCGGTATAGCGCTTGGCGAGCGAGACGACGAGGCGCAGGTTGGCCTCCAGGAGGTGGTTCTTGGCGCGACGGCCGTCCTGGGAGATCCACTCGAGCTCCTCGAGCATCTTGGGGCTGATCTTACCGCCCTTGCCGAGCTTCTCCTCGGAGAAGAGGCCGGCCTCGATCCGCTTGGCGAGCTCGACCTCCATCTCGGCGTTGAGGAGGGGCACCTTGCCGATCTGCTTCAGGTAGTCCTTGACCGGGTCGGCGGTGGCGCCGGCAACCATGACCTGCTGCTCGGGCTCGTCGGTGTCGTCGGAGGCGGAGACGGTGAAGGCCTGCTTCTCGTCCTCCTTGATGGTCGGGTCGACCTTGACATCCTTCTCGAACTCCTCGTCGGGGATGTCCGGCAGGATCTTCTTGCCGTCGGCTCCCACGGCACCGGGCTCGAGGTCGACTGCCACGTCGACGGGCGCGGCCGCAGCCTTCGCGGCGGTCTTCTTCGCCGGAGCCTTCTTCGCGGGCGCCTTCTTGGCCGCAGCCTTCTTGATCGGCTCGACAGCGTCAGTCGGCTCGACGGCCTCGGCGGCCTTGGTGGCCGCCTTCTTGGCCGGAGCCTCCTTCGCGGCAGCGCTCGTGGTCTTGCGGGTGCTCGTCGTGGCCGCGACCGCGCGCATGCTGGCCGCGTCGACGTTGACGGAGATCCCCAGGCTGCCCAGGTGGACCATCAGGGCCTTGAGATGACGCGGCTCGACGGCCGCGTCGTCACTGGCCTGACGGACATCCTCGGGGGCAACGCTGCCGATCGGGGTGCCGCGCTCGATCAGCGCGACGATGGACGGGTGCGCAAGCACCTCTGCGGGGAGCAACTTCCGTGCGTTCGGGGACACGAACACCTCTCGTAAACGACATCGGGGCGCGGCAAGGACCTCTGTCGTCAACTGCCGCGCCGTCATTCTGCCACGGCCATCCGCAGACGTTGCCACCGCGCCCTCATGTCGTCGCCGTACCCCCTCATTCTCGCGTGGCCGTCCCGGCACGCCATGGCTCTTCAAGCCGATGCCGAGACGCTGGACCTTCCCGATGAGTCCGACCCGCAGGAGTCGTCCGTCTGCCGTGCTCGTAGGCACGCGGACCTCGCACTCACCGAGCGGCAGTGCTGAGCGTGGCCGAGAGCAGAGCTGACGACCAATGTCCGCGCGTCTACGCCGCCAGACGGACCCAACGCCCCGGACCGGCACTCGCTCAGGCGCGAGAGTCCGCGGCCTGAGTTCCTTCGGTCCGTTCGACGGTCCGTTCAGGTGGTGTCCGGGGAGCTGCAAGGTGCGGTGTCGATGTCCTTGGCTGCGGCCTTCTTGGCCTTCTTGAAGTCCCTGACCTTCTGCAGCGAGTCAGGGTCGACCACGTCCGCGACGGAGCGGTGTCCGTCGAGCGCGTAGTCCCCCACGACCGACTCCCAGCCCATGGGGCGTACGTCTCTCTGCTTGGCCAGCAGCGCGACGAAGATCTGGGCCTTCTGCCTGCCGAAGCCCGGCAGGGCCATGATGCGCTTGAGCAGATCCTTGCCGTCCTTCGCCTCGGTCCACAGCCTCGAGGCATCGCCGTCGTAGTCGTCGACCACGATCCGGGCCAGCTCCTGCAACCGGCCCGACATCGAGCCGGGGAACCGGTGGATGGCAGGTGTCGTCGCCGCCATCGACGCGAACTCCTCCGGGTCGGCCGAGGCGATCGCCGCCGGGTCGAAGGTGCCGAAGCGCTCGGTCACCTTCGCCGGGCCCCGGAAGGCGTGCTCCATCGGGTACTGCTGGTCCAGCATCATCCCGGCCAGCAGGGCGAACGGGGACTCGTCGAGGATCTTGTCGGCGGCGGCGTCGCCGGTGATGTGGATGGCCATGGGCACATCCTCCCCGACGCGCTCAGTCAGCCTCGACCGCGGAGTGGTCAGTCGGCCTTGACCGCGAGGACTGGGCAGTGGGCGTCGAGCAGGATCCGCTGGGCGTTGGAGCCCAGGATCAGCTTGCCGACGGGTGAGCGGCGGCGCAGTCCGATGACGAGGAGCTCGGCGGAGTTGGCCTCGGCCAAGGAGATCAGGTCCTCGGCGGGCTCGAAGCCCCGCACGAGCTGCCGGATGTCGTAGTCCACGCCCGAGTCGTCCAGGGTCTTGCGGACGGCCTCCATCTCACTCTCGGCCAGCCGCGCCTTGTCCTGGTCGAACTCGCTGCCACCGCGGTGTGAGTTGACCACCACGAGCTTGCTGCCGCGGAGCTTGGCCTCCGAGATGGCGGTTGCCAGAGCGGCCGCGCCCTCCGGCTTGGGGACGTATCCAACGACGACGGTGCCCATGGTGCCTCCTTCTCACGTGCCGGTGCGCTTCGTTGCGTCCAGCCACGATGGCACCGTATCGAATGCGACGTGCCAGCGGGAGACTGTGGATGAGCGGGGGCACGATCGGACCCGGCAGGGCAGGCTGGCCTGCATGCCCGTGATCGCGCCGATCACCCGGACGCACCACGTCGTGTTCCGGGCCGCGGTGCTGTCCTTCAAGGAGTCCGCACCGCGCGGTCGCGCCCCGGTCTCACTTCGTGTCGGGGTGCCGGACGGCGCCCACGAGTGTCACGTCGTGCAGCCGGGGCAGGCGCTGGATCAGGCGCTGCGTACCGACATCGCGGCCGCCCTGCTGCAGCGTACGGCCGCACAGCACCCGCACCGCTGGGCCTGGTTGACCCGCGTGGGAACCCTCGCCCTGCACGACGCGGACGTCCTGTGGTCAGCCGCGTGGTACGCCGCATGTGCGGAGGCCGACGTCGAGGTGCCGCTGGCGGTCGTGACCCGCGCCGGCTGGCGCGACCCCCGCACCGGGGTCGGACGCGAGTGGACCCGTCTGCGGAGGCGTTCGGGAGTCGCTCCCTAGTCGCGGTCCCAGGTGTGGGCAGGCTCGTTGGTGTGCATGCGCTCGCGATACTCGAGCAGGGTCGCACGCAGGGCGTCGAACCTGCCCTCACGTGAGCGCTGCCTCATCCGCCCCACGAACCATTCGGCGCCGTTGGTGCCGAGAAGGCATCGTTGCTCGATGATCCCGAGCAGTCGGTCGCGCACCTCGGGCTCGACACCCCAGGCGCCCAGGCCCTCGGCCGCCATCGGCAGCAGCCGGCGCAGGACGAGCTCGGTGGCCCGCACCTGGCCGATGCCGGGCCAGTAGATCTGTGCGTCCACGCCTTGTTGGGCGGCGACGTGGAAGTTCTCCTCCGCTGCCGAGAACGACATCTGCGACCACAGCGGGCGTTCGCTCTCGGCAAGGAAGCGCACCAGCCCGAAGTAGAACGCTGCGTTGGCGATCGTGTCCGCGACCGTAGGTCCGGCTGCAAGGAGCCGGTTCTCCACCCGCAGGTGAGGCACTCCGGCGGCGATGTCGTAGACCGGGCGGTTCCAGCGATAGATGGTGCCGTTGTGCAGGCGCAGCTCGGGAAGGGTCGGCGTGCCGCCCGACTCGAGCACCTGGAGCGGATCCTCGTCGTCGGTGATCGGCAGCAACGCCGGGAAGTATCGGACGTTCTCCTCGAACAGGTCGAAGACCGAGGTGATCCACCGCTCGCCGAACCACACCCGGGGGCGGACTCCCTGCACCTTGAGCTCGTCACTGCGGGTGTCGGTCGCCTGCTCGAAGAGCGGGATGCGGGTCTCGCGCCACAGCTCCTTGCCGAGGAGGTAGGGCGAGTTGGCTCCCACCGCGAGCTGGACGCCCGCAATCGCCTGGGAGGCGTTCCAGTAGTCGGCGAACTCGTCGGGCGAGGTCTGGACGTGGAACTGCGTGCTCGTGCAGGCGGCCTCGGGCACGATCGAGTCGGCCGTCGTGGAGAGGCGCTCGCGCCCCGAGATGCTGATCGTGATGTCCTCACCACGTGCGGAGAGGATCTGTTCGCTCAACAACTTGTAGCGGGGGTTGGCACTGAGGCTGTGGGCACTCATGTGTCCCTCGTCGAGCGTCGGCAGGATGCCGATCATCACCTGGTGTGCACCGGAGGCCGCGGCCTTGGACTCCGCGTCGTTGAGGGATCGGCGCAGGGTCTCCTCGAAGATGGTCAGCCCACCCTCGCGCAACGTCGCGGGCGGCACGTTGATCTCGATGTTGAACTGGCCCAGCTCGGTCTGGAAGTCCGGCGACGCGATCGCCTCGAGCACCTCGGCGTTCTTCAGCGCCGGATCGCCCTTGTCGTCCACGAGATTCAGCTCGACCTCGAGACCCGTCATCGGGTCGTCGGTGTCGAAGCGGGCTTCTCGCAACATCCGCGCGAAGACGTCGAGGTTGCGGCGCACCTTCTCGCGGTGCCGGGTGCGGTCCGCGCGCGAGAACTCCTGCTGCTCCACTTCTTCGCCCATGGAGCGACAGTAGCGACGAGCGTGGCCCAGGTGGCAAGAGGACGTC
Source organism: Nocardioides sp. (assembly GCF_025964975.1). GTDB lineage: Bacteria > Actinomycetota > Actinomycetes > Propionibacteriales > Nocardioidaceae > Nocardioides. The sequence continues at coordinate 4,534 of NZ_JAOPXV010000146.1, forward strand.
CACGACAGGCCCGCATCGTGCCGTCAGGCCACCCCGAGGGAGGGGCCGGCCAGGAGGTCCCACTCGTCCGGCGAGGTCGCCGACATCAGCATGTCGGCGACCAGGCCGGCCAACGAGTGCTCCGGCTCGACCTCCCTCGCGCGGTCGACCGCGCACCACGCCAGCGCACCCTCGCCTGCCAGCCACGCGGTGAAGGCCAGCACGGAGGCCGGTCCGGGCACCAGCGCCGCCGGCGAGCGGCGCACGACCTCGGTCCAGAAATCGACGTAGGAGGGGGCGGTGGCATGCGTCAGCCAGCGCCACGCCTCGTCGCGCAGTGATCCGTCGCGCATGGACAGCGCGAGCCCCGCGACGACCTCTGGCGGGGTCGCGGACCGGTCGCCGGCGTGCTCGGTGACGAGAGGACGGATCTGGTGGGGCAAGAGGGCAGGACAGGAGCCGAGGGCTGACGCCACCCGCGAGGCGGCGACCTCGTCGCTAGCCAGCGTGGCGGCCAGCGCCTCGCGGGAGTCATGGGTGACCCTGCCTCCGAAGACCGCGTGCGCGGCGAAGGGGTGGTGGCGTGCCTCGAACGGCACCCCGCGATAGGCCGCTGGCGCTCGCCCGGGCAGCACGGCGAAGTAGCGGTCGTCGTGGACCCGCAGCACCTCGAAGACCTCGATGCCTGCCTCGGTGAAGGCGACGTGGAGGGACCAGGCTGTCTCGTCGGCGACGGCCGTGTCGTCGTCGTAGACCACGAAGACGACTCGGGCGATGCCGTGCTGACGGGCTGGGCGGAGCAACGCCTCGACGACCTCGTCCACGTCGTCCTCGTCGTCGGGGAGGTCGATGCGGGCATGGAAGGGCCGGCTGCCCTCGACGGTGAGCATGACGACGGAGTCGGCCGGGGCGAACCCGATCGCAACGGGCACGAAGGCCAGCAGGTCTTCGGGACAGGTGGCTCTCATCAGGTGGGGTGAGGTGTGTGGAGTGGTCATGCCTGCACGCTGCCCGGGTCCTCGGACAGTGCAGCACGGACCGATCGCCGCCTGTGGACGAGCACGGTCGAGGGCGTCGGAGTGGGAGCCTGTGGACGTCTTGGGGACTGCGACAATGGGGCCATGACGTGGTGTCGCCGGTGAGAAGCACTGCGTCGGTCCTCCACCTCGACCTCGACGCCTTCTTCGCGGCCGTGGAGCAGCGCGACAAGCCCTCGCTGCGGGGCAAGCCCGTGATCGTCGGCGGTGTCGGCGGGCGGGGCGTGGTCGCGACCGCGTCCTACGAGGCGCGGACGTACGGCGTCCGTTCGGCCATGTCGACCCGTGAGGCACGCGCCCGCTGCCCCCACGCCGCCTTCCTCACCGGTCGCTTCCACGCCTACCGCGAGACGAGCAGCCAGGTCATGGCGGTGCTCAGGGCTGCTTCTCCGCTCGTGGAGCCGCTGTCGCTGGACGAGGCGTTCGTCGACCTCGCCGAGGCGGGCCTGCCCGATCTCGACGTGGCCACCGTGGTCGCGTTCGGCGAGCAGCTCCGGGCGCGGGTCGCCGAGGTCACCGGAGGCCTGACCGGCACCGTCGGGATCGGCTCGTCGAAGTTCATCGCCAAGGTGGCCAGCGAGCTCGACAAGCCCGACGGGCTGACGGTCGTACCGCCCGGCACCGAGAGCGAGCTGCTCCGTCCCATGCAGGTGACGGTGATCCCCGGCGTCGGCCCCGCGACGGCCGAGCGGCTCCGGCGTGCCGGCATCCGGACCATCGCCGATCTCGAGTCGGTCAGCGAGGACGAGATCGTGCGCCTGCTGGGGAAGGCGCAGGGCCACGGGCTCTTCCGGCTGGCGCGTGCCGAGGACGACCGTCCGGTCGTGGCGGACCGGGAGACCAAGTCGGTGAGCTCGGAGGGCACCTACGACACCGACCTCACCGATCGCCGCCTGATGGCGGGCCTGCTCGCCCGTCAGGCCACCCACGTCGGCGAACGGCTCAAGAAGCACGGCCTGTCGGGACGCACCGTGTCCATCAAGGTGCGTCTGCACGACTTCACCACGCTCAGTCGCTCCTCCACCCTGGCCAGCCCGACCGACAGCGGGGCCACCATCGCCCGCGTCGCTCGCGCGCTCCTCGACGACCTCGACACGTCCGGCGGGGTCCGCCTGCTCGGAGTGGGCGTGTCCGGGCTGGCGGACTGGATCCAGGAGGACCTGTTCGGCGAGAGCGAGCCGGACGTGCCCGAGATCGCCTTGCCGAGCCCCGAGGCCTCGCAGCGGGCCTACGTCCCGGGCATGGACGTGGTCCACGACGAGATGGGCCCCGGATGGGTGTGGGGCTCGGGCAAGGGGGTCGTGACCGTCCGCTTCGAGACCGCCGAGACCCCTCCGGGACCAGTGCGGTCCTACGCCGTCGACGATCCTGCGCTCGGTCCGGCCCCGCGACCGCTGGAGGACTGACCCCGCAGCTCGACCCGCTCCCCCGGCCGCAGCTGGGCGCAGATGGCCAGGTCGTCGGGTTCGAGGAGCCCGATGACGGGATAGCCACCCGTGACCGGGTGGTCGTGGAGGAACACCACGAGCTGTCCCGACGGCGGCAGCTGGACGGCACCCAGGACGATGCCCTCGCTCGCCAGCTCGCCGGTCCGCGCTCGGTCGAGAGGCGGTCCGTGCAGCCGCAGGCCCACGCGGTTGGAGTCGGCCGCCACGGTGAACTCCGCGTGGTCGAGGTCGCGCCAGGCCTGGTCGCTGATCCAGTCGGAGCGGGGACCCGGGGCGATCCGCAGGTGCGCGCCAGCAGGTCGGCGTACACCCACGTCCAACGGCGCCGGGGAGCCCTCGCACGTACCCACCGGCAGCCTGACCCCGTCCCGGACCCGGGGCGGCCCCACCCAGGCCAGGGTGTCGGTGCTCCGCGAGCCCAGCACGGGGGGTACGGCGATGCCACCGCCCACGGCGAGGTAGGTCCGCACCCCGATGCTGGCGCGCCCCAGCTCGACCGTCGCGCCCGCACGCACCGAGACCGGCTCGGAGTGGGCCACGGCGCGACCGTCGACGGTGACCTCGCACGTCGCGCCTGTGACGGCGATCGTCCGCGCCTGGTGGGTTCGGAGCGTCAGCCCGGACAAGGTCGTCTCCAGCACCGCAGCGGCACGCCCGTTGCCGACGAGGCGGTTGGCCAGAGCGGCAGCGGGAGCGTCGAGCGCACCGGCCCGCGGGACTCCGAGGTGGGCATGGCCGAAGCGTCCGAGGTCCTGGATCGTCGTCAGCGTGCCGGCGTCGAGCACCTCGAGGGTCACGGACGTGCCTCGAAGCGAACGCCGGTGCCCGGCGAGAGCAGCGCTGGCTCGTCGCGAGCGAGGTCCCACAGCGGCGCCTCGGTCCGTCCCAGCAGCTGCCAGCCCCCCGGTGATGCGGTCGGGTAGACACCGCACCACGCGCCGGCCAGCCCCACCGAGCCGGGCTCCACCCGGGCCCGCGGCTGGTCGAGCCTGGGCACCGCCCACTCCGACGGCAGTCCCGCGAGATAGGCGAATCCCGGCGCGAACCCGCAGAACGCGGAGGTGAACTCGACCGACGTGTGCCGACGGACGACCTCGTCGACGGCCACCGCCCAGAGGGCGGCCACGGCCGCCAGGTCGGGCCCGTCGTAGACCACCGGCACCACCACCTGTCGTCCTGCGGGCACGGGCTCCTCCTGACTCCACGCATCGAGGGCGGCTGGCAGGTCGATCCCGCCGTCGAGCCCGTCGAAGAGCACCGTGGCGGCGCCCGGGACGATCTCGGTTGCCGGTATCCCGCGCTCGCGCGCCCACAGCGCCAAGGAGACTGCGGCGCGCGCGTCCGCCACCTCCACGAGCCGGGCGTGGTCACCGACGGGGATGATCCGCACGACGGTCATGGCCTGCGTCCCGCCGCGTCCGGTGCCGGCCGAGTGTCGACGTCGCCCAGCAGGTGGTGACCTCGAAGCCCGCGGTGCTGAGTGCCTGGCGGGCCTCGATCGCGTGTCGCACCGCGTCGGGTGAGTCGCCGTGCACGCACACCGAATCCACCGTTGCCGCAAGCTCGACGGCTCGAGCAGCGATGGTGGCACTGTCGGTCACCAGGGCACCCGGCTCGGAGCGCGGCACCAGCGTCCCTGCCGCCGTGTAGCCGCGATCAGGGAAACCCTCGTGGCGCGTCGCCCGCCCAGCGGCAGTGGCCAATGCCAACATCGTGGAGCCCGGCATGCCGAGCACCGGGAGCGAGCCCGACCCGGAGAGCACCGCCCGCGCAGTGGCGTCGTCGGCTGCCGCGCGATGGTAGAGCGCACCGTGCGGCTTGAGGTAGGCCACCGATGCCCCGGCGGCGCGGGCGATCTCCGTCAGCATGCCGACCTGGTCCGCCACCTGCTCGGTCAGGACCGACGGCGCCACGTCGACGACGACTCGGCCGAAGTTCGCCCGGTCCGCGTAGGACACCTGGGCGCCCAGCGTCACCGACCGGGCCACAGCTTCCTCGCACACCGCGCGCATCACTGCGGGCGTGCCGGCGTGATAGCCGCAGGCAACGTTGGCGCTGGTGACCACCTGCAGCAGAGCACGGTCGTCGGTGACCTCCTCCCCCAGGTCGGCGTTGAGGTCGACCGTCCTTCGAGGCATGGGACCAATCCTCTCAGGGCACCACTCCGAAGCACCCCTGAGAAGTCCCTGAGAGTTGGCAATAGTTGCAACTTCACGGAACTACCGAACGTCAGTCAGAGATGAAGGGCTCCACACCGGCCGGGAATCACCGGGCGGGCCGGGCCGTTGGAGCAGATGTGGCGCACAGGGACAGCGCCACGACGAGGAGGCGACGATGACCACCACACAGATCACCAAGAATGCACCGGCGCGCAGCGCTGCTGGGCGGGGCACGCGCGGCGCGACGCGCGAGATCGAGGGGCGCGACAGCGTCGGTCTCTACCTTGACGAGATTGCGCGCACCCCCCTGCTCGACGCCGCCCAGGAGGTCGAGCTGTCCAAGACGATCGAGGCCGGCCTGCTCGCCGAGAAGCTGCTCCAGGAGGGCCGCATCGGTCGCCGGCGGGGCGGGGCCCCGAAGAGCGCGAGCCAGGAGGAGCTGGAGTGGCTGGCGGACGAGGGTCGCAGGGCCGTCGACCTCTTCATCTCCGCCAACCTCCGCCTCGTCGTCTCGATCGCCCGCAAGTACGGCCGCTCGCAGATGCCGATGCTCGACCTGATCCAGGAGGGCAACACCGGACTCATCCGGGCCGTGGAGAAGTTCGACTACACCAAGGGCTACAAGTTCTCCACGTATGCCACGTGGTGGGTGCGCCAGGCCATCACGCGCGGCATCGCGCAGCAGGCCCGGGTCGTGCGGCTGCCGGTCCACGTCGTCGAGGAGCTCAACCAGGTCTCCGGTGCGCGCCGTACCCTCGAGCGCCAGCTGGGCCGCGACCCCGAGCCGCACGAGATCGCCCTCGAGCTCGAGATGGATCTCGACCGCGTGCTGGACCTGATGGCATGGGGACGCGACCACGTCTCGCTCGACACCCCGGTCGACGAGGACGGTGACACCTCGCTCGGCGACCTGATGGCTCAGGAGACCGCACCCGGTCCCGACCTGGAGTTCCTCGACGTGGAGGCTCGTCAACGGCTCGACGACCTCGTCGCCCACCTCGACGAGCGTGCTGCCGACATCATCCGCGCCCGCTACGGGCTGACCGACGGACGTCAGCACAAGCTGGCCGACATCGGCGTCAAGCACGGCATCTCTGCCGAGCGGGTGCGCCAGCTCGAGCGGGAGGCGTTGCAGAAGCTGCGTCGCCTCGGCGACCCGGACCTCGCGTCCGGCAGCACCGCCGCCTGACAGGTTCCGAAGCGAACAGTTCTCACCCAGGCCCGTCCCGGTCGTCACCGGGGCGGGTCTTCGGGTTTGCTCAGTACGCCGCAGCCGTCAGCGCCGCGGCGGCTTCCTGCGCCAGCGAGGCGACGTCAGCAGGCACCGGAGTCGCAGCAGCGGCACGCTGTTGCCACAGCTGGAGGGCGACAACGCGGGCGGCGGCCTCCTCGGCCCGCTCCCGGGAGACCTCCCCGTCGTCGATCGCCTTCGTCACGACACGGTGGGTCTCCGCGGTGTCGACCGGCATCAGCAGCAGGTCCGCACCGGCGTTGAGGGCAGCCACGGCCGGCTTGAAGGTCGCCGCGACAGCGCCCATGCCGAGGGAGTCGGTGATCGCCACCCCCTCGAAGCCGAGGTCCTCGCGAAGCAGCTCGTAGACCTCGGGTGCCAGGCTGGAGGGCACCCCTGGCGCGATGGCGCTCAGGTCGAGGTGGGCCAGCATCACGGCCGGCGCGTGCGTGGCGATGGCCGCCTCGAAGGGCGGCAGGTCGTGCTCCTGGAGCTGTGCCAGTGAGGAGTCGAGCGCCGGCAACGTGTCATGGCTGTCGCTGGTGGCGGCCCCGTGTCCGGGGAAGTGCTTCACGGTGGAGACCACACCAGCAGCGTCGAAACCACGCACCGCGGCAGCGGTCGCCTTGGCCGCGATCGCCGGGTCCTTGCTGGCGGACCTGGTCCCGATGGTCGGGTCGGCCGCACCGATCGTCACGTCGGCCACCGGCGCGAAGACCCAGGTGAAGCCGAGCTCCCGCAGCTCGAGGCCAGTGGCGTACGACGCCTGCCGCACCACCTCCCGCCCCGTGGCTCCCTGGGACTCGATCGCTGCCCCGGCCGCGTCGAAGGCGGGGAACTCGGTCGCGATCCCGCGCAGGTGGGAGACGTAGCCCCCCTCCTGGTCCACCCCGAGCACCGGCGGGAAGTCGCGCCCGTCGTCGAGTGACGCCTGCATCAGCGCGGCTGTCATCGCCCGCACCTGGGCCTCGTCGACCACGTTGCCGTTGGTGACGGAGATGCCGGCGAGATGGTGCTCGAGCAGCATGGCCGCCACCTCCGCGGGGTCGTTTCCGAGGTAGCGACCGACGATGACCTGACCAGCGAGCTCCTCGCTGGACATGGCGGCCACGATCTCCTGCGCCTGCTCGAGGTCACCGACCGTCGGGCCCCAGCCCAGAGGGGTGCTCGGGTCGACCTCAGCCGCGTCGGCGTCGGGCTGGTCGCTGGTCGTGGACCCGCTCCGGGGCTCGGTCGTCGTGCCCTCCGAGGGGTCGGCCTGCGGCGTACACCCGGCGAACAGGCAGGCCAGGAGGCCGAAGGCCGCGACTGCTCGGGTTGCACGCACGGCGGGCAGGTTACCTGCGGTCCCGGCGAGGGTCGAAACCGTCGGCCTGTGCCCGGAGGTCCGCGAACACGGCCACCACCCGGTCACGCAGCTCGTCGAGCGACCCCACGTTGGGGATGACGTGGGTGGCGATGGCGAGCCGGTCCTCCCGCGACGCCTGGGCGGCGATCCTCGCCTCGGCATCCTCCGGGGTCCATCCGCGCTCGGTGAGCATGCGCGCGACCTGCATCTCTCGCGGGCAGTCGACGACGACCACGGCGTCGAAGGTGTCGGCGCGACCGCCCTCGGCCAGCAGCGGGATGTCGTGGACGACGATCGAGCCCTCGCCGGCATCGGCCTCGAGCGCTCCCATCTGCTCGTGGACGAGGGGGTGCACGATCGCCTCGAGGCGCGCACGGGCCACGGCGTCGCTGAACACCAGCGTGCCCATGGCTGCGCGGTCGAGCGCGCCGTCAGCCGTCAGCAGCGACGGGCCGAACGCCTCCACGACGGCGGCGAGGCCCGGGGTCCCGCCCGCGACGACCTCGCGGGCCAGCAGGTCGGCGTCGACGACGACGGCACCCAGCTCCGCCAGGATCGCCGACACGGTGCTCTTGCCGGAGGCTACTCCCCCGGTCAGGCCCACACGCAGCGTCACGGTGTGTCCTCCCATCCTGACGTCAGCCCTGCCTTGCGGGCATAGACCCGCGCCTGCTCGTCGGGATCGAGCTCGCCGTTCAGCAGCCGCTCGGTGGTCCAGTGGTCGACCGAGCGCCCCGTCAGGGCGACGAACTCGGCCAGCTCGGGCTCAAGGGCCTTCGCCAGGACCATCAGGTCCTCGCCTGTCGGTGCCGTGCCGGTGATCTGGGGCGATCCCGCCATCAGCTTCTTCAGCGGCGGATAGGGCTTGAACCTGCCGACGTCGATGTGGCGGGTGACGGTGTCGAGGGTCTTGGCGGGCTCGGAGAGCAGTTCGGCGAAGTCGAGGAACAGCCACTGGTCACGAGGGAAGAGGCTCAGCCCGTGGCGCACCTGCCCGCCGTAGTAGCCGCGGATCACTCCGGAGGCGCGCATGAACCTCGCTCGCCCACCCGGACCCTCGAACTGCGCCGGCATCTCGGTGGGGAAGTCGTCGGGGCGCCACTGGATCATCTCCGGCCAGTCCGGAGCGCGATCGGGCTGCCGGTCGCGGACCATCACCCACTGGCTGACCAGCCGGTCGATGGGATCTCGGAAGATCGCGATCAGGCTCAGGTCCGGGCGATCGGCGTGCATGCGCTCGAGCGCACCGGGCATCAACAGGTAGCGGGGGGTCGCGTCACCGAGGGCACGATGGATCGGCTGAGCGTGCTTGATGCCGTACGCCGCGTGGTCCACCGTCCGCCAGGTCGCGTCGTCGACGTCGAACCAGCCCATCTCCTTGCGCGGTGGCCGCGCCACCTCCGGGTGCTGGTTGAGCATCCACTGCAGCGTCGACGTGCCGGCCTTCTGCACGCCGACGATGGAGAAGGAGAACGGCAGGAAGGACACGACGTCAGCCTTGCCCGCTGCGCTGCCCGGTCATCTGCTCGGTCAGGTGCTCGGCGGCCGCGAGCAGGATGCAGGTGGCGACGGCGTCCATGGCGACGGTGACCTCGTCCAGCGGGGGCATCGTGGGCGCCAGCCGGATGTTCGAGTCGTCGGGGTCCTTCCCATGGGGGAACGACGCACCGGCCGGGGTGAGGGCGACACCCGCCTCCTTGGCAAGCGCGACCACCCGCGACGCCGTGCCGCGAAGCACGTCGAGGTTGACGAAGTAGCCGCCCGCCGGCTTGTTCCAGGTCGCCACCTCGCTACCGCCGAGCCGTTGTGACAGCACGCGGTCGACCTCGGCGAACTTCGGCGCGATGATCTCGCGGTGCCGGGCCATGTGGTCACGCACCCCTTGGGCCGAGCCGAAGAACTGCACGTGCCGCAGGTGGTTGACCTTGTCCGGGCCGATCGAGCCGTTGCCGAGGTGGCTGAGGTACCACCGGATGTTGCCCTCGGAGGCGGCCAGGAACGCGACACCGGCACCCGCGAAGGTGATCGTGGAGGTCGAGGCGAACATGATCGGACGGTCGGGATGGCCGGACGCGGCGGCCAGGGTGAGGATGTCGGCGCTCTTGGCTTCCTCCTCGGTGAGGTGGTGCAGGGCATACGCGTTGTCCCAGAAGATCTTGAAGTCGTGAGCGGCGGTCTCCATCGAGGCGAGGCGCGCCGCGACCTCCTGGCTGCAGACCGATCCAGCCGGGTTGGCGTAGGTCGGGACGACCCACATGCCCTTGATCGACCGGTCGTTCTTCACCAGCGCGGCCGTTGCCTCAGCGTCGGGTCCGTCCTCGTTCATCGGCACGGTGATCATCTCGATGCCCAGCGACTCGAGCAGCGTGAAGTGCCGGTCGTAGCCGGGCACCGGGCAGATGAACTTGATCGTGTCTTCCTTGATCCAGGCGCGGTCACTGTCGCGGGCGCCGTGGAGGAGCATGAACGTCAGGACGTCGCGCATGATCGTGAGGCTCGAGTTGCCGCCGGCGACGACCTGCTCCGGCTCGACCCACAGCAGCTCGGCGAACATCTCGCGCAGCTCCGCCAGGCCGGTCAGGCCGCCGTAGTTGCGCACGTCGGTGCCCGAGGAGTCCCGCGTGCCTCGAGGAAGGTTGAGCAGCTCGTCGGACAGGTCGAGCTGGGCGGCCGACGGCTTGCCACGCGTCAGGTCGAGCTTGAGTCCACGGGCCTTGAGCTCGGCGTACGCCGCCTGCTGCTCCTGGAGCAGGGCGGAGAGGTCGTCACGGGACAGGGCGGAGAGCGGCTGATGCGTCACCGGGCAAGGCTACCGAGACTGCGAGCGCTGGGCCGCACGGGCTCGAAAGCTGGTTGCTGCGCGCAGGTCGGGCGGTCTCGCCGAAGGTCCGGCGATACTCCACCGGGCTCACGCCACGGGAGCGGCCGAAGTGGTGGCGCAGGGTGGCGGCATTGCCGAAGCCGACCTCGCCGGCGATCGAGTCGATCGAGTGGTCGGTCTGCTCCAGCAGCTCCTCGGCTGCCTGCACACGTTGGGCCAGCAGCCAGCTGTACGGCGTCGTGCCGGTCTCGTCCTTGAAGCGGCGAGCGAACGTCCTGGGCGACATGTGCATGTGGCGGGCCAGGGCCTCGACGGTGAGCTCCTCGGCAAGGTTGCCCGAGATCCAGGCCAGCAGCGGCGCCAGCGCCTCCGACTCGCAGACCGGGACAGGTCGCACGATGAACTGGGCCTGTCCACCCTCGCGGTGAGGCGGCACCACGATCCGCCGGGCAGCGCAGGCGGCCACGCGCGCGCCGAACTGTTGCCTCATCAGGTGCAGCGCGGCGTCGAGTCCGGCCGCCGATCCGGCGCCCGTGACGATGTTGCCCTCCTGCACGTAGAGGACGTTGCCGTCCACCTGCGCGAGGGGGTGGCGTGCCGCGAGCTCGTCGACGTGTCGCCAGTGCGTGGTGCACCGCTTGCCGTCCAGCAGGCCCGCCTCGCCCAGCACGAAGGCCGCCGTGCAGTGCGCAAAGACGAAGGCGCCGCGGACGTCGGCGGCCCGGACGAGCTCCACGACCTCCGGTGAGGGATCAAGGTAGCCGCGCTTGGGAATCACGCAGATCAGGTCGGCGTCAGCCGCCGCCTCGAGACCCAGCTCGACATGCAGGTCATAGACGCTCCCCTGCACGCGACCGGGCCGCGGTGTGGTCACGACGAAGTCGAAGACGGGGTTGTCGTCCTCCGGGTGGTAGGGCTCGGCCCACACCTCGCACATGGCACCCAGCCCGAACGGCTCGGCACCGTCCTGGACCACGACCGCGACCTTGTGCATCTCGACAGCCTGACGCATCGTTGGCAGTAAATCGACTAACACTGTTATTCCTGCCACTAGTGGCAGTAATCCTAGGGGCGCAGCATCACCGCAGCCGTCATCGGACTGCTCGTCCGCTACGTCCGGCACGACCACTTCGCCGGGGCCAGCGTGCGCGCCGACGACCACGACGAGCTCGGCCCGGTGGACCGCCGCCGGCACCTGGTTCCTCGCCCATGCTGATCCGTGCCGCCCGGGTTGGTCAGCTGTCCGCGAGGACCACGACCCGGTCACCCGGCTGCACGTCGAACGTACGCGACTTGGCGGGGTTGACGACCACCCCGAAGGCCACGTCGTCACCGGCCAGGGCACCGGACTTGTAGCCCAGGGCCGTCTCGCCGCGAGCGGCCGCGCCGGCAACGACGGTGGCGTAGCTGACTTCGCGGCCGGGCTGGACGTACCACTCGGCCGGTCTCAGGTAGATCTCGCTGCCGTCGTTGCCGAGGAGCTGACCGAAGACCGCCTCGAGGCGGCGGTCCTCCGAGAGCTGGGTCACCAGCAGGCTGACGATCTCCCCGCTCACCACGACGTCGTCGATGTGGGCGACCTGGGCCAGCACCCGGTTGCGGTCGTCCATCATCTCACTGACGACCGGGGTGGCGGAGTCGAGGCGCCCGAGGATGTCACGCACGTGAAGCAGAGTGACCAGCGTGCGCGCGTCGGCCGCCTGGACCGCCAGGTGGTCGGAGTAGCAGAGCACGATCACCTGGTCGAGACCCGCGACCACGTAGGACTCCAACGTGCCTCTGTCCGTGGTGGAAGCGGCCACCACGGTCACGGCGATGTTGTCCAGGTGGGGCACGCTGGGTGTGCCGAAGGACGTCACCACCGTGAGCGACGACCCAGGAGCCGCGTAGTGGTCGAGCTCGCGCAGGATGATGGGCGCCCGCTCGTTCCACCCGATCAGGACGGCGTCAGTGGCGCGCTCCTCGGCGCCGACGACCGTACCGAGCGCATCCAGGTCTGGGCGGGTCTCGGCGAGCGTCTCGTGCTCCAGGCCGGCGTCGTCCTCGGCCACGACGACCAGGGTGCGGTTGCCGACCACCGTGTCGCCGGCCGGGTTGAGGGTGGGCACCCCGTCCTCGCTCAGGCCGATGACCGAGGCCTTCTCGAAGGCGAGCAGCGCTTCGGCGTACGTCATGGCCTCGAGCCCGTGGCGCTCGAGGAAGTAGATCTCGTCGCCGTCGTAGTCGAAGAGCTCGGTGTAGACCGCGGCGGCACCGGACTGGCGCGACGTCTGCACGACGAGCTTCGCCACGGTCTCGCGGATGTCGAGGAGCACCGTGCGGTCTGCGCCGACGAGGCGCGCCGCCTCGAGGTTGGTGGGGTTGCGGATCTCGGCGACGATGTTGGGCCCGCCCTCGCCACCGTGCGTCAGGGCGAGCAGCGTCTTGATGACCTCGCTGTCGGGGTCCTCCGACTCGGGCGCCAGCAGGATCACCGAGCGGGCCGAGGTGTGGCTGCTCAGGGCGAGGTCGTCGATGTCCATGGGTGAGCCGGAGCGGCAGATCACGCGCGTCCCGCGGAGCTCGGGCACCTTGACCTTGACCTCGTCCTCCATCTCGACCTTGTCGCGGTCGGCGAGGATCACGATGACCGGCTTGTGGCGGCTCTCGTTGGCCAGGATCAGCTCGCGGATGATCGTGTAGATCGAGTCCGACCAGCCCAGGATCACGGTGTGGTCGCGCTCCAGGACGATCGAGCGGCCGCGGCGCAGGTCGGCGAGCTTGGTGTCGATGCCGCTGGCGATGACGCCGATGAGGGCACTGACGATGAAGAGGCCGGCCACCGTCAGGGCCAGCATGGTGAGCACGAAGCGCCACGAGGTCGGGTCGTCCCCACCGATCGTGCCCGGGTCGAGCGCGTGCAGCAGGCTGTAGAAGAGCTCGTGGAGGAAGCCGTCCGGGACTCCGTCCGCCTCGGGGCGCAGGTCGAGCAGCGTCACGAACAGCGAGAACACCAGGATGAGCAGCAACGTCGCAGCGCTCAGCCATGCGATGAGCGCGGGCGTCCCTCGCGACATGCTGTTGTCGAACCGGTAGCGGAGCTTGTCCCCCAGCCCCGAGCCCGGGGTGTTGGCAGCGCGGGTGCCCGAGCCGTCGCGCGCCATCGCCTTCGCCGTACGCATGCGCATCTGCTGACCTGTGCGCGCCATGTCGCTCCCTCATCCGTGCCGGGTCGGCCCGACCCGTGAATGGTGTCGCACCACGGCCGTGTCCGTGAGGTGTTTGACCAGACCGGGACTCGCCGTCTCTCACCGCGGGCAGGCCAAAACCGAACGGCCCACCGGAGAACCGGTGGGCCGCTCGATGAAAGGCAGTCTGACGATCAGACCATCAGATCAGGCCTGGCCGCCCGTGAGCTTCTCGCGAAGCGCCTGGAGCGCCTCGTCCGACGCGAGCGAACCGCTGGTGCTGGGCGACTCGTCGTCGCCCGCGCTCTCGCCGCTGCCGGTGCTGCTGTCCGAGGAGTACGACGTGGCCTCGCTGGCCTCGACCTCGGCAACCTTCGCCTCGGCCTGCTGCTTCACGTGGGCCTCCCAGCGCTCGTGCGCCTTGGCGTACTGCTCTTCCCAGACGGCGCGCTGGTCGTCGAAGCCCTCGAGCCACTCACCGGTCTCGGGGTCGAAGCCCTCCGGGTAGATGTAGTTGCCCTGGTCGTCGTACGTCGCAGCCATGCCGTACAGGGTCGGGTCGAAGTCCTCGACCTCGGCCGCAGCAGCGGTCTCGTTGGCCTGCTTGAGCGACAGCGAGAT
>NZ_JAOPXV010000108.1 GCF_025964975.1 Nocardioides sp.
AGACCAGCCTGGCGGGCTCAGAGGCCGGCGTCCGTGGCGCCGCAGCCATGGCGGTCGAGCACGTGTTGTCCCCCGAGGCTGTCGATGCCGCCGCGAGCGCGCTGCTCGCCGGCTGAGTCCGCGTGCAGAACGACCGTCGGCCCGACGCGGGAGGCGTCGGGCCGATCAGTCAGGGGTGTCTGCTAGGACTTCGCGTTGGCGAACCAGTCCGAGTAGATCTTGTCGTAGCGACCGTCTTCCTGCATGTCGGCGAGCACGTCGTTGATCACGCGGAGAAGGTCGATGTTGCCGTCCTTCTTCACCAACATGCCGTACTGCTCGCCGGTGTCGAACTCCTCGACGATCTCGAAGGTCGGGTTGTCCTTGATCGCGTCGCCCACGATGTTGTTGTCGTAGATGGCCGCGTCGACCTGGCTGCCGCTGAGCGCGCCGGCGAGGTCACCGAGGTCCGTGAAGGACTGGATCTGGGTGTCGAGCGGCCGGTTGTCGGTCGCGTAGGTCTCCCCGGTCGAGCTCTCCTGGACGGCGATACGACCGCCGACCACGTCCTCCAGGGTCTTGATACCGCTCCCCTTCTGGACCACCATCACCTGCTTGGCGTTGAAGTACGGGCTGGAGAAGTCAACGACTCGGGCACGGTCGCCGTCGATCGAGACGGCAGCGATGGCGACGTCACAGAAGTTCGCGTTGAGCGGCTTGCCCGACGCGATCTCGTTGAAGTCCTCGTTGACGAGGGCCACCTTGACGCCGAGCTCCTCGGCGACCTGACCCACGAGGTCGATGTCGAAGCCGACGACCTTGCCGCCACGCTCGAACACGAACGGCTCTCGCCCGTACGACGTGCAGACGGTCATGGTGCCGTCCCGGAGCAGGGTCGGGTCAGGAGCGGTGCTCTTGGTCGAGCCCTCCGAGCCCTGGGCCGAGCCGCAGGCGGCCAGACCCAGCAGAGCAGCGGTAGCGACGGCGGCACGCACCATCTGTACCTGGGATCGCTTCATCAGCTGGCCCCCACGGCAAGGTTCCGGGTCAGGTGCTCAAGGGCGTACTCGGTGACGCGGATGAGGGCAGCCTTGGCCGAGTCCCGGTCGCGGGCGTCGATCGCGATGATCGGCACCTCCGGCGGGAGCGAGAGAGCTGACTTCACCTGGTCGAGGGTGTACTGCTGCAGGCCGTCGAACTGGTTGACCGCCACGATGAACGGCAGACCCTTGGCCTCGAAGTAGTCGAGCGGGGAGAACGACTCATCGAGACGGTTGGTGTCGACGATGACGATGGCGCCGATCGCGCCGAGGCACAGGTCGTCCCACATGAACCAGAATCGACGCTGGCCGGGGGTGCCGAACAGGTAGAGGATCAGGTCCTCTCCCAGGGTCAGCCGGCCGAAGTCCATGGCGACAGTGGTCGTGTGCTTGCTCGGTACCCCGTCCAGGTTGTCGACGCCCTCGGACTCGTTGGTGACAAGGGCTTCGGTGCGCAACGGCTGGATCTCCGAGACGGAGCCGACCAGAGTCGTCTTGCCGACGCCGAAGCCGCCTGCGATGACGATCTTGGTCGACGCAGCTTTGCGCGACGAGCTAGTAGGTGCGGAGTCCACGGAGGGTCCTTTCGATGAGTTCTATCCGCTCGTCCTTTGACGAGTTCTCAGTGATGGTTGCTTGCACGCGGATGAACCCGTGCTCAACAAGATCGCTGAGCAAGACGCGTACGACGCCGATCGGCATCTTGACGAGGGCTCCGCATTCAGCAACGGAGCGTTTGTCGCACACCTCGAGCACCTGGAGCGCGGCGGCGCTCACTCCCGTGACCTCGGCGTTCTCCCGCCTCAAGGTCGCCTCCATCGGGAGGTCCACTGTGGAGTGGGTTCGCCCTGAGGTGATGGTGTACGGCCGGACGAAGCGAGGTCGGCTGACCTCGTCGTCCGTGCCGTCAGACTCTTTTGATGACACGACCACAAACACCTCAGCCCGGGGTCGGGACGCGGGCCTCTGCCTGGACGGTCCGACCGACGCGCTCAACGAGCAACGCCATCTCGTAACCGACCTGGCCGATGTCAGCGTCTTCCTCGGTGAGGACAGTGAGGTTGGAGCCGTCGCCCACGCTCATGAGCATGAGGTAGCCGTGCTCCATCTCGACGACGGTCTGGAGCACTGCTCCGCCGTCGAAGAGTCGAGCTGCACCGACGGCGAGGCTCGCAAGTCCGGAGGAGACGGCCGCAACCTGCTCGGCGCGCTCTCCGGGGATGCTCTGGCTCTCCGCCATGAGGAGGCCGTCGGCGGACACGAGGATGGCGTGTGCGGCGTCGGTCACCTCCTCGACGAAACGAGACACCAGCCAGTTGAGGTTGTTGTCGGTGGCCGAGAGGCCTTGGGACTCAGACATGAGATTCTTCCTTCTTACTGGTCGTCAGCAGAGACGGGGGTGACACGGCCACGGCGGACGCCTGCCTTGTGTGCCGAGAGTCGGGCGCGGATGGCCTCAGGATCGCGACCACCTGCCCCCACGGGCTTTGAAACACTTCCTGGCACGAGGCGTGCCCCCGGCTGGCGAACCGGCAGGCCGGCATCGCTGGTCGGTTCGTTGTGCGTCTCAGCGACCGTGTCGGCTCGCTGCCATCCGGCCTCCACCTCGGTGGAGGTCCAGGTGTGGTCTTGTTCGTCGGAGCTCAGCCACGAAGACTTGGTCGCACCGTTGATGGAGGGCTCCTCGTCTCGCCGGGCCTCGGGGGCCTGCAGCGGGGTCGCGGTGGAGGCGAATGCCGGCGACGGCTCGCTGGAGTAGGACGGCTGCGGTGCCGTCTCGACCGCGGCCCCGTGTGCACCGTTCAGGGCACCCCCATTGCGGGCCGTTCCGCGCAGGATCTCGGCGTGGTCGACCTCGTCGTAGTCCGGGATGGGCAACCGACCGCGCTGCGGACGGATCTTGGCCATCAGCGCCGAGATGTTCGCAGCAGCTGCCTCGACCTTGGCGGGCTCCACCGTCTGGGCGAGCTCGACCTCGACGGTCTCGGCGGTCTCCGCGGAGTCCAACGAACCCAGCATGGCGAGCTGGGGCTCGTAGGCGGCCGGCTCGAACGTCTCGGGCTCGACGGTCCCGCGCTCGACGGTCTCGGGCTCGTAGGCCTGGATGGGCTCGGGCGCCGCAGGCTCAGGAGTCTCGGGCTCGAAGGCCCCGATCGGCTCGGGCGCCGCGGACTCCGAAGTCTGCGAAGTCTCCGGCTCGAACGTCTCGACCGACTCGGCCACACCGGACTCGTCGACGGCGTAGTCCGCCGGCTCGTCCAGGGCTGAGGGGGTGTCGAAGACCTCGGGTGCGTCGACCTCAGGTGCCTGGACCTCGCTGACCACGGACGCTTCCGCGACCGGGGCCTCCTGGACCTCCTGGACCTCGGACTCGGTGGACTCCAAGGACTCGGACTCGGCCGGCTCTGAATCGGCCGGCAGGTCCGGGACGACGGAGACGGCAGGGGCGTCCAGGTTTCGCTTGGACCGGAGCGGCATGGCGCCGGTGGCGCGCTTCATCTCGCGGGGCGCCACGACCTCGTCGTTGCCGTCGGCGTCCTTCTTGGGGATGTTGACCCCAGCAGAAGCCAGGTGGGGCAGGGTCGCGCCACGCTGGCGGGTCGGCAGGCCTTCGCTCACCGGCTTCAGGTAGGCGTCGCCGATCCCCAGCGGGTCGGACGTGTCCAGCGCGGGCGCACCCGGCTCCGGCGCGACGCCGAGCGGGTCGGTCTCGTCCCCTACGTCGGTGGGCTCGTCGTCGGTCGGCTCGACCTCGTTCGGGACCACGGTGAGCGGGGCGACCGCGACCGGCTCGGGCTCGACGATCGGCTCGACGTAGGCCGGCTCCTCCGCGACGGGCTCGACGACTTCTTCGACCTCGGGCTCCTCGGGCACCAGCTCGAGGTGGGCGCGCTCGGGCAGGACCGCGTTGGGCACGAAGACGAAGGCGGTCATGCCGTCGCCGCGGTTGGTCTTGAGCGACACGTTGATGCCGTGACGCTTGGCCAGCCGGCTCACCACGAACAATCCCATGCGGCGCGCGGTGTCGGGGGTGACCTCGACGCCGAGGCGCAGGTTGTCGTTGATGACCTTGAGCTCGTCCAGAGGGATGCCGAGGCCGGCGTCGGTGACGGTGATCGTGACGCCGTTCTCTCCGGTGGTGGAGGCCAGGGTCACGTTCGTGTTCGGTGAGGAATAGGACAGCGAGTTGTCCACCAGCTCGGTCAGGAGGTGCACCAGGTCACCGGCAGCGGACTCGTCGACCTTCGTGGCGAGGGCCGACTCGACCCGCACCCGCTGGTAGTTGCTGACACCGGCGGTCGCGGCCTGCAGGGTCTCCGCGATCGAGACGCTCTCCCAGCCGGCTGACCGCGTGGGGGCGTCGGCGAGGATGAGCAGAGAGTCCGCAGTACGGCGCATGCGGGAGGCAAGGTGGTCGAGGCGGAAGAGGCTCTCAAGCCGCTTCGGGTCTTCCTCGTCGCTCTCCAGCGCCTCGATGAGGTTCAGCTGCTGGTTGATGAGGGTGGTGTTGCGGCGCGAGAGCGTCACGAACATCTCACCGACCTGCGTACGCAAGGTGGCCTCACCGGATGCCAGGGTCACGGCCTGCTGGTGAAGGTCGTCCACGGCTCGGGCGAGCTGGCCGACTTCTTCGTGCGTGTTGACGTCGATCCGCCGGATGGGGCCGGGCTCGGCGCCAGCGCG
The DNA here is from genome assembly GCF_025964975.1 of Nocardioides sp. Classification (GTDB taxonomy): domain Bacteria; phylum Actinomycetota; class Actinomycetes; order Propionibacteriales; family Nocardioidaceae; genus Nocardioides. Next base: position 4,704 of record NZ_JAOPXV010000108.1, read on the forward strand.
GATCCGGTTGACCGCGTCCGGCAGGTCCTGGTTGGCGACCTGGAGGGCGCCCTCACGGACCTTGCGGATCGGGTTGACGAGGCTGCGAGAGATGAGGAGCGCGAGACCGATGGCGGCGGCCAGGGCGGCCAGCGTCAGGAGCGCGTTGAGCAGAGCGCTGTTCTGTGCGGCGTCGGCGGTCTTGGCGAGGTCCTTGTCGACCGCCTCCAGGAGCGAGGCCTGCAGCTTGTCGTACTCGTCGTAGGCGTCGGTGCTGCCGAGGCCGCTCGCGCTGTCGTCCCGGGCACGCTGGCCGTTGTTGGTGCGGAGGGTCTGGATCGAGGAGTCGCCCACACCGTTCTGGCCGGCCAGACGGTCGAGGGCCACTCGCTCGGCGCCGAACTCGGCGAACTTGGCGATGTCGACGCTGCGACCGCGGCGGTCACTGGCAGCCAGGGCCTGCTGCTGTGCGAGGGCGAATCGTCCACCGAGTGCCTGGGACAGCAGCTCGAGACGAGGCTCAGGAGTGAGCTGCGCGTTGATGATCTCGGTGATCAGCTTGGTGACACCGGACTGCATCTGGCGGAGCTGGGCGATCCAGGTGCCGGCGCTGACCGGGTCGTTGCCCTCGGCGCGCAAGGTCTGGCTCAGGTCCAGGATGACGTCGACCTGCTGGCGCTGCGCGAAGGTGAGGTTGGACTTGTCACGTGTCTTGGTGAGCTCCACGGCCGCGGCCTTGAGCTCGACCAGCGCGTCGTCGAGCTCGGCCTGGCTGGTGCCGACCTTCGACTGCGCCGCCACCATGCCCTTCTCGGCAGCGGTCAGGTAGGCGATGGCCGGCTTGACGATCGTGACCTGCTCGGCGCTGGCCGTGGCATTGGTGGACTGATCGAGGTCGTTGGTCACTCGCAGGCCACCGAACGCAGCTGCGAGGAGCAGCGGGACCGCCAGCGCGAGCGCAACCTTGCGTCGCAGCGGCCACCCGGCGATGCCGAGGCGGGAGAGACGTCCCAATGTGGACGGGCTCTGGTCGCTCATGTGAACCCCATGACTTTCGTTCTTCGCGCCGCCCGGAGAGGCGACTTGCCCGCAACGGGCAATCGTTAAGATAGGGAATCTGGCCGCACCGCGTGGGCGAATGAAAAAAACTCCGCGACGAGATGTTCATCCCGCCGCCCACAGGTGCCCAGATGAGGCACCCGACTCAGCGCCCAGGCACCTACGCGAGCGACCAGATCCCGGGCGCGCCCTTGCTCATCACGCCGTCGCTGATCATCGACTGCCGGGCTCGGCGCGCGGCGTAGCGCCATCGCAGCTCGCCCTCGGGCGTCAGCTGTCGATCGCCCTCGAGCAGCTCGTCGGCGAGCCGTTGCTCGAGCGCGACGAAGAGGTCATCGCTGTCGAGCTCCCGGCCTGCTTCCTCCAGCACCGCGACGATGTGGGGCACCAGGTCCTCGGGCGGGGTCCAGCGTCGTGGGGCCCGTCTGGCCGGCGCGACCGGGGCCGCGGCCTTGCCGGGGGCTCGGGGAGATCGGGGCGCCCGGGGCGAGCGGGTGGACTCGCGCACCGCCCTGCTCGGCGTCGGAGGGGGCGTCGGGACGGGGGGCATCCCGTGCACGCACGTCGACAGCGGCAGGTCACACAGGTCGCAGTAGTCGTCAGGCATCGGGGTCAGCGTATCGGCTCACTCCTTCGGGGTGGTGCGGGCTGGTGGACGCGATGACACCTTCGAGAGATGAAGGCACTCACCTGGCAAGGACTCAACCGCGTCGAGATCACCGAGGTCCCCGACCCCGTCATCGAGCAACCCACCGATGCGGTGGTCCGCGTCACCTCCACGGCCATCTGCGGCTCCGACCTGCACCTGTACGGCGTGCTGGCGCCGTACCTCAAGCCCGGAGACATCCTGGGTCACGAGTTCATGGGGATCGTGGAGGAGGTGGGCTCGGCCGTGGACAACCTCGCGGTCGGCGATCGGGTCGTCGTGCCGTTCAACATCTCGTGCGGCCACTGCTGGATGTGCGAGCGTGGCCTGTTCGCCCAGTGCGAGACCACGCAGAATCGTGACCAGGGCAAGGGCGCCAGCCTCTTCGGCTACACCAGCCTGTACGGCGCAGTGCCGGGCGGACAGGCCGAGCGCGTCCGGGTCCCGCACGCCGACTTCGGCCCGGTCAAGCTCCCGGCCGAGGGCGACGACGAACGCTTCCTCTACCTCTCCGACATCCTCCCCACCGCGTGGCAGGGCGTCGACTATGCCGCCGTCCCGGAGGGCGGGTCGCTGGCCGTGCTGGGCCTGGGGCCGGTGGGGCAGCTCGCCGTACGCGCTGCTCGCCATCGCGGCATCACCGACGTCATCGGCGTCGACCTCGTCCCCGAACGCCTCGCCGCTGCCCGGGCCGCCGGCGCGCGGACCGTTGACCTGAGCGAGGTCAAGGACGTGCCCGACGCGCTCCGTGAGATGACGAGCGGGCGCGGCCCGGACTCCGTGCTGGAGGCGGTCGGCATGGAGGCCCACGGCAACCCCATCGCCGAGATGGCGATCTCCGCTGCCAGCCGGCTCCCGAAGCCCATCGCGCGAGCGGCCATCGAGCGAGTGGGCATCGACCGCCTCGACGCCCTGTACACGGCCTTCGAGGCCGTCCGCCGAGGCGGCACGGTCTCCATCAGCGGTGTGTACGGCGGGATGGCCGACCCGATGCCGATGATGACGATGTTCGACAAGGGGCTGACGCTGCGGATGGGCCAGTGCCACGTCAAGCAGTGGACCGAGGAGCTGCTCGACATCGCCACGCAGTCCGACGACGTGCTGGGCCTCGAGACGCTCGCCACGCACCGTGTGCCGCTCGACCAGGCACCCGAGATGTACGAGACCTTCCAGAAGAAGGCCGACGACTGCCTCAAGGTCGTGCTGAAGCCGGAGATGTAGGCCCTTCCCATAGCGCCCGGAGTACGACAGGCTCCGGGCATGAACCGTCATCTCGGGACGGGTCGGGCCCTCGCGCTCGCCCTCATCAGCGCCCTCGTCGTCGTCCTCGCCCCTGTCTCCCCACCGGCGCTCTCGGCCGCACCGATCACGGTCTCGCAGGCCATCGGGCAGCAGAACGGCTCGACCCAGACCGTCCGGGGCTACGTCGTCGGGCAGCCCACCGGGACCACCACGGTCCTGAAGTCGGGGTTCACCAACGACTACGCCCTCGCGATCGCGGACTCCTCGACCCAGTCGAGCACGACGCAGATGCTCTACGTCCAGATCCCGACCGCGTTCCGCGCGCAGTGGGGGCTGAGGACCAACCCGGGTCTGATGGGCAAGCAGATCGACGTGACAGGGGCCCTTGCGGCGTACTTCTCGCACCCCGGCATGACGAGCACCACAGCCTTCGCCCTGTCCGGCGGGACCACCAACCCTCCCCCGGGCGGCGGGACGAGCCCCTGGGACAGCACCTACTACGCACCGGCGATCGGGAAGACCGGCACCGCCCTGCGGACCTCGCTGCACGGCATCATCGACAACCACACGAAGCTGTCCTACGACCAGGTGTGGACCGCCCTCAAGGACACCGACCAGGACCCGAACGACACGGCCAACGTCATCGAGATCTACTCCGGGCGGTCCATCTCCAAGACCCTCAACGGCGGCGACCCGGACGACTGGAACCGCGAGCACGTGTGGGCCCAGAGCCATGGCGGCTTCGGCACCACCGCCGGTCCCGGCACCGACATCCACCACCTGCGCCCCGAGGACGTGACGGTCAACTCCACTCGCGGCAACAAGGACTTCGACCTCGGGGGGTCGTCGGTCCTTCAGTGCTCCGACTGCTGGACCGACACCGACTCCTTCGAGCCGCGCGACGCGGTCAAGGGGGACGTGGCGCGGATGCTGTTCTACATGGCGATCCGCTACGAGGGCGACGACGGCTTCGTCAACCTGGAGCTCAACAACTCCATCAACGGCGCGACCCCGTGGCACGGCAAGACGTCGGTGCTGCTGACCTGGAACTCCGAGGACCCGGTATCGGCGTTCGAGATGCGCCGCAACGACCGCATCCACTCGACGTGGCAGGGCAACCGCAACCCGTTCATCGACCACCCGGAGTGGGCCGCCGCCATCTGGAACTGAGTTGGTCGCTGACCTCAGGTGAGAGGGCTGGCCTCGCGCACCTGCGGAGCCGAGCTCGACTCGTCCTTCATGTCGTCGATCTCGGCGAGGATGCGTGAGCGCTCCTCGTCGCTCAGGGTGACCTGGGCCTCGCGCAGACCCTCGTCCAGCTCGTCGCCGATCATGCTGCGGTCCGCGCTGTACTGCCACGAGCTGACTTCTTCGACGACCCGCTGGGCGGCCTCGCGGGCTGCGCTGTTGGTCTCGTCGGTCATGTGCTCATCCTCATCGTCGATCGGACAGGGCTTTCCACCGTAGCCACGCCCCACAGCGGCGCCTCATCCCTGCGGGTGCCGACGGGAGAGTCCTGCATCACGCCAGGCGCGGGAAGAGCTCGATCACGTTGGCGGGCATCGGCTGCGGACAGATGCGCGCCTGCGTCGAGGGGGCCGCCTGACGTCAGGCAGCAGCCCGACTCGCACGGCTCCCACGCGAGGTGGGCGAACGGCACGCTGGCGTCGCCACGACCGGTCGGCGTGCCTCGCAGCGTCGAGCTCGACTGGGCGAGGTCAGCCAGGTAGTCGCGTTCGGACTCGTTGAGCGCCGGCCGCACCTCGATCCGGCCGAGGAACAGGGTGTCGTGCATCGGGACCTCCTGTGGTGGGCTGTCCTGCGTCAGGCGCGTTCGACCTCGCTGCTCAGCTTGAGCACGATGGTGCCGTCCTCCTGCTCGATGACGTAGGCCGCATCGTCGGGGGTGCCGTTGCGCGTGACCTGCTTGCCCTTGGTCGTGCGGGTCACCTTGTCGTGGTGCACCTCGGTGACCGTGCCCTCAGCCTCGGAGGTGCCCCACTGCCATGTCACGGTCGTGCCGGTGCGGATCGTCATGGCTCCACCATCGCACGGTGCCGCAAGCCGTCCCCGGCCGCCCGAGCGATCGACTGGTCCGCAACCGTGCCGGTGGCACCGCATCGGTGTGTGATCGAGGCTGTCACGATCAGGACTCGCAGGCCACCCCGTCGCCGTCGTTGTCCAGGTCGTACGGGTCTGACCCCGAGATGTAGACCGGTCCGTTGGCGTAGCCCGGTCCGTCACCCGAGCCCCCGGCGCAGTCGTAGTCAGTCGCGGGGGCAAGGCACGGCTGATAGCCAGGCGTGCAGTTGGCGGGCGCTGGTGGCGGAGGCGGAGGAGCGACCACATTGCTGACGACGAGCCGGATCACCGAGCCCGGCGCCGCCTGCTGCGTGGCAGCGGGGGTCTGGCTCAGGACGACGTTGTTCGCCCCCGAGCTGACCGTCTGCTTGACCACGTTGACGGTGAACCCGGCTTGGGTGAGGGCAGCCTGTCCGGCCGCGGCAGCCTTGCCGAGCACGCCCGGGACTCGCGGCATCGGTGCCGCCACGACCAGCGTGACAACTGCGCCCGCCAGCAGCGCAGCCCCCGCCTCGATGTCCTGCTTCAGGACCTGGCCCACGGGTTGCCATGACGGCTGACGGACGATCTTGACGTCCAGTCCGGCGCTGAGCAGGGAGGAACGGGCCTCGGCGACTGGCTGCGACCGAAGGGCGGGCACGGAGATCTCCTCGACCACCTCTTCCGCTGGCTGCTCCTCGACGACCTCGTCCTGCTCATCCGCCGTGGACTCCTCGACGTCGTCGACGTCTGATGACGAGTCGCTGCCGCTCGAGCGGGAGGTCTGTTCATCGGCGGCAGGGGGTGGGACGTCCTCGTCGGGCATGACAGCGCCGAACACGACCAGAGCAGCGACGACCATCAGGACCTTGGTGCGGAGGCGGAAGCCCTGCCAGCGAGCGCGGAGCGACGATCCGGACGTGCCGGTGGGGGCCGCGGGCGCGGGCGCGAACGCAGGAGCCGTCCGCGGCGTCCATTGCCGCCCGTCCCAGAACCGTACGAGCGTGACGTCTCGCTGGTCCGGATACCACCCGGGCGGCGGCATCGACTGGCCGTTCATGGCGTCTCCCCTGCTTGGCGTGCTGATGAGAGATGGTGACCCGCGGACACCCCGCTTGTCCGGAGAACGCGTCAATCGATCCTTGACACCCTCTGGTCACATTGCCCGCGTGGGTGTAGGCAGGTCAGGAGGGCACCTGCGCCCCCGCCTGCACCCACAGGAGATGCCCATGGCCCCCCTCGAAAGCACCCAGCTGCTCGCCGAGCTAGAACCGACGGTCGAGGAGAACCTGAACCGGCACATGGCCACGGCCGACGAGTGGATGCCCCACGAATACGTGCCGTGGAGCCTGGGCCGGGACTTCGCCGACCTCGGGGGCGACCCGTGGGAGGTCGCCCAGTCGCAGCTCTCCCCGATCGCGCGTACGGCGCTCGAGGTCAACCTGCTCACCGAGGACAACCTGCCGAGCTACCACCGAGAGATCGACCGCGCCTTCGGCCGGGACAGCGCCTGGGGCACCTGGGTCAACCGCTGGACGGCCGAGGAGGGCCGGCACGCGTTCTGCCTCCGGGACTACCTCCTGGTCACGCGCGGCGTCGACCCGGTCGAGCTCGAGCGGGCGCGGATGGAGACGATGGAGACGGGCTACGAGGCGCTCGACAAGTCGCTGCTCAACGTCTGCGCCTACGTGTCGTTCCAGGAGCTGGCGACCCGCGTCTCGCACCGCAACACCGGCCGCTTCACCGACGAACCGATCGCCGAGAAGCTGCTCAGCCGGGTCGCCAAGGACGAGAACCTGCACATGATCTTCTACCGCAACCTCGTCACTGCAGCGCTCGCGCTCACGCCGAGCCAGACGATGCGCGCGATCACCGAGGAGGTCGTCGACTTCCAGATGCCCGGGAGCGTCATCCCGGGCTTCGCCCGCAAGGCCGTCCAGATGGCCAAGGCCGGGATCTACGACCTCCGCATCCATCACGACGACATCGTCACTCCCCTGCTCCGCCAGTGGGGGGTCTGGGAGCTCGAGGGGCTCGACGAGGACGGGGAGAAGGCCCGCGACGAGCTGGCAGCGGCCGTCTCGGCACTCGATTCGGAGGCCTCCAAGTTCGTCGAGCGGCGAGACGAGGCCGCGGCGAAGAAGGCCGCGCGCCTGGCGCAGTAGCTCAGGCCGGACGCGTGCGCTCGCGCCATCGTCCCGGGGGTTCGCCGACGGTACGGCGAAAGGCAGCCCACAACGCGAACTCGCTGGCGTAGCCGACCTCGCGCGCCACGGACGCCAGGGTGCTCCCGTCGCGGTGCAGCGCCTCCTGGGCCAGGGCGATGCGCCAGCGCGTGAAGGCGTCCACGAGCTCATCACCAGCGCGGACAGACCGTTCGCCTCATCCGCGACGGCCACGACGTCGAGGTTTGGGACGGCGTGCAGGGCGCCCTGGGCGGGTCGCCGCCGTCCCTTGAGAACTGGGCGGCGAGGGAGGCCGGGTGGTGGGGCTGACATGGGTCGTTCAGCGGGGGATGATCGGCGTCGCTGGAGCGTTGCTGGCCGTGACAGCGAGCGTGGCCGGGACGACAGACATCGGCGTCTGCTCGATCTCGTCGGCCCGGTGCGCGTCGAAGCGCCAGATCACGAAGCTGCCGACGATGCCGGTGAGCATGGCGGCTGTGCTGATGAGAATCATGGTGACCATGAGGCCCCTGAAATAGGGGAGATGCAAAAAGTTCTACAGATAGGTAGAACTCTTTGTAGAACTTTTGACCAGTCCCTCCTCGCCTCGACTTTCCGGGAGACCCACTTCGTGACCGACGACTTCAGCATCGGTGCTCTCGCCGACCGGACCGGGGTCACGCCCAACGTGCTGCGCACGTGGGAGAACCGCTTCGGCTTCCCTGCAGGCAGCCGGACCGCGTCCGGACATCGCCGTTTCACCGAAGCCGACGTGCTGCTCGTCAACGAGGTGCTGGCGGCTCGGGAGCGCGGGGTCCCGCTCCCCCTCGCCGTCGACGCGGTCCTGCAACGCGCTCGGCAGGAGCGGGGAGAGTCCGTCCACGCGACCCTGGTCCGCGAGTTCCCGGACCTGCGACCCCAGCGACTCGGCAAGGCCACCCTGCTGGCGGCCTCCCACGCCATCGAGGACGAGTGCCTGGCACGCGCCGACCGATCGGTCGTCCTGGGCACCTTCCAGGAGGGTCAGGAATACGCGCAGTCACGGCACCGCTGGGACGAGCTCGCGCGTACGGCGACCTGGTCGGTCGTCCTCGCCGACTTCGACGACGGCCGCGAGTCCGACCCGGGTGCCCGGCCGCTCGGTGCCAGCTGGCCGACGGGTCTCCGATGCGCCGGGAGTGGACGGTAGCCGTGTTGAGTCCGACCTTCGCCGCGGTGCTGGCGGCCTGGGAGGTCCCGGCCCCCGAGGGGCACCCGTCGACGTACGAAGCGGTGATCACCATGCGCCGGGCCGCGGTCCTGACGGCCGCCCGCGTCATCGTCGGCGCAGCACGATCGGCGGGAGCCACCCCGCCGGCGGACGTCGACGAGCTGCTCGCTTCTCCTGCAACTGGAGACACGACGCTGCCCGATGCGGACCGGGTCCTGCTCCGGGTCCTCGAGCGGATGGACACGCGGCAGAAGGTGCGGGCCAGGTAGCCGCGCACCTCCGGCGTGCGCGATGCTCGGTCCATGAGCGAACGCAACGTCCTCGGCGGTGAGCTGGAGGTCTGCGGGACCGATCCTGTCACCGGCTTCCACCGCGACGGCACCTGCACGGTCGGGCCCCAGGACGTCGGCCTGCACGCCGTCTGCGCGGTCATGACCGAGGAGTTCCTCAGCTACATGCGCGAGGTCGGCAACGACCTGTCCACTCCCCGGCCCGAATGGGGATTCGCCGGCCTGGTCTCCGGAGATCGGTGGTGCGTGGTCGCAGTCCGCTGGCTGCAGGCGTACGACGCAGGGCTGGCGTGCCCCGTCGTCCTGGCCGCCACGTCCGAGCGGGCCCTGGACGTCGTCCCACTGGACGCGCTCCGCGCCCACTCCGTCGACGTCCCCAGCGATCCGAGAGACCTGACCTGACCTGACGAGGCGCCCGATGGGTCGCACGACGCATGGTCGGTTATGACTATGTCTCGCGAAACGTTGATCAATGGTGCTCATGTGTGGAGAGACTGTGGCCTTCCACTCGGCACTACCGAAAGCAGGCAGAACCAGTGTCGTCGTCCAGCCCCATGCCACTCGCCGTGGCCGCACCATCCGAGTCCCCCGCACCCGCTCCGGCAAGACGTGCTTCCATCGGGGTGCTGCACAAGCTGGCGACGCCGGGCACCGGGTTGGACGCGGATCTCCGCCTCGCGCTGGAGCACCCCGCGGAAGAGTTCGTCATGCACTACCAACCGGTGGTGGACCTGACCTCGGGTCGGGTGGTCGCGGTCGAGTCCCTGGTGCGCTGGCGGCATCCCGTCCTGGGGCTCCTGGCTCCGAACCGCTTCATCCGGCTCGCCGAGGACACCGGTCTCATCCGCGCACTGGGAGACTGGGCACTGGAGCAGGTCGTCCGGGATGCGTCCGTTCTGACCCAAAAGGGTCGCGACCTGGACATGGCGATCAACTTCTCGGTGCACCAGCTCAACGACGAAGTGGTCGGCAAGGTGCAACGCGCACTCGAGACCAGTGATGTGCGACCGGGGCGCCTCACGGTGGAGGTGACGGAGTCCGCCTTCGTCAAGGACGAGGGGATCACGGCTGCGACGTACGCCGCCTTGTCGACCATGGGAGTCAAGTTCGCGATCGACGACTTCGGGACCAGCTTCAGCTCGCTGCTCCGCCTGCGCCTCTACCCGATCAACGCCCTCAAGATCGACCGTGCGGTGGTCGCCGGCATCGGGCAGAGCGCCGACGACGAAGCGATCTGCGACAGCATCATCAGCCTCGCCCGTGCCGTGAACGCCTCAACTGTCGCCGAAGGAGTCGAGACAACCGAGCAGTACGCCGTCCTTCGTTCCATGGGGTGCCAGCGGGGTCAGGGCTGGCTGTGGTCCCCCGCGGTCCCCATCGACCAGCTCGAGGACGCCATCGCCGCCTGCGAACGGGTCCCGGTGGCCGAGCGGCAGTCGCGCATGCCACGAGTCTCTGGTGGAGTCTCCAGCGATGACGCGAGCCTGATCGCCGAGATGCACGCCGCCGGCTCGTCCACCCAGGACATCGCGGCGGCCCTCAACCGCACCGTGGGTCGCCATCCCTCAGGGGTCCGCTGGACCGCAGGAGCGGTCGCTCGTGGCCTGCCTGTCTCGGCGCCGGAGCCCCTACCGGGCGAGTGAGCCAGGCCCCGGTTTCGAGCAATCGGCCACCCCGGCACGCGCTGGCTGGTTGACTCTCTCGTGCCGCCAGTGGTCGTCGTGGAGGTGATGTGCCACTAGCGCCCCAGGGAGCCCGACTCGTCCACGCTGAGCACGCCTCGACGCCGCATCCTGTACGCCGACGCGTGGCCGCGGCGCTGGCACTCGCTCTCGCGCCGGTCGCACTGCTGACGCCCTCAGCCCACGCCGTGGACGGCATGTTCGACCCGCGGGGACCGCCTACCCCACCGACCGTTACCCCATCTCGGTCGCGGTAGGGGACTCCAACGCCGACACCCCGCGCCGACCTCGTCGTCGCCAACTCCAACGCGGACACGGTCTCGGTGCTGCTCGCCCAACCCGGTGGCGGTTTCGCCCCGAGGGTCGACTACCCCACCGGTACGTACCCCTTCTCCGTCGCGGTCGGTGACTTCGACTCCGACAACCTCCCCGACCTTGCCGTTGCCGACGTCGTCGGGGACGCACAGAAAGCTGTGGGCCATCCAGTCCATGTCGACGCGGCGACCGGGACGGCGCGTCGAAGAGCGTCGGGTTGAGACCACGCCAGCAGTAGGGGTGCGGCAGGTGGCCGAGGAACGCGAGCGGGTCCATCTCGAAGTGCTCCCCACCGCTCTCGTTGTCGTCCGAGCGCACCAGCTGGACCCAGCCCATCAACGAGTCGTAGCCGCGGAGCGGCCGGTCGATCGTGGCCGTGCAGATGGGGTAGTCAGCGGTGTCCGGCTGGCAGCCCACCGACTACGGGTCGGTGTTGCGGCGGTGGTCGACGAGCACGCGGCCGGCAACCCCGCTGAGGACGAAGGGGATATCCATGCCCGGAAGCTAGCGTGCGTGCACCAAGATGGGCGGCATGCAGCTGGATCGAGTGCTCATCCTGGATGGCGGACTGTCCAACGCTCTCGAGGACAGGGGCCTCGATCTCTCGTCCGAGCTCTGGACGGCGCGCCTGCTCCTGGACGACCCGGGGCAGATCGCCGCCGTCCACCGCGACTACTACCTCGCCGGCGCCGACGTGGCGCCGACTGCCAGCTACCAGGCCAGCGTGCCCAGTCTCGTCCGCGCCGGGCTGAGCCAGCGGGAGGCCGAACGCGTGATCGTCGCCAGCGTCGAGCTGGCCCTCGGCGTCCGCGACGAGATGGCGGCGAGCAGCGGCCGACCACTGCTGGTGGCGGCGTCCGTGGGCCCGTACGGCGCCGTGCTGGCCGACGGCTCGGAGTACCGCGGACGCTACGGCGTCTCGGCGACGACACTGCGCGACTTCCACGGTCCACGGCTGGAGCTGTTGGCCTCGGCGGGTCCCGACCTGCTCGCGGTCGAGACCATCCCCGACCTGGACGAGGCCGAGGTGCTGGTGGCGCTTCTCGACGACCTGGGCCTGCCGGCGTGGTTCTCCTACTCCGTGTCGGGCGACGCCACCCGGGCCGCCCAGCCGTTGCGCGAGGCCTACGGCGCGCTGGCGGACAGCACGACCATCGTCGCGGCCGGCGTCAACTGCTCAGCGCCGCGGGACGTGGGCGCTGCCGTGTGTACCGCCGTCGAGGTCACCGGGCGACCCGCCGTGGCCTACCCCAACCTCGGCGAGACCTGGGACAGCCGGACGAACACCTGGAGCGGTGACGCGTCTTTCGACGTGACGTCGGCTGCCGGCTGGATCGACGACGGAGCCATGCTCGTCGGCGGGTGCTGCCGGGTGGGACCCGCCGACATCGCCTCGCTGGCCGGCGTCCTGGGCGGACGCTGACCTCGCTCGTCAGAGCGGACGGATCCAGGTCGCGACGCCCTCGTCCAGGGCGAGCGTCGCGTCGGTCTCGGCGGCCGCCTCGGGGTCGTGCGTGGCAAGGACCACCGAGGCCCCTCGCGCGGTCTCCTCTCGCAGCACCGCGATCATCAGGCCTCGGTTGCCCGCGTCCAGGTCGCTGGTCGACTCGTCGGCCAGCAGCACCGCCGGGCGCAGGGCGAACGCCCTGGCCAGCGCCACCCGCTGCTGCTGGCCACCGGAGAGCTGGTCGATGAGGTGTGGACCCGACTCGGCCAGCCCCACCCGGTCCAACGACTCCTCGACGCGGAGCAGCGCCTCGGGCGCAGGCACTCCGAGCGCGAGCAGCGGGACGAGGATGCTCTCCTCGGCCGACAGGGTGGCGGCCAGCCCGTTGGTCTGCGGGACGAGCACGACCCCGGCGCGGGCTGCCGCGTCGCGGTCCTCGAGGAGCACGCCGTCGACGCTGACCGCCCCGGACACCGCGGCCACCGCGCGCCGGATGGCTCGCGCCAGGGCCCACAGCAGGGTCGACTTGCCCACGCCGGAGGGACCGGTGATCGGCAGCATCCGACCGGCGGGCACGTGCAGGTCCAGCGGGTGTACGGCGACGAGCTCGCCGTACCTCACGCTCAACCCGCCCGCCCGGAGCTCGCTCATGTCCGCTCCGCCCTGAGCTCGTAGTGGTCGCCGACCTCGTGCAGCCGGACCAGCGTCCCGGGCGGCAGCTTGTCCCGGGCGTGACCCGACAACGGCAGGAAGCCGTCGGCGGTCACGACGGCATACTCCTCGCCGCCGCGCCCCTCACCGCCGATCCGCCCGTCGCGGATGGTGAGCGTGCGTGGCAGCACCCGGGCGACGTCGGGGTCGTGGGTCACCAGGACGACGGTCGTGCCGTAGGTGCGGTTGACCTGCTCGATCGCGGCCAGGACCTCGTCGCGGGCGGCGTGGTCGAGCTGGCTGGTGGGCTCGTCGCACAGGAGCAGGCCGGGTCGGGTGGACATCGCGACGGCGACGGCGACCAGCTGGAGCGCACCGGGGGTCAGCTCGCCCAGCCGCCGGTCGGCGTGGTCGGCGAGGCCGATCTCGGCAAGCACGGTCTCGCGTCGGTGAGCTTGCGACCCGCCCGCCGGGACAGGTTTGCGCGAAGAGGACGTCGCCGGAGGTCGCAGGGTTCGCGAAGATCAGGGTCTCCTCGCGCTCGGTCGTGTTCCAGTCCTCCGCGGAGCCGCCCCAGTCCGTGGCGCGTCCGTCGACGCGGAGGTCGAGCAGCTCGAGGTCTCCCTCGATCTCGACGTTGAAGGGGGCCACGAACTGCACGGCGGCCAGCTGGCAGCCGTCCGCACACTCCGAGGCCTTCCCGGTGAGCCTCGAAGTCGTGCCAGGCGGCGGAAGGGTGCCGACATAGATGCTGCGGCGATCCCCGGACCGCGTCGTGACCACAACCCTGAGCTCGGCATCGGTGGTCTTGCCGAAGGCGTCCTTCACGGTGAACTTCTCGTCCGGCTCGGCGGTCACCGAGATCCGCGTCCCCGTGAGGTCCACCGGCGGGGCGTCCGGTGGTGCGAGGGCCCGCCATTCGGCGTCGGTCGGTGCCCCACGGGGGAAGAGCGCGACGTGGCGGAAGCCGTCGGGCTCCACGGCCAGGGTGGTGCGGGAGACCAGCACCGGCGTCGCCCGGCGACCGGTGGGGTCCGCAGCGTCGAGCGCGGCACGCACCTTGTCGAGGTTGCGTCCCGCCACGTCGAGCACGACCGGCGCTCCGGCGTCGTGCTGGCTGGCGTTGACGCGGTTGCGCTCGCCGGCGACGAGGGCGTCGACGGCGAAGACGGCGAGAGCACTGGCCACGGTGATGACGGCGATGACCGTCCGGGTCTCTCGTCGCCGTCCCATCTCGAGGAGGGTCACACCGGTGGCGAGACGACCACGACGCAGCCGCCGCCGCCCCCAGGCGCTCGCCGCGGGGCCGGCGAGGTGTCCGAGCAGCAGCCCGGCCAGCAACGCCAGGAGGGTCGGCCCAGCCAGGGCGAGCGGCCCCCTCAGGCTGCCGGTGACGAAGGCGAGGACGCCGGTGCCGACCGCGGCGATCAGGAAGGCGTCGAGCGCACCGAGCGTCCAACGCACCGACTTCACGCGTCCGCGCCGCGTCAGGCTGTCCATCGGCTCGCGAGCGACGCGTACGGCGGCCGCGACCGTCGTCAGGACGAGCACGACCACGGCCAGCAGCACCGCGATCACGAACTCGGCACCGACCTCGAACGGCGCCGCCCCGGGCCACAGCTTGCGGGCGAGTGCCCCACCGAGAAGGGCGGCAACGGCGCCCGGCACCACGCCCGCCAGGAGGACGGGAAAGAGCTCGACCAGCAGCAGACCGACGGCACCGCGGGGCCCTCGGCCACGCAGCCGGGCAACGGCGACCTGCCCGCGTCGCTGCTCGGTGGCGGCCGCGAGAACGAGCCAGAGGACGAACAGGGCCAGGACCACCACCGGTGCCATCAGGAGCGGCACGGTGCGGTCGGCCTGGTTCGTCTGCGTCCGGACCTCTTCGGTGAGGTCGCCCAGGCCGGTGAGGACCTCGATGTCGGAACCCTGACCCGTGGCTTCGGCGGCCATCTCGCGGACCCCGGCGCCGAGGGCCAGGATCTCGTCGACGCCGCCCAGCGACGTACGCACCAGGGCACCGGCTTGTGAGGTCTCCCCCAACAGGGGTGGCGCCTCGGCGAACGTCTCCGCGGTGGTCACCCAGGCATCGTGCGCCGCGGTTGCATCCTTGCCCTCAAGATGGCCGAGATGCCGAGCAGGGGCTGGGCCTGCCACCACTGATCGTCGCTCGGCGCGTAGGTGCCGACGACCTCGAGCCGCACGGGTGGGTACATCTCGGCCGACACCACGCCGACCGTCAGCTCGGAGCCCAACGAGAGGTCGAAGTTGTCGACGTCAGCCTCGCTGACGAGGATGTCGCCGGGCGCCTTCGGACAGCTGCCGCTCAGCAGCTGCAGGTGCTCGCACCCGCCGTCTCGTCAGACCAGTGGCCCGGTCGGCGGGATCTCGCCCTCGATCGTGGTGACGCTGGCTGTGCGACCGAGCAGGAGCGGATCGAGCCCAGCGGCCACGTCCTTCGGGACGAGCGCCTCGAGCTCGCGGGGGTTGCGTGGCTCCGTCGCGCCGCTCGAGACTTCGGCCGACTCCGAGACGACCGTGACTCCCTTCTCCGTGACGCTCGCGTTGGCGAGCAGGATGTCGACGAGCGCGTGGTGCATGGCCCCGACGTAGACGGGCGCGAAGGGGGTGCAGGCGGTGATGAGGGCGGAGACCGCGATCAACGTCAGGGTCTGGCCGCGCCGGTGGCCGAGGGCCGAGCGCCACGCGAAGCGGAGGGCTGACCAGCACGCCGCGCGCGGGGATCTCGAGCCCCCCATGGCCACCTCACCTCGCTGTGCTGGGCGGGGAGAGTAGCGGTTTTCAGTAGGGGCAGGTGGAGCGGTATTCCTGGAGCTCCGCACTCGGGGCGACGGGCGGCGGGCAGAGGAACTGCGTGTAGCGCGTGTCGTTGTCCACGAAGCGCTTGAGCCAGGCCACCGACAACCGCGAGGTGGGCGCGTTGGCCGAGTTGGTCGCGCTGTGGCCCGCCTCGTTGAGCTCGGCGTAGGCGCGGGAGGGTCGCCTGGAGGGAGGGGCGCTTCTTGGCAGCCTCGAGCGAGCCGCCGCCTCCCATCGAGTGACCCATCACGGCAAGCCGGGTGGCGTCGAGGCGGTTCATCGCGCTGCTCGACGTGGTGAGGTAGTCGAGTGCGGCCAGGAGCTGGGTGCCCCGGGCAGCGGGCTGGTCGTAGCGCGAGCTCGTTTGAAGGTGATGACCACGAAGCCGTGCGAGGACAGTCGCGGCCCGAGCCAGCTGATCACCGACTGCGTCTCGGTGTATCCCGGCGAGATCGCGACTGCGCCGTACGTCCCCTGGCTGGTGTCCGTCGGGTAGTAGATGGTGGCCGCGCCGAAGCCGGCTGTCGACGCATCGGCGACGGTGACGGACGCGTAGGCGAGCGGGCCCGTCGTCTGGAGCGCTGCGGCGGTGGGATCCGGACCCCGGCGATATTCGGTCTCGGCGAAGCTCGGCGCCGGCAGGGCGAGGAGGGAGGCGCTGAGCACGAGGGCGGAGAGCCCCGCCCCCAGACGTGAACGGGGGGCTGTGGACATGACGGCTCCTGATGCAGGGTCCCCGAGGACCATGACGAGAACTACGTGTGACGTGCACCCTGCCAGTCGTTCTGGGCGCGCCACAAGGGTTGCCTACTCCTCAGTAGGCAACCCTTGTCGGCCGGGCGTGCTACCCGAGCCGCGGCGTGGTGTGGAAGTTCGCCTCGACGCGGTGCTGCGCACCCGGGAGCCCGGTCGGGGGCGCGGGGACGCGCGGGCAGCGGATGTCGGAGACGTCACCGGCCCGGCGATCGGGCAGCTTGCCGGAGGCGAGGTACTTCGCGATCTTGTTGTCGACGCACCCGACCCCGCTCAGGCTGCCGGAGTGGGTGGTGCCGTTGACGCCCTCGATGAGCACGGCGTGGGTGAACCTGCGGCGTACCTCCCTGGCACCCGAGATCGGGGTGGCGCCGTCGAAGGTCTCGTTGATCAGCAGGACCGATCCGGCGTATGGCGCAACCTCGACCGCAGCGGGCGCGGGCGCTGCCGGCCAGGTGCGGCACGGGGCGTTGAACCAGCCGTTGCCCCAGGTGATGAAGGGGTAGCGCACGTCCTGGGCCGCGTTGTCCGCGAGGATCTTGTTGAGGTCCGTCGGCCACGGGGCGTCGGTGCAGATCGTGGCGAGGTAGGCCGCGTAGCCGTTGTCGCCGCGCGGGACGACCGGGTTCTGCGACACGTAGAGCATGCGTGCCTGCTTGGCGGTCCCCTCGTTCGCGATCTCGGAGATCGCGGAGGCGACCTCGGGGTAGAGGAAGGCGGCATAGCCCGCGCCCAGAGCGATGTCGCTCAGGTCCGCAGCCCCGACGCCGTTGATCGGGTTGCGGGCCAGGCGGCGCAGCACGCGGTAGTAGGTCTTCTCGACCGCCGCCGCGGTCCGGCCGAGGTGCAGGTCCCGGTTGCCCTTGGCGGCCCAGCGGAAGAACTTGGAGATCGACTTCTCGAAGGCGACGTTCTGGCTCTGGTTGGACTCGTACCAGATGCCGCGCGGGTCGACGACCCCGTCGAGCACGAGCTTGTCCAGGCGCTCCGGGTGCAGGGTCGCGTAGACCTGAGCGATGTAGGTGCCGTAGGAGAACCCGTAGAAGCTGACCTTGCCCGCGCGGAGGCTCTCGCGCAGGACCTCGAAGTCAGCGACGATGTCGGTCGTCTTCATGTGCGGCAGCAGCCGCGCCGAGGCGGACTCCCCGCAGTCGCGGGCGTACCCCTCCGCCTTCGCGATCCACCTGTCTCGGATGTCGTCGGTCGTCGGGTCGTACGGCGGACGCGTACCGATCTTCAGGATCCGCTTGTCGCACGACAGGGCGGGCCTGCTTTCGCCGACGCCGCGGGGATCCAGGCCGATCCAGTCGTAGGTCTTCCCCACGTCCTTGGGCACGAACTGGCCGTACCCGGCCACCCACGTGCCGCTGCCGCCCGGACCGCCGGGGTTGGTGAACATGACGCCGTTGTACTTCTGGCCCTTGTGCTTCACCCGCGAGACCGCGAGCTTGATCGTCGGGCCGGTCGGGTCCGCGTGGTCCAGCGGAACGGTGAGCATGCCGCACCGCGCGCCGGAGTCGATGAGGAAGTCGTCCTTGCACTTGCCCCAGTCGATCGGGGCAGCTTTGAACTGCGCAGGTGCTGCTGCGGCGACGGTGCTTGGCGCCGCGTTGGCGGGCGCGACGAGCAGGGTGGCGCCCAGCGCGAAGGATGCTGCGGCGACCAGGATGCGAGTGGACATGGTTCTCCCCGAATAGTTCGTGACGCGGTATCGCGACCTGCGTAGCGTCGCAGGCGGAGGCCTCGCTGACCAGATGATGACCGGAACCGTTATCGAGTAGCACATCAGCCGCCGCTAGACGCGCCCCCCTTATCGCGCTTCTTGCCCCTGCCCTGCTGGGGAGTTCGGTCCGGGGCAGGCGGCTCTTCCTCGGGAGTGGGGGTCGACGCGTCCGACGAGAACAGAGCGACGAATTCTTCTGCCGCTCGGTCCACCGCCGACGTAAACCACATGGGCTGGCCCAGGACCACAGCGATCACCGCGAACGCGGCAGTCAGCTTGAAGGCACGAGCCTTCCGTCCCGGCCTCGCCGACTTTCTTGGCCTGCGCGTTGCGGGAGGGTCCACCCTGTGGCTCTGCAACGCCTTGGTCAGTTCGACAACGTGTTGCGGCGATATCGCGGCGCCGAGCTGTTGCTGCCCTCGCAGCTGTGCCACGAGGTTGTGGCTCGAGCAAACCAGGACTTCTCCGTGAATCGCCCTGGGTTGGTTGGAGTCTTCATCGTTTGGAAACGAGGGTGGACTCATGCCGAAGGACACGACCCCGGGGAAGCCGACGACGCGTCGCTACAGCCCGGATGAGAAGGCCGCTGCGGTGCGGATGGTCAGGACGTTTCGAGCCGAGCTCGGCACAGAGCACGGCACGGTGCAACGCGTCGCAACCCAGCTCGGGTACGGCACAGGTGTCAGCACCAGCGACACCGCGAGGATGCCTGGCGGACCCAGGACCGCAGCGACTCTGAAGGAGCTCGAGCAGGAGAATCGCGAGCTCAAGAGAGCCAACGAGATCCTGAAGAGGGGCGCCAGTTTCTTCGGGGCGGAGCTCGACCGCCAGCACAAGAAGTAGCCACGCTCATCGACGCCTACCGCGACGATGTTGTCGCGGGCCGGCGTCTGGGGATCGAGCGCATCTGCTGCGTGCTGCAGGTGGCCCCGAGCAGCTACTACGAGATCAAGAACCGACAACCCTCAGTTCGTGCGCAGCGCGACGAGGTGATGGGCCCGGTCGTGCGGCAGCTGTGCGAGGACAACTACCGGGTCTACGGTGCCCGGAAGGTCTGGAAGGCCCGGCGCTGCGGTCACGACATCGGCCGTGACCAGGTTGCCCGCCTCATGGGCACCGCTGGGATCGAGGGTGTGCGGCGCACCAAGCGGATACGCACCACCAAACCCGACCCGGGCATGCCGCGGCACCCGGACCTGGTGGGCCGCGACTTCACCGCCACGGCCCCGAACCAGCTGTGGGTCACCGACCTGACGTTCGTGCCGACCTGGGCCGGCGTCGCCTACGTCTGCTTCATCATCGACG
>NZ_JAOPXV010000220.1 GCF_025964975.1 Nocardioides sp.
AGCGATCTGCTTGAGGTGGACGCCAGGCTCACGGTTCCTCGCGACGCGAACAACGTCGTCGCGGAACTCCTTGGGATAGGGCTTCGGCACGGTGCACATCCTTCCAGCGGCACCTCCGGGCACCACAAGTCAGTTGTCACCTATCCGTGCAGCAGACCCGCCCCGACGGGGACGGAAGGCCCAACCGAGGCCACAAACAGGCGCGAACGTCCCGATCTGACGGGTGTATCGGAGTTTCGCAACTGTGTGATGCGGAGTTGCGCTACTACCTCACGGTGCCCCAGGCCAGAGTCGAACTGGCGACCTTTCGCTTAGGAGGCGGCTGCTCTATCCACTGAGCTACTGGGGCGGGCCGTGTGCACATTCGTGTTGAAAACCTGCACTGGCGTGGTCATTTTGTCAGCAGACGGCAGATGTGACGAACGCGGGCCCCTGAGCGTGACTGCCCGGGCCGGTGCTCGGGGGCCGGTTCTGGGTTAGGGCAGCACGTTTGCCCCGCTGCCCGGAGGGCGCGGGGTGACGTGGACTCTTGTTTCGTTTGGCGCGAAAAGTGATCGCGCTAGGCGGCTTCGGTGGGGAGTGGCGTTGTCAGGTTGCCGTGGTCCCAGAGCCGTTCGAGATGGATGCGCCAGGCTTCGGCGTTGACTTGTCCGGCGTGCAAGAGCATGCGGAGTGACTGGTTGTGCCAGCCCCAGGCAGGCATGCGCTTGAGGTGCCATGCCTCTTCGATGTCCTTGTTGCCGGATTCGGCGTCGGGCCGGTAGCCGTAGACACGCTTGAAGTCGGAGTCGGTCATGATTGAGTCCCGCCGAGTGGTGTAGATCGGGTTTCTGATCGTGGTGGCCGTGTCGGTCGCCAACGGAAGGGGGCCACCGCGTGAGTCTTTGTGAGATTCCGACCAAAGAACTCACGAAAGAGGTTCCACGCGATGACCCTGAACCAGTCTGCCCTGCTCGAATTGACCGAGGCGATGCGCACCGCCGATGACTCCAAGTTGATGCGCACCCTGCTGCACACGATCCTGCAGCGCTGGTCGATGCCGAGGCCACCGAGCACATCGGTGCCGGCATGCACGAGCAGAACGACACCAGGACCACGCAACGCAACGGGTCCCGGACGAAGGTGGTCTCGACGACCTCGGGGGACCTGAGTGTGAAGATCGCCAAGACCCGCACCGGGTCGTTCTTCCCCACGTTGTTGCACCCGCGTCGCTGGATTGACGTGGCGCTGCACGCGGTCGTGATGGAGGCCTACGTGCACGGCGTCTCGACCAGGAAGGTCGACGACCTGGTCGTCGCGATGGGCGCCGAAGCGGGGATCTCGAAGTCGGAGGTCTCGAGGATCTGTGCCGAGCTCGACGTCGAGGTCGCGGCGTTCAACACCCGCGACCTGTCCGCCCAGGCGTTCCCGTACGTGTTCCTCGACGCGACGTACTGCAAGGCCCGCATCGGCGGTGACAAGTCCGGCAAGGGGTACCGGGTGGCCTCTCAGGCGGTGGTGATCGCCACCGGGGTGTCCGCGGACGGACGCCGTGAGGTGCTCGGCTGTGCGGTCGGTGACTCCGGAACCACCGACTTCTGGACCGAGTTCCTGCGCGGCCTGCGCGAATGCGGCCTGGGCGGGGTGCAGTTGGTCATCTCTGATCACCACCGCGGCCTGATGAACGCCATCGACGCGACGATGGCCGGCGCCGCGTGGCAGCGGTGTCGGGTGCACTTCATGCGCAACGTGCTCGCCAAGGTCCCCAAGGGCCACGCCGACATGGTCGCCGCCGCGATCCGCACGGTCTTCGCCCAACCACCGGCAAGCTCGTGCGCGAGCAGGTCGAGGTCATCGCCGTGATGCTCGAACCACAGCTCCCCGCGGTCGCGGAGATGCTGCGCGACGCGAAGGAGGAGATCACCGCGTTCGCCGACTTCCCCGAGGCCCACTGGCGCAAGATCTGGTCCACAAATCCGTTGGAGCGATTGAACCGTGAGGTGAAGCGCAGGACCGATGTCGTGGGGATCTTCCCCAATGCCGCCGCCCTGCTCCGGCTCTCGGCCTGTGTGCTGATCGAGGCCCACGACGAGTGGCAGGTCGCCGAGCGCCGCTACCTCTCCGAAGGCTCCATGGCCCAGCTCACCCCGCCCGCACCCACCGTCCTCGCGATCAACACGACACCGATCCAGGAGGTGACCACGACCCCCGCCGTCCAGAGCGCATAGCCTGATCCCCCCGCAGAGAATCACGCGGACGATCTACACCACTCCACGGGACGCAGCCCGGCGCGTCGGTGGCTGGTAGTGGCGGTACGGGATGCGCAACTGTTCGCCCGCGACTCCAATGTCGCCCCAGCGTCGCTGGTAACTGTCCTGCACCAGTCGCACACTCGTCCGGTGGGACGGCGTGCCCAGCCCCTCGCTGGCCTGGCGGACTGCTGAGCCGAGGCCACGGGGGAAGGCAGCCAACAGGTCGGATTCCATGCCGCAGTTTCCCCTCGTGCGGCTCGCTGGACACCGCCAGCACGTAGGGGCTTGTTCCGAAATGCCCGCAATCTGTTCATCGTCGTCACGAGCACCACGGATTCACGCGGGCTAGCGGGTTATCAACACGCTATACTGGGGCGAGCCGTGTGGAGGTTCGAGTCGAAGCTCCGCCGGCGCTTGTCATTTTGTCAGCAGGCGGTTGATGTGACGAATGCGGCCCCTGCGCGGGCTACTCAGACGACACTCAGTTCCTGGACGAGGGCTTGGACGCGGGCGTCCACTTCGTCGACGATCCGTCGAACCGTTTCGGGGTCCTGACCCTTGGGGTCATCGAGCTTCCAGTCCTCGTAGCGCTTGCCGGGGAAGTAGGGGCACTCTTCGCCGCAGCCCATGGTGATGACCACGTCGGAGGTCTCGACAGTCTCGGAGGTGAGCAGTTTCGGTGCTTCACCAGCAACGGAGAGGCCGCGTTCTTCAAGGACGGCGACGACGTGGGAGTTGAGGGAGGCGCCGGGTTCGGAGCCTGCAGAGCGCACTTCGATGGCTCCTTGGGCGTAGTGCTCGGTAAGGACCTTGGCGGCGAGACTGCGGCCTCCGTTGTGGACGCAGGCGTACAGGACGACGGGTTTAGTCATGGGCGTGTTCCCTCTCGGTGGTGTTGAGATCTGCGACGTGGGCGGCGAGGTCGCGAGCGTTGGGGTACAGGGCCAGGACTGCGCCGACCGCCAGGGCGCCCCCGACGAGTTGCATGGCGATGAAGGCGAGGACGGACGTGGGGTCGATCCCAGCGAAGGTGTCGGTGAGGGTGCGCGCGATCGTGACGGCGGGGTTGGCGAATGAGGTTGATGAGGTGAACCAGTAGGCGGCGGTGATGTAGCCGCCGACGGCGAAGGGCGCCAGGGCGTCGCGGCCCGAACGGACCACACCGAAGACGACGAGCAGGAGCCCGAAGGTGGCGACGACCTCGGCGAGCCACAGGCCACCGCTGGACCGCTCCTTGGTGGAGATGGTGACGGCGTCCAGGTCGAACATGAGGTTCGCCAGCACGCTGCCCACACAGGCACCACTGGTCTGGGCCGAGATGAAGATCGCGGCTTCACCGTTGGTGACCGCACCGAGAACCCGTTCCGCCAAGGTGACCACGGGGTTGAACGCAGCCGAGACCGGCCCCAGGGCGAGGATGAGCGCGACCAGGACCGCCCCGGTGGCGAGGCTGTTCTCCAGCAGTTGGAGGCCCACATCGTCCGGCGAAAGGGCCTGGGCTGCGATGCCGGACCCGACCACGGTGGCCACGAGCAGGGCGCTACCAAGGAACTCTGCGAACGCTTTGCGCCACACGGTGTGGCGGTCGACAGTGGGGGCTGTTGTCACGGTCGGAATCTAGTGGACGCATGCAGTCTGCTCGACGCGTGTTGCCATCGGGACCCAGGTCCGGGTTTACCGTCTTCGTATGGACAACCCGTTGACCACCGACGCGTGCACGATGCCGACCTCCGACGGCCACTCCGCCTCGTCGAGTTCGACGACTTGTTCGTCTCCAGCCTGACCCGACTGACCACGGTCGAGGGCGAGGTGCGGATGACGTTGCGGGGCGACACCGGGCTCTACGACCGCGTGAGGGACCTGGCGACGCGCGAGTCGACGTGCTGCTCGTTCTTCACGTTCATCGTCGACGGCACCGAGACCGTCGTCGACCTCTCCATCAGGGTGCCACCAGCACGACGCGACATCCTCGACGCCCTGGCGGCTCGCGCGAGCGAGGTCTCCGGCGTCACGGCCACGACTGCAGAAGGAGCGGTGTGATGTTGCGGGTGGGACAGGTCGCCGACGCGGCCGGGGTCAACAAGGAGACCCTGCGCTACTACGAGCGGCGCGGTCTCATCACTCCGCCCGTCCGCAGCAATGGGGGACACCGCCTGTACGACGACGCCGCCGTCACCACGCTCCGGGTCATCAAGGCCGCCCAACGGCTCGGGTTCACCCTCGACGAGGTGGCCGACCTCCTGGAGCTCGGCCGCCGCCGAGGCCGCAGCAGCGGTCTCCAGGTCCGTGCCAGGGAGAAGCTGGCCGAGGTCGACCAGCGCATGGCCGACCTCGCGACCATCCGCGAGAACCTGGTCGCCGCCCTCGATGCCGGATGCGACGACCTCCACCAGTGCGCCAGCAGCGACTGCTGCCCCATTCCGTTCGTGAGCCTCGCCGAGGTCGGAAGGACCAACCCATGACCGACAACCTGATCGCCCCGACCGAGCAGGGCTTGCCCAACGGTCGCTACGTGGTGGGAGGCGCTGTCGCTGCTTGCGCCGTCTGCTGTGCTCCACCCGTGCTGGCACTCGTCGGCATCGCCGGAAGTGGCGCGCTCGCCACCGGAGCAACCTTCGCGTTCGCGGGGCTCACCTTTGCCATCGTCGTCGCCGCCATCACCGTGGGCGCGTTCATGACCCGCAGACGCACCCGCGACGGACCGAGCCGGCGCCCGCCACGACTGGTCTGCAGATAGGCGGGCGGCACCACGAAGTTCAGAACTTTTCACCCGTACGAATGAGGCGCCGGATGCCTACTGCAAAGTAGAAAGGAGGTGCGGATCTAGCCCTGGCCCGCTGTCTTGTTGACGCGGAGGTCTCGCATGCTTCATCTTTCCGACTCCACTCTCGGGCTCGTCGCCCGCCGCATGGACGTCCCCCTGTACGACCGCTCACTGCTCTCGCGCTCGATCGTCCACCTCGGAGTCGGCGGTTTTCACCGGGCCCACCAAGCGGTGTACCTCGACGACCTGGCCCGAGCGGGAATGACGGACTGGGGTGTCGTGGGGGTGGGACTGCGGTCACCCGCCCTGCGTGATGCGCTGGTCGGTCAGGACAACCTGTTCACGGTCCTCGAGCGGGATTCCCACGGCGAGAACGCCCGCGTCGTGGGCTCCATGTGCGACTACCTGTTCGCCGGAGACGACCCCGGCCGGGTGATCGGTCGCCTGGCCGACCCTCGGACCCGGATCGTCACGATGACCATCACTGGTGACGCCTACAACGTCGACTCGGACGGAATCTTCCGTGATGACACGCGTGAGGTGCTGGCGGACCTCCGTCGTCCCCACCTGCCCATCACCTGGTTCGGCTACCTGACCGAGGCGCTGGCATTCCGTCGCCGGGCTGGCCTGGGCGGATTCACCGTCTTGTCCTGCGACAACCTGGCGACCAGCGGTGACACGACCCGGACGGCGTTGGTGGCCTTCGCGCGGCTCCGCGACGAGACCTTGGCGCGCTGGATCGAGCACAACGTCAGCTTCCCCAACAGCATGGTCGACCGGATCACGCCGGGAACCGACGACGACGTACGCCAGCACCTGACGAGGACCTTCGGTGTGCAGGACCGGTCGCCGGTCGCCACCGAGCCCTTCACCCAGTGGGTGGTCGAGGATGCCTTCGCCCAGGGTCGGCCCCCGCTCGAGGACGCCGGCGTCCAGGTGGTGGCCGACGTTGCGCCGTACAAGCTGATCAAGACGAGGCTGTTGAACGGTACGCACACCGCAATGGCCTACCTCGGGTGGCTGGCAGGGCACCGCACGACCGCCGAGGTGGCCGCCGACCCCACGATGCGTGCCTTCCTCGCCGAGATGATGCGCACCGAGATCGCCCCGCTCCTCCCGTCCGTCGCGGACATGGAGGTCGACGCCTACATCGAGTCGGTGCTCCGCAGGCTGAGCAACGAGACGATCTGCGATCCCCTCTCGCGGTTGTGCCGTCGAGGCTCCACCAAGGTGCCGGCCTACCTCCTGCCGTCCCTCGTCGAGGCGCGCCAGCAGGGCCAGCAGGCTCCCCTCCTGACCCTGGCCCTGGCGGGCTGGTTCCGCTACCTGCGCGGGAAGGACCTCGACGGGCGCGCCATCGACATCCAGGACGCCAACCTCGACGACCTCCAGGACCGCGCCCTGCGTGGAGGTCCGGACCCTGCCCTGCTCCTCGACGTGCCGGGGGTCACGGACGGTCTCCGGAGCGACGTCGGTCTGTCGTGGGACGTACGCCGAGCCATACGCGACCTCGAGCATGGAGTGGAGTCCGCCGTCCAGAAGCGCTTGGCGCGGACGCCTGCGCCGATCCTGGCCCCGCTCACGAGCCGCAGCATGTCGTCCGAACCGCATGCTGATCTGATCTCGTGATCGCGACCCGACGAACCGAACCGCGCCTGCGGGCCATCCTCTGCGACGCAGACGGATGCCTGTTCCCCTCCGAGGGACCCGCCTACGACGCGTCGGTGGACGTGGTCAATGCCCTGCTCGACGAGCTTGGCGTGCATCGTCGCTACACCGCCCACGAGCTGCGCAGCGACTACACCGGACGGAACTTCCGCGCCACGGTCCCGCGGCTGTGCGCGGAGAACGGCGTCGACCTCACGTCCGAGACCCTGGAGCGCTGGACTGCTATCGAAGCTGACGAGGTCACCTCGCACCTGGCCAGCGTGCTGCCGGAGGATCCGGAGGTGAGCGCAGCCGTGCAGCTCCTGGCGGCCGCCTTCCCCTTCGCAGTGGTCAGCTCGAGCGCCTCGAAGCGGGTGGATGCCTGCCTCAGCGCCACGGGTCTGTCCCAGTTCGTCCAGGACGGCCGCCTCTTCAGCGCCGAGGACTCGCTCCCGCGGCCCATCAGCAAGCCCGATCCGGCGATCTATCAGCTGGCAGGAAACGCCATGGGAGTCACCGGTTCGCAAGCCCTGGCGATCGAGGACTCCGAGGTGGGCGTGCGCGCCGCGGTGGCAGCGGGCTTCCCCGTGGTGGGTCTGCTGCACTTCGCGCCTGCCGATGAGGCTGACCAGCTGGCGGCTCGGTTGCGCGAGGCCGGCGCGACCCGCATCGCGACCACCTGGGCGGACCTGCTCGCCCAGCTCACAGGGTGAGGGAGGAGCGGTGAACGCGACCCACCTCGCCACGCGAGCAGCGGAGCGACGTCACGGCCCGGAGTCCGGCCCGGGAGCACGGCCGCGCACCCTTGCGAGCTACCTCGCGCTGCCCCGCACGGGCGACATCGTGAAGTGGATCATCCTCCCCGTCGGATTCCTCATCGGGATGGCAGCGCGCGGCCGCCCGGAACAGGTCGACGTCCTGAGAGCCGTCGTCGTCTGGTTCTCCCTCGAGCTGCTGGTCTACCAGGCCCGCTACCAGTGGAACGACATCCGAGGTTTCGACGCCGACCAGCGCCACCCCGGCGGCGATCGGGGAAGGCTTCCCGGCCCCCCGGAGCGCCGGCGCTCGAGGTTCGCCTGGAGCGCAGCGACGGCGGCGGCCAAGATCGTGCTGGCGTGCGCCCTGTGCTGGGCACTGGACGTCAGGACCGGGGTCTTCATGATCCTGCTCACGGCGGGGGTGTTCGGTCTGGCGGCGGTCTACGAGGCGCTGCGGAGCGTCAGCACAGGTCGCTCCGACAAGGCTCCTGCTCCGATCACCGCTGGCATCGTAGCCATCTGGATCGTCATCGGTGCTGGCTACGCGCTCCGCGTGGTCACGGGACTAGGCCTGGCCGTGGACCTGACGAGCTCACGGCTCCTTCTGCCCATGGCCGTGCTGACCGGGTGGGCGTTCGGGATCGCCTGGATCACCAGCCGCTGGGCCGTTGAGGCGACGGCGTTCGCCCGCTTGGAGGGCCGTCGGCTGCGGTGGTACGCCCGTCGCGACCAGGCGCGAGAACATCAGCTCGCGCTGGCACCGTGGCTGCCGGACGAAGTGCCCTCCTCGGTGCATGATCTCGGGCACTGGCAACCCGTGAAGCAGCGGTCGGCCTGGTCGGCTCCCTGGAACGTCGCAGGGGTGGTTGCGGCGGGTGGCGCTGCCGCCTGCGGAGCGCTCCTGGCGGGCCCCGGCGCGAGCGGCGGGACGTTGGTGATGTGCGTCGGCCTGGGGATCCTTGCCGGTGCCTCGGTCCTGGCGGCTGGGTCTCGGCGAGAGGTCGCGATCGCCGTTGTGTTACCGATCGTGATCGGCGCGATGGCCCTCGCCGGCGTCGACACCCCCACCAGGGCCTGCCTGCCGTGGCTCGCTCTCTCGGTCGCGCAGGCGTGCTACCTCCGTCAGGATCGCGCATCGCTCGGACAGTTCCTGCGTAGGCCCGCGCCAAGGCACAAGTCCATCTCCAGAGGCACGACATCGACGCCGCAGAGCTGACCCGGGTCGCGCAACTCGCGGCCCGGGCCGGAGCGGACTGCGCACTGTCGTGGCAGCGGCGCGGCGCCGAGCGAAGCGTGCAGGAGAAGGCGGGACCCTGGGACCTGGTGAGCCGAGCTGATCTCGAGACCGAGGAAGTCATCCGCGGCGTCCTCAGCCAGCACCGCCCTGACGACTGCGTCCGCGGTGAGGAGCTCGGCACCGACCAGGGCACGACCGGTGTCAGCTGGCTCGTCGACCCGATCGACGGCACGACCAGCTACCTCTACGGCCGAGCGGACTGGGCCGTGTCAGTGGCCGCCTTCGGTCCGGACGGGCGCGTGGCCGCCGGCGTAGTGGTCGAACCGGCCTACGGGCGTACGTCGTCGGCAACCCGCGGCTGCGGGACCCTGGTCGACGACCGCCCGGCCTCGCTGTCATCGACGACGACGTTGGACCAGGCTCTCGTCGAGATCAACTTCGGGCGCCGCGACCAGCATCCTCGAGCGGGAGCCATGGTCGACGTCCTCCTGGGAGAGGTGCGCGACCTGCGGCGCGGCGGCAGTGCGGCATCGTCTCTGGCCCATGCTGCATCGGGTCGCGCGGACGCGGTATGGAGCCCGGGGCTGCAGCCGTGGGACGGGGCCGCCGGTGTCCTGCTCGTCCTGGAGGCGGGCGGCATCGTCGGTGACCTCGATGGCCCGAGTGGCGGCCGCTGGCCGGAGAGCGGTGACGTGCTCGCTGCGCCCGAGGCGCTCTGGGAGCCCCTGCGCGACCTGCTGGCCGGCGTGTATCACCGGGACTCATGAGCTGGCGCGGTCTGGCCCGCGTCCCCGATCTCCGCTGCGCTCGCCACGACGAGTCCGCCCAGCATGAATGCGGCGATCGCGGCGACCAGGGTCGCGGTGGTGAACGTCGGGAGGAATCGCCGTAGCCCCGCCGCAGCCGCTGCCCCGTGATAGCCATGGGTCGGGGCGTGACCCCTGCCCCTTTGCAGCAGGTAGCGGTTGACGGTGTAGGCCGCGAAGAAGGCGGCCGTCAGCGCGACCATCATGCTGATCCAGAAGACCGCGTTGACCGGGCCGGCCTCCATCGCCCCCGGGATGACGGCCATCACTGCGTTGTCCACGAACTCCATGGTCGCGATGGAGAGGGTGTCGGCTGCGAAGACCACGGCGATCGCGGACCCGAGACCGACGCCCCGCCTTGAGGAGCGGCAACGTCGAGAGGCTGTAGCCGAACAGGAAGGCGAGGCCGACGGCCAGCGCGACGGTCCATCCGGTGCCGAGCCCGATGGCCGTGCCGATCATCAGGCCGAGGGTCTTGCCGATGGCGCAACCGGTCAGGCAGTGCAAGGTGGCGCTCAGGGCCATCGAGCGCGAGTCGTTGAGGTGGCGTGGTGCTCGTGCTGGTGCGCGGTGCTGGACATGTGTCCGACCGGTGACGGGTGACGTTCTCACCTGCCCAATGATGCCCCCAGGGGGTATGTGTCCGCTACGTCCGTAGTCTCGAGGCAGGAAGGGAGCACTCCATGCCTCGCAAGCCATCAACCCGTGCCATGGGCGCGACCACGCTGGCGATGACGCTGGCCCTCAGTGCTGTTGCCTGCGGCAACGAAGGCGCCTCGAAGGGTCGTGCTGAGGTCTCAGCGACCGAGCACAACAAGGCAGACGTCGAGTTCGCCTCGGAGATGCTCCAGCACCACGCCCAGGCGCTGTCCATGGTCGACCTCACCCTCGGGCGTCCGCTCAACCCTGATGTGCGCAGGGCCTGGCCGAGCAGGTCCGCGCAGCCCAGGCACCGGAGATCGAGACGTTCACCGACTGGCTCATCGGCTGGGACGAGGAGATCCCCGAGACGGTGCGCGACCAGGCCAATGCCGGTCACGACGAGGCGCACGGCTCCATGGCGGGGATGGACACCGACATGCCCGGCATGATGTCCGCCGAGGAGACGGCCGCCCTGGCGGACGCGCCCGACGAGGAGTTCCAGGAGATGTGGCTGGAGATGATGGTCGAGCACCACGAAGGTGCCGTCGAGATGGCCGAGGCGCAGACCCGGGACGGCCGGTTCGAGGCCGCCGTCGAGCTCGCGGACGACATCATCTCGTCCCAGACCGCCGAGATCGAGACCATGGAGGAGCTGCTCGGCTAGCGAGCGGGGCGGGGGAGCGGACCGAAGTCGCGGTTGCAACCGGTGCCGGAACAGTCGGCCAGCACACGGTAGCGACGCTCGAGCTCGCGGCGTACGGCGCGATAGCGCTCATCGGTCAGGAGGTTCGCCAGCTCGTGCGGATCGTGCTGGCGGTCGTACAGGAATCCGGCGGTGGGCCCGTTGTTGATGCGCCGGGCATAGGAGTAGCGCTGCGTCAGCACGCCGCGGTAGGCCCAGCCGGGGAACCTGACGCTCGGGTCCTTCGCGCCTGTCTGCACCAACAACGTGTCGCGGAGGCCGGATGCCTTCGGGTCACTCAGGGTCGCGACGAAGTGCTCGCCGTCGATGGTCATGGTGGGCGTGAGCGACATCAGCTGGGCGAGCGTCGCAGTGAGGTCGATGAGCGACACGGTCCGGGCGGAGCGGGTGCCCGCAGGGATGCCGGGCCCCCGGATCACCAGCGGAACGTCGAGGATCTCGTCGGAGAGGCGGTCCTTGCCGGTGAAGCGGTGCTCGCCGAGGGCGTAACCGTTGTCGGAGGTGAAGACGATGTAGGTCTCGTCCAGCTCGCCGGTGCGCTCGAGGGCGGCGACGGTGTGCGCCACCGCCTCGTCGACGGAGAGCAGCGAACGGATGCGGGCGAGGTTCAGCCGCTTCAGCGGGCGTGCCGCCAGCTTCGGTCGGCCGCTGACGATCGACTCCTTGTCGCGCATGTCGGCCTCGTTGAAGGCGGGGTCCTTGAAGGCCCTGGGCGTGAGTCCCTTGAGCGCATCGGCGTAGGCCGGCTCGGCCGGTGGGAGGCGTCCACCCCGGTCGCCGTCGCCGTCTCCCTTGGCCGACTCGGGGAACCAGATGTGCGGCGCGACGTGGTTGGCGAAGATCATGAACGGCCGACGACCCGCCCACGTGTCGATGTCGGCGACGGTGCGTTCGTCGAGGCGGGTGGTGACGTAGTCGTCGGAGAAGGAGTCGCCGCCGAAGAATGTGAAGTCCTCGTAGTCCGTCGCGGGCTCCAGCAGGATGTCGAAGTTCGTCCACCCCGGGTCCGCCGGTGCGTCGGGGTCGAAGTGGTTGAGGTGCTTGCCGTGGATCGCGGTCGCGTAGCCGGCGTCCTCGGCCCAGGTGGCGATGGTCGACGACGGGTCGAAGGCCTCCCAGCCGCCGTACGCCCCGGAATTGTGGTGCACGCCGTTGTTCTGCGCGTACTGCCCTGAGAGAAGCTCGGCCCGGGCTGGGCAGCACAGCGGGTGCGGCGACTGCGCATCGGTGAACGTCATCCCGCGCTTCATCAGCAGGTTGCGCACGTGGGGGAGATAGCCCAGGTCGTCGGTGCGCATGTCGTCGGTCAGGAACACCACGACGTTCGGCGCATCCGCTGCCGCCACCCGGGTCGTCTCCGACGTCCGGACGACCGTGCTGGGCGCCGCGTCCGGCTCCACGCTGGCGGCCTGCGCTCCGACCGCGGCAAGCACGACGAGACCGACCATGCCGGTCACGGTGAGGCGGAGGGGGTTGGGCACGGGAACAAAGACCTTCGGTTGCCGGGGTGGGGAGCGCCCCCATCCTTCCTCATCACGCCGGAGGCGAGGAATTTGTCCCCGACCCGGCTGGGGTGGATATTTGGCCAGTTCGCGTAGGTTGCGAGGCGTCGCCCGCCTGGGGCGTCCGATGACGAAGGCTGGGAACTGGTCGTGACAGGTGTGTCGAGCGCCAACCCGGATGCACCCGCGCCGAGGCGCAAGGCCGCGATCCCGCGCAAGCACACGGTCGGCAAGGTCGTCCTGCTCAGCACCCTCGTGCTGGCGCTGGTGACCGGTCTCGGAGTGGTGTTCCTCGTCCGCCACCTCAACGGAAACATCACCTCCGTCGACATGGAGACCGCGCTGGGCGACGACCGCCCGGAGGAGGTCTACAAGGGCAACGGAGAGCCCCTTGACATCCTGGTGATGGGTGACGACAACCGGGACTGCGAGGGCTGCAACGTCGTCGGTGACAACGAATCCGGTGGTGGCTCGGACACCACCATCCTGGTCCACCTCTCTGCTGACCGGAAGCGCGCCTACGCCATCTCCATCCCCCGCGACTCGATCGTCGACCGGCCTGCATGCGGCGACAGCCCTGCCGCCACCGACGTCAAGTGGAACGCCGCCTACAGCATGGATGGCGGGCCGCTGTGCACCGTGGAGCAGCTGGAGAGCATGACCGACATCCGCGTCGAGCACTTCGTGGTGGTGGACTTCAACGGGTTCGGCGACATGGTCGACGCTGTCGACGGCGTGCCGGTGTGCGTCCCCGAGGACATCGACGACCCGAAGCACGGCATCTTCGTTCCGGCCGGCAATCCCTCCGTCCTGTCCGGGGACGAGGCGCTGGACTACGTCCGTGCCCGGTATGTCGGCGAGGTCATCCAGCAGAACGACATCAGCCGTATCAAGCGCCAGCAGACGTTCATCGCGGCACTGATCCGGAAGGTCAAGTCGGCCGGCACCCTGAGCCGCCTCGACCGCGTGGTGGGTTTCCTCGACGCAGCCACCCAGTCGCTGACCACCGACGAGCAGCTGGGGTCGGTGACCCGTATCGGCAAGATCGCCATGCAGCTGCAGAACATCGGCCTGGAGAACGTCAAGTTCGTGACCGCCCCGACGGCCTACTTCCCCCTCGAGTCGGAGTTCAAGGGCAGCGTCTACTGGACCGAGCAGGCCGACACCATGTGGGGGCTGCTCAACGAGGACAAGCCGCTGCCCAAGGCGCTGCTCGGCGACGCCATCACGGCGAAGCCGCCGGCCAGCTCGAACGAGCCAGAGCCTGATCCCGGCACGGAGCCGCCCGTGCCGGACCCGACCACCCCCTCGGAGAGCCCGAGCGAGCTCGAGCCCGCGACACCCACCGAGGAGCCGACCGCGGATCCCGTCCCCGGGGTGTGCGCATGACCGCTCCCGACGACGCGACGTCGGGCCAGCAGCTCGAGCCCGAGTGGGTACGCCGCAAGCGACTCGCCGCCGTCTTTGGGGACGTCCTGCCGGAGCAGACCAGCGACGACCGTACTGCTCGCTCGTCGGAGGTTTCCGGCAAGGGCGACGAGTGGTATCGCGACCAGGTCCCGCCCCACCACGGTTGATGTGACCAGCGGGGTGCGCGTGGCGGCGAAGGGCAAGGCCGAGGTCCCGGGCAAGCACACGGTGGCGAAAGTCATCCTCGTCAGCACCCTCGTGCTGGCACTGGTGACCGCTCTCTCGGTGGTGTTCCTCGTGCGGCACCTCGAGGGCAACCTCGACGTCGAAGACCTCACACCGGCCCTCGGCAACGATCGCCCCGAGCGGAGCGGACCCGAGGGCGCCCTCAACATCCTGGTCATGGGCTCGGACAGCCGCGAGGGGGAGGGCAACGGGATCGACACCGAGGACCCGGACAATGGCGCGCGCTCCGACATGACTCTCCTCCTGCACCTCTCGGCCGACCGCGAGCGGGCTTACGGCATCTCGATCCCGCGTGACTCGCTGGTGACACGCCCCGATTGCGGCGAGGACGACGAGATCCCCGGCGGCGACTCCGAGATCTGGAACGTCGCCTTTGCAGTGGGCGGTCCGGCCTGCACGATCCGGCAGGTGGAGGCCACGACAGGGGTCTTCATCGACAACTACGTCCTCGTCGACTTCAACGGCTTCAAGGACATGGTCGACGCCGTCGGCGGCGTGCCGGTCTGCGTCCCTGTGGACATCGAGGACCCCAAGCACGGGATCAGCGTCGCGGCAGGGGAGCGGGAGATTCGTGGCGACGAGGCGCTCGACTACGTGCGCGTCCGCTCGACGGTGGGCAACCAGTCGGACCTCGGTCGCATCAAGCGTCAGCAGACCTTCATGGCAGCGATGATCAAGAAGGTCATGTCCGCCGAGACCCTGACCCGCCCCGACCGACTTGTGAGGTTCCTCAACGCCGCCACGAAGTCGGTCAAGCTCGACTTCGAGAGCATCCGTGACCTGGCCGGCCTCGGTCTTCAGCTGCAGGACATCGGCCTCGACAAGGTCCAGTTCGTCACTGTGCCGTGGGAGTACACCCCCGAGTACCGTGTGCTGTGGCGTCCGGAGGCGAAGCAGCTGTGGAGGAAGGTCATCGCCGACGAGCCACTGTCGTCACGCCAGACGGACACTGCGGTCGACGCGGCCGAGGCTCCCGGGCCAGGGACGCCGTCGCCGACACCCACCGACACCGAGACCCTCACGCCTGACGAGACCGCGGCCGAGGCCAACGGTCTGTGCACCTGACCGACCACGGGTGACCGGATGGTCACCTGGCCCTCGGGTAGCGCGTGCGCTCAGCTGCGGGCCCGCAGCAGGTCGCGGATCTCCTCGAGAAGCGCGACGTCGGCGGGGGTGCCCGCTGCCTCGGTGGGGAAGAAGCGGTCCTTCGCCTTGGTGTAGGGAACGACCACGAGGAAGTAGACGATCGTCGCGAGCACCACGAAGGCGATCAGTGCGTTGAGGAAGAAACCGAGCTCGCCGAGCTCGGCCTCGGCAAAGAGGTTGCCGGCGCCCGGGATGAGGCTGGTCAGCCATGCGGTGAGGGCGGTGACCATGGCACCGAAGGCGGCGGCCATGATGACTGCCACAGCGAGCTCGACGAGGTTGCCCCGCAGGAGGAAGTTCTTGAAACCGGTCATGGCTTCGACGCTAGCGGGCGTAGGTCACGGTGATGAAATCCCTCAGGGTGGAGGCGGCGACCGGCTCGGCGCTGGAAGGATCGATGCCTGCGACGATCAGTCGGCCCGCGATGCTCGAGTCGGCGGCAGCGGGAGGCGGGATCGCCAGCACCAGCACGTCGAGAGCCAGCACGTCGCTGGCCCCCGTCTCGGGGTCGACGGCGCTGAGGTCGATCCGGTCGCCTGCCTCGAGGAGCTCCACCACTGCCGGGTCCGGGAGCCGCAGCGGCATCACCGTCAGGTCCGGAAAAGCCGCGGCCAGCTCAGCACCGACCATCCGCACACCGGTGATCGGCTCCCCCTGGCGCACCGGGGCGGCGAGCACCCCGTCGACCGGTGAGCTCGCGAGCCCGACCGGAGCCAGCGCCTCCGGCCAGGCGACCATCGACACGTCCTCGGGTGCCACCCGGTCACCGGCCGCGAGGTCGGCGGCGGCCACCGGGACCTGGACCGTCGGGGGAGCAGGACCGACGGTCGCGCGCAGCCCTGCGAAGACTGCGAGCACGACGAGCAGCGCCGCGAGTGGTCGGCGGCGAGCCAGGACGAGCCGGCGGAGGGCGCGTGCCTTGCGGCGTACGGCAGGAGGTGTGCGCATCCGATGACGCTAGGGCTCTGCGCGAGCCCTGGCACGGGTCGTCCCCAGCGAGGTGTTCAGGTCAGCTGGACGAGGCACCTGTGGACGAGGACTGGCTCGGGCCGGAGGCCTTGGCGGGCGCCGAAGTCGTAGTG
>NZ_JAOPXV010000013.1 GCF_025964975.1 Nocardioides sp.
TGTCCTCGTGCTTGCTGACCCGGATCATGGCGATCAGATCGATCTGGCCGGTGACCGAGTAAACCTCGCTGACCCCCTCGAGTGCCGCGATCTGCTCAGCGACCTCAGGGATGCGTGCGACGTCGGCCTTCACGAAGACGATGGCAGTGATCATGGCCCGACCGTATCCCGTGCCTTGGGTGCGGGATCGGGGCCGCGACCATTTTGTTTGTTCTTCCTCCCCGAAAGCCGCTACGCCATACCCTGCACCCACTTGTAGATTTCTCGAGGGGACACCCATGCGCTTCCGCCCGACGCTCACCCGCTCCGCGATGGGCAGGCTGATCGTTGCTCTGGTCCTCTCGGTCGTCGTCTCGTTGCTGGCGAGCTCACCGCCGGCCGTGGCCGCCGCCGCAGTCCCGACCAACCTCCAGGCATCCGGATCGCCGGTGCCGACCTTGTCCTGGGACGCGCAGCCGACCTCGGCGAAGTACCGCGTCCAGGGGTCTGAGGACTCCACCTTCTCGTCCGTCGTCTTCAACGAGGAGACCACCAGCAACAGGTACACGCCGACCCGTCTCCTCCGAGCCGGCACCCTGCACTGGCGGGTCCAGGCCACGGATCCGACCGGTACGAGCGGTTGGGCGACCTCCTCCACGACCATCGCTGCCCCGACAGTCCCTGCAGGGGTTGCCATCTCCTCGCCCGTGGGTACGATCCTCCCGCCCGTCTCTCCCCCGATCATCTCGTGGAAGCCGGTCGCCGGTGCCACGAGCTACGACGTCGCCATGGACGCCGAGGGAGACGGGATCGATGGCGACACACGCACGGGCATCCGCACCACCTCGTTCGTGTGGCCGGAGCCCCAGGGAGTCGGCGAGCGCACCGGATCCGAGGACTTCTACGTCCGCGTCCGCGCCCGGTTCGAGAACCACCTGCAGAGCGCCTGGTCGACCTATGTGAAGTACGACGTCGTCCAGCTTCCGCCCGTCACGTCGGCCAGCTGTGCCACCACCCCCACCAACCTAGTGTGTGCCCCCAGTCTGGCGACGCCGACCACGCCGCGTGTGAGCAAGACCGTCCAGGACGTCGTCTTCGACTGGGACCCGGTCAAGGGTGCCAAGCAGTACGAGATCTGGATCGCGCTCGACCGCGACTTCAACAACCAGGTCGAGAAGCGCATCGTGTACTCCACGCGCTACTCCCCCACCTCGACCTACGACAACGGCAACTACTTCTGGAAGGTCCGCCCGTACAACGCGGCCGAGCAGCCGACCCCGTGGCCAGTGCTGCCCAACGAGTTCCAGCGACGCTGGCCCCACCTCCCGACCCTGGTCTACCCGCCCGTGGCCGACACCCCCGCCGTGGATGACGACCTCTTCTTCCAGTGGACACCGGTCAAGCACGCGACGCGCTACCGCCTCGATGTCGGGCTCAACTCCACCTTCACCCCGGGCACCTTCGACACCTGTTGGACCGCTACCACCACCTACACCCCGGGCTACAAGGGCGACGACTGCATGCCCGGCCAGGGTTCCCTGACCTACTGGCGCGTCTTCGCCTACGACCTCCCCGGCCCCCTGGGCACACCGGACACCGGGCAGCCGGGGGTGGAGAGCAATGTCTCTGCCACCGGTCGCTTCGTCTACGACTCCGGCGCCGTCCAGCTGACCGCCCCCCTCGACGGTGCGCCCGTCACTGTTCCCACCATGGCGTGGGAGCCCAGCCTCGACGCGGAGCGCTACCTGGTCACGATCACCAACCTCTCCACCGGGGAAGTCCGCACGAAGGAGACGTCCGCGCTGTCGTGGACCCCGACAGACAAGCTCTCGAGCGACTCCGACCAGGCCGACCCGGACAAGCTGCCGGACACCTTTTCCTGGAAGGTGTCAGCACGTGACGCCGACGGGGGCTTCTCCCCCGCCCCAATCTACGCGACGCGCACCTTCGTGCTGCCCGAGTCCGCTCCGGCCGCCGGCGCCCAGCCGCTGACGCCCAAGCCGAACGCCCACAACACCGTCACCTCGCGCTTCCCGAGCCTGTCCTGGCAGCCCTGGACGAACACCGAGGCAGCCCCGGTCTACTACCTCCTCAAGGTCAAGCAGGCCGGCTACGTCTACGGCACCAACGAGACAGACATCCTGTCCACCCGACTCAACTACCCTGCCGTGACCGACGCCAGTGACTTCTTCCTGTCGTCCGGCACGTACCAGTGGTGGGTCGAGGTCCGCAGCTCGAGCACCGGCCAATACCTCTCCGAGGGACCCGAGAGCAGCTTCACCATCACCGACATGGGCGAGGTCACGGGCCAGCAGCTCGCGCTCGACGGGATGGCGCTCGACGCGGGTGACACCTGCGGCCGTCGCCTCGTGCTGATCAACAAGGAGCCGGTCGAGACCACCATCTGCCAGGGACTCCCATCGACCCCGGTCCTCGACTGGGCCCCGGTGGCCGGAGCGGGTGGCTACATGGTCTATCTGTCCGAGGACCCCGACTTCACCAACCTCCTGCTGAACCCGAGTAACACGGCGACCCAGAACTCCCGCTGGACGCCGACCTTCAAGGACGCGTTGGTCGCCCTCGGGGACAACCAGTCCGGTCCCGCCTTCTACTGGTTCATCCGGCCCTGCGTCCGCATCAGCCCGTTCGTCAACTGCGGCCCCGACCCGAGCGGGTCGGAGGACGTCGGGACGAACGCCTTCCGGAAGGTCTCGCCCGCCGTGCAGCTCACCGAGCCGGCAGCCGGAGCATCGTTCGCCGACGAGGTCACCTTCGTCTGGCAGGACTACTACGACACCAACCAGGCCACGCCCGCCCCCGACGGCGGTCCGCGGCCCAGTCACCAGACCGCAAAGCGCTATCGCATCCAGGTCGCCCCGTCGGCGACGATCACCGACGCGAACGCCATCGATAACCGCCTCGTCGACCAGGCGACCTACACGAACTTCGAGAACACCTATCCCGAGGGCGACCTCTGGTGGCGCGTCCAGGCGATCGACGCCCGGGACAACCGGTTGGCGTGGTCGCCGACCCGCAAGATCGTCAAGGCGACGCCTGCGCTCAACCTCGACCCGACCGTCGCGGCCCCCATCGAGCGCCCGACCGTCGACCCCACCGCACTACCTGCCTTCGGCAGTCATATCAGTGCCGGTCCCGTCGTCTTCCAGTGGTCCGCCGAGACGTTCGACACGACCTGGAACATCGAGCTCTACAAGAACGACGACACGACCTTCTCCAACGTTAACCGGGTGTTCGCCGAGACCGCCCGTCAGGCCGCCTTCGCCTCCAGCGAGCCCCTGGCAGCCTCCTCGGAGCCCTACCGGTGGCGCGTCCAGCGCACTGACGTCCGCGGGAAGCCCGGGCAGTGGTCGGACTTCGGCCGCTTCTGGGTGGACCCGCTCCCGGTCGCTCTCGTCCAGCCCGCGGACGGTGCCACGGTCGATCCCAGTGGCACGCTCTTCAGCTGGGAGTCGTATGCCAGCACCGCCAGCGCCCAGGCGGCGCGCTACACGTTCGACATCGAGCCCGTGGGCGGTGTCGGGGCCAACCCGGGACCCGTCAACACCGTCGCGACGTCGTACTCCCACACCTCGTCCCTGCCCTCCGGCACCTACGAGTGGTCGGTGCTCGCGCTCGACGCCCGAGGCAACCGTCTCGGCTCCAGCCCGGTCCGACGCTTCTCGGTGGACGGTGCCGTGCGCGAGCTCTCGCCGGTCCAGATCGTCGCCCCCGACGGCAGTGCGGTCGGGAAGACCCTGATCAGCGTCGACCCGGTCTGGTCCCGTCCTGGAGTTGTCAACAGCTATCAGTGGCTTCGAGACGGTCAGGCGATCTGGATCGCGACGTCGCCCACCTACACGCTCACCGTCGAGGACTACACCAGGGCGATCTCGCTGCGCGTCACTGGCAAGAGGGCCGGCTACACCGACGGCGTCTCGGAGTCCAACGTCATCGGCGCCACGGCCGGGGGTGCCCTCGTGCCGACCGCACAGCCGGCGATCTCGGGGTTCGCAAAGGTGGGAGAGAGCCTGCACGTCTCCTCCGGGACGTGGTCGGTCAGCGGAGCCAACTATCGCTACCAGTGGACCCGATCGGGTGTCGCGATCCCGGGTGCCACGGGCAACGGATACCAGCTCAAGCCCGAGGACGCCGCGAAGTCGATCTCAGCGACTGTGCTGGCCTCGAAGAACGGGTTCGCTGACGGATCGGCCTCGGCCGCCCCGGTGACGGTCGCGAAGATGATCTCCGCGACGGAGGCGACTCTCTCTGCCACTCGGGTCAGCCCGGCGCAGCGGGTCAAGGTCAGCATGAAGGTGACCGTGAACGGCGTCCCCGGCCCGACGGGTTCGGTCAAGGTGTTCGACGGCGCCAAGGCACTGAAGACCCTGACCCTGGTCAGCACCCGGAACGGTGCTCTCATGTGGAAGCTGCCCAAGCTGAAGGTCGGCAAGCACAAAATCAAGGTCGTCTACCTCGGCAACGGATCGACGTTCGGGTCGAAGTCGAAGATCACCAAGCTCTTCGTCGTCCGCTGACAGATTCGGCCATCGCGGCAGTAGTCTCCGCGCGTGACTTTGCTCTCCGACCACTGGCTCGACGTCCTCGGCTGGGGCGGCAGTGCACTCCTGGTGTACTCGCTGCTCCAGTCGCGGGTGCTCCGGCTGCGCGTGCTCAACCTCGCCGCCTGCCTCATTCTCACGGTGTTCAATGGGGCCCTCGAGGTGTGGCCGATGGTGGGGATGAACATCGTGCTGAGCCTGATCAACATGTGGTTCATCCTGCGGCTCGTCCGCGACCGTCACGACGATGCCGCATTCGAGGTGCTGGAAGTGGCGGGCGAGGACCACTACCTGCGACACGTGTTGCGGGTGCACGGCGCCGACATCTCGAAGTTCAACCCGGACTTCATGCACGACCCGCATGTCAAGGACCAGCACGCCTTCATCATCCAGAACGGCGATGAGACCGTCGGCGTCGTCATCCTCGCGGTGCTGGGTGACGACGCGCACGTACGACTGGACTACGTGACGCCCCGCTATCGTGACTTCTCGCCCGGTGAGTTCGTCTGGCGTCGTAGCGGGCTCCTTGCCGGGCTGGGCATCCGTCGGGTGGTCACCTCGCCGTCGATGGTCGCCCCGTACTACCACCGCGTTGGTTTCCGCCACCAGGGTGATGTCTGGACCCTCGAGGTGCCGTCGTGATCGAAGCGTTGGTACGCAGGTGGCTGCCGATCACCGCGATCGGCCTGCTGCTGGCCGGGCTCGTACGAGCTCAACGTGCTCCCGGTTTCGGAGCCGACGTCTACCTGCACCTGAGGGTGGGGGCCGAGTTCCTGGGCGGCTGGAGCATCGCCGAGCCCGGACATTTCGGTTCCTTTGACAGCCAGGCCTGGTACCCCACCCAGTGGCTGACCCAGGTCGGCATGGCGTGGGCCGAGCAGGCTGGTGGGCTCAGTGGCGTCATCTGGCTGACCGGCACGGTCATCTGCGTCCTCGCCGTCACGGTGTACCTCGGTTGTCGGACGGTGGCAGCGCCTCTGCCGGCTGCCCTGGCGACCATCGTCGCGATCATGGCTGCGACCCCCGGCCTCAGCGGGCGCCCACAGGTCCTCAGCTACATCCTGATCTCCGTCGTGACGACCGCGTGGCTCGCAACAGCACGCGACGGCCGGGCGCGGTGGTGGCTGGTTGTCGTCAACTGCGTGTGGGTGCCCCTGCACGGCATGTGGATGATCGGCATCCTCATCGGGCTGGTCGCGACGATCGGCATCGCCTTGGAGGGTCAGCACGACCGGCGTCACGTCCTGAAGCTGGCACTCATCCCACTCCTGTCCACGCTCGTGACCATCCTCACCCCACTCGGTGTCCACGTCTTCGAGTCCGTGGCGGTCGTCGGCGACCGCGCGCAGTTCCTGGACGAGTGGGGACCCCCGGACTTCACCACTCCCCCGGCCGCCATCCTCGCCGTGATGATCGCCGTGATCCTGATGGCTGCGCTGCGCCGCGACCGGGTCGACTGGCCGACGATCATGCTTTTCGGTCTGGCCCTCGCATGGAGCATCTACACACTGCGGACGACTGTCGTCGCCGCCGTGATGCTTGCGCCGATCCTCGCCGGCACGCTTCAACGGTTCGTGCCGCGCGGACCGTCTGTACGTCGGGCTGAGGGGGCAGCACTGGGGGCCATGCTGGTCGTAGCGTCCTGTGTGCTCGTCCCGGTGGCCAACGCCCGGGCTGACGACAAGGAGGCCCCTGCCTGGTTGGACGGGCGGCTGGACGCCATGCGGCCTGGAACCACCGTGCTCAACGAATTCAACGAAGGCGCCTACTTCCTCTGGCGGCACCCCCAGCTGGACCTCGTCATGCACGGGTACGCCGACGCGTTCAGCGACGACGAGATGGACCGCAACGTCGAGATCAGCGTCCTGGCCCCAGGTTGGGACCGCGAAGTCGCCGAGCTCGATGTCGACGTCGCCCTCGTGGATCCCGACTCACCCCTCGGCTACGCCATGACCAACGACCTGGGGTGGACCGAGGTCGAGGCGGACGAGGACTTCGCCCTGCTCAGTCCGCCGACCGGCTGAGTCAGCGCGCCGACGCCACGACCCAGCCGTCCAGCGTGGCCAGCGCGGCACCCGTGTCGATTGCCTCGGCAGCCCTGACGATGCAGGCGGCCAGCGCGGTCATCGGGTCTCCGGCGGGGTCGCCGTGGACCGCAAGAGCCGCCGCGGCGTTGAGCACCACCGCGTCCCGTACGGACCCCTGCTCTCCGGCCATGACCCGGCGGACGACGCCCGCGTTGTGTGCCACGTCACCGCCGCGGAGGTCCGCCGCAGTGGCCGACGCGATCCCAAGCTCCGCCGGATCGATCGTCGTTCTGGTCACCTTGCCACCGTGGACGGCCCACAGCGTCGAGGTGGTCGTGGTGGTGAGCTCGTCGAGTCCGTCGTCGCCACGAAAGACCCACGCGTCGACGCCCCGGGACGCGTAGACGCCGGCCATGACCGGGGCTGCCGCCGGGTCGGCGCAGCCGATGGCCTGTGCGTCCGGTCGCGCCGGGTTTGCCAGGGGACCGAGCAGGTTGAAGCTGGTGGCGATGCCCATCTCGCGCCGCGGCACCGCCGCGTGCCGCATGGCGGGGTGGAACGCCGCCGCGAAGCAGAACGTGATGCCGGCTTCAACGGCGACCTCGGCCACCCGCTCGACCGGCAGGTCCAGACGGATCCCGAGATGTTCGAGCACGTCCGCGGAGCCGGCTGCGGAGGAGGCCGACCTGCTGCCGTGCTTGACGACGCGCGCACCAGCCCCGGCCGCAACGATCGCGGCCATGGTCGAGATGTTCACCGACATCGATCGGTCGCCGCCCGTGCCGACGACATCGAGAAGCCGACCCTCGACCGAGATCGAGTTGCCGGCGGCGAGCATCGCGTCGGCCAGCGCGGTCACCTCGGTGACTGTCTCGCCCTTGGAGCGCAGCGCCACGGCGAAACCAGCGATCTGCGCGGGTGTCGCATCCCCGGCAAGGATCTGAGCCATCGCCCAACCCGCCTCCTCCGGGGCAAGGTCGCGGTGCGCCACCAGCGTGGACAGGACGTCGGCCCAGGTCGTCATGGGACCGGAGTCTTCCAGACTCCCCTGTCGGCGACGGGTTGCGTCTCGCCTCCGATCAGGAGGCAGTGGCCGGGACCCGCGGACGGAGCAGCGACACGACGGCCTCAGCGAGCTGGATCGGGTCGATCGGGTGCGGGACCGCGGCCTCGGCGCGCGACCAGGTCGCGAGCCAGGCATCCTGCGGACGTCCGAGGACGACCAGGACCGGAGGGCACTGGTAGATCTCGTCCTTGAGTTGCTTGGCAATGCCCATGCCACCGGCCGGGACGGCCTCGCCGTCGAGGATTGCTAGGTCGATGTGCCCCACGTCCATGTTCTGGATGACAACCGGTTCGGTCGCCACCTCGACATACTCCACCTCCGGCAGGTCCGGGTGCGGCCGACGGCCGATCGCAAGGATGACCTGCTGGCGGGTGTCGATGTCGTCGCTGTAGACGAGGACCTTCAGGGGTTTGCGGTCCAAGGGCTCCGAGGACGTGGTCTGGCTCACGCACACATCGTACTCAATGCTCACCTCCGTCGACAGCCGGCCGTTGGCAGCCGTTGACCTGCCCCGCGAGTCGGGGCATTGCGCTCAGGATGGTGAAGGAGGCAATGGCAAGGACCGGGGGCGCTCAGCACCATGGCCGCGGGGATGAGCTGGCGCCGGTCCGTCACGGCTCCGAAGACCACGACGGCCAGTGCCAGAGGAAGCCGGATCGCGAGGGGGGGTAGGACAGGTATGCCCATGGCGTCCCCTGACTGAGACAGCTGCAGGGAGAGGAAAGCCAGCCAGTCGGCCCACGCATCCGCGTCGACGGCTACTGAGACAGCGGTGACTGCGCCGATCACGGCGACCGACCACGCGAGGTTGCGCCACTCACGCCGGGCGAGAAACCAGATCGGACCCAGGCACGGGGTGATCTTCGTCAGTGCTGCCACGGTCCACGCCCCCGGATGGCGAAGACCGAGGACCGCGGTCAGCGCCAGGAGCCAGAAGGCGTTGCCCGTGACGATCTCCGGGAGCGTCGCAAGCCACAGGGGCGCCCCCCGCTGCCATCGCAGCGGGCGGAGCAGCCACGCGAACCTCAGCGCGGGAGCCAGGATGAAGAGCACCCCGAACACGGGCCAGGGGAACTGGTCAGCGGCCACAGCACCTGGGCGAACGCGGGGCTGTAGAGGAAGGCGTCCTTGGTGTTCGGCGGCCGGCCGTAGATGTCACCGGACTGACCGGTGAGCCACTATGCATGAGAGTCGTAGCCGAAGCCTGAGGACGCAACCACCATGGCTGCATTGACGGCGCACGCGATCTCGACGATCCAGACGAGGTCTCGTGGGAGACGTTGGCGGATCGAGACGTTCGGCACCGGGGAGGCCTAGGCGGCGCCGCCTCCTCGGTGTCCGGATCAGGGATCTTCGTCGCCGCTGCGCGAGGCACGCGCCTCGACCAGATCGAGTCGCCTGTCCTCCCGTGCCGCTTCCTTCATCGACGAGCGCACCCACTGGACGAAGAGCACCACGAAGAAGACCAGCCCGATGAGGTCGCCGGAGGCCCAGAGGA
This sequence comes from Nocardioides sp., assembly GCF_025964975.1. GTDB lineage: Bacteria > Actinomycetota > Actinomycetes > Propionibacteriales > Nocardioidaceae > Nocardioides. The sequence continues at coordinate 9,130 of NZ_JAOPXV010000013.1, forward strand.
TCCCGCCCGCCAGGTGCTGGTCGTCAAGGGGGTCCGGGAGCCAGGTGCCCATGGGCCCCTCGCGCAGCGCCAGGTAGTGCGACTCGCCGAGCAGGGTCGTCTGACCCATGATGGTCACGCCCAGGAACGCGTGGAACGGCAGCGTGAGCACCGTCAACAGCACCCGGAAGGGATAGCCGACGCGCCCGGGCAGCGGGTCGACACCCATCAGCGGCCAGAAGAAGAGCGCCCCGACCGTGACCAGGTGGACGTGCATCATCTCGTGCACGAACGGCGACGCCAGCGACGCGTCGTACCACCCCGAGTAGTAGAGCGCCCATGGCGAGAGGACGTAGAGCCCGAAGGTCAGCAGCGGGAAGGACAGCACCCGGGCCACCCGCGAGTGGAGCAGGCCGAGGAGCAGTCTCCGCGGTGCGGGGCGAAGGGTGCGCAGAGCGAGGGTCACCGGCGCACCGAGCGCCAACGACAGCGGCACGACCATGGTCAGGATCATGTGCTGAACCATGTGCACGCTGAGCAGGGTGGTGTCGTAGCGGGCGAGCCCCGAGGACGTCGCGAAGAAGAACGAGCCCATGCCGGCCACGAAGGCCAGCGTCCGCCCGGGTGCCCAGGCGTCGCCCCGGCGGCGCAGCACGACCACCCCGACGACGTACAAGCCCACGATCCAGACCGTCAGGACGAAGGGCACGGGATCAAGGCCCCAGTCGGTGAAGACGCGCCCGAGGGTGAACCTCGGGAGGTCCAGATCGCTCACCGTCACCGCACTCGCCACAGTGTGAACAATATGACGTCGAAAAGAGAGGGGGTCGGCGTGCCCTCGTTGGCGGCTACCGACATAATGACCATGTGGCGACAGCAACGGCGACGATTCCGGCATCCCGACTTCACGGGAACCACGACCGACCCGACATGGTCAGCGTCGGCACCATCATCTGGCTCGCCAGCGAGCTGATGTTCTTCGCGGCTCTCTTCGCCGCCTACTTCACCCTTCGGGCGGTCAGCCCGGACCTGTGGGCCCAGGAGACGGAGAAGTTGAACGTTCCCTTCTCCACCGCCAACACAGTGATCCTCGTGCTGTCGTCGGTAACCTGCCAGCTCGGCGTCTTCGCGGCCGAGCGCGGTCAGGTGGGACGCACGGGTTCGGTCCTCAAGGTGGCCGGCTGGGGCCTGCGCGAGTGGTTCATCCTCACCTACATCATGGGCGCCGTCTTCATCGGTGGTCAGGCCCTCGAATACGCCGAGCTGGTCCATGAGGGCGTCACGATCCCGAGCTCCTCGTACGGCACGATGTTCTACCTCACGACCGGGTTCCACGGGATCCACGTGACCGGTGGACTCATCGCCTTCCTCTTCGTCCTCGGACGCACCTACCTGGCGCGTCGCTTCACCCACGAGCAGGCAGTGACCGCGATCGTCGTGTCCTACTACTGGCACTTCGTGGACGTCGTCTGGATCGCCCTCTTCTTCACGATCTACGTCATCAAGTAGCCCCCACCCTCGGGCACCTCCCGGACAGTCAGGATCCCCAAGTGCGTTTGTTGAACCGCTCCGCAGGTCGGATCTCCCGGCACCGCCGCGGACCCGTCGCTGGACTGGTCGTGCTCCTCTTCGGCCTGCTGATCACCGGTGCGCTGTACACCGCTCTTGCTCCGGCACAGGCCGACGAGCAGAGCATGAGCGACGAGGAGCTCGTCGCCGCGGGCCGCGAGCTCTTCATGGTGGGCTGCTCCTCCTGCCACGGACTCAACGCCGAAGGTCTCCCCACGGTGCGCGAGGGCCAGGTCAAGGGCCCCTCCCTCGTCGGAGTGGGTGCCGCGGCGGTCGACTTCCAGGTCGGCACCGGGCGCATGCCCATGGCGCGACCGGAGCAGCAGGCACCCCGCAAGGACGTCGTCTACAACGACGAGGAGATCGCCGCCATGGCGGCCTACGTCGCCTCGCTGGCCCCCGGTCCGGCCGTCCCGACCGAGCAGGACTACTCCATCGAGGGGATGTCCGAGGAGGAGCGCGAAGAGGCGATCGTCCGCGGTGGCCAGATCTTCCTGACCAACTGCACCGCCTGCCACAACTTCAACGGCTCCGGCGGCGCCATGCCCCGCGGCGGCTACGCACCCGAGCTCAAGGGCGTCGAGGACAAGTACATCTACGAGGCGCTCCTGACCGGCCCGCAGGCGATGCCCAACTTCAGCAACGGCAACCTGTCACCGGAGGCGAAGCGCGACGTCATCGCCTACCTCAACACCATCGAAGACCAGCCCGAGTACGGCGGCTTCGGAATGGGCGGCCTCGGCCCCGTCTCCGAAGGGCTGTTCGCCTGGGTCCTCGGTGTCGGTGGGCTGGTCGGCTTCGCCATCTGGATCGCCGCCCACACCACCCGCACGACCAGGACCCCGCACCTCGAGGAAGGGGCCGAGGCATGATCGAGCCCGGCAACGACGACGCCATCACCCCCGGGCACGACCGCAGCCTGGCCGTCGCCGAGGAGCCGATCGCCAACCCGGGCCTGCCCGCCCACCAGTGGCGCCCCACTGACGTCGACGAGCGTCTCGAGAAGCGCGCCGAACGCCAGGTGGCGGCGATGTTCGTCCTGTCGATGATCTGCGGAGTCCTCTTCGTCGTCGCCTACTTCACGCTGGAGATCGGCGACAACTTCGACACGTTCATCGGGTTGGGGGCCTCCACCGTGGCCCTCGGTCTGGCCCTCGGCGGCGCTCTCCTCTTCATCGGCATCGGCATCATCCAGTGGGCCCGCAAGCTCATGGGCGACCACGAGATCGTCGAGATGCGGCACCCGGCTGCCTCCAGCGCGGAGGACCGTGAGGCCACCCTCGAAGCGCTCTCGCTGGGCGCCGAGGAGTCGGGGATCGGCCGCCGGCCCCTCGTTCGCAACACGCTGCTGGGCGCCGTCGGCCTCCTGGGACTGCCTGCGGTGGTGCTGCTGCGCGACCTCGGTCCGAGCAACGCCGAGGTCGCCAACGAGGAGGAGGGCACCGGCCTGCAGCACACCATCTGGAAGCAGGGCATGCGGCTGGTCCGCGACGTCCTGGGCACGCCGATCAAAGCCTCCGAGATCCAGATCGGCGACCTCGTCAACGCCGCTCCCGAGGCGCTCTTCCCGACCGAGGAGAACGGCTACGAGGAGATCGAGGGCGTCGCCCTCCAGGTCCAGAAGGCCAAGGGCGCCATCATCATCGTCAAGATGGAGCCCGGCGAGATCAAGCCCGGCAAGGGCCGCGAGGACTGGACCGTCGACGGCATCCTCTGCTACTCCAAGATCTGCACCCACGTCGGGTGCCCGATCTCCTTGTACGAGCGCACGACCCACCACGTTCTGTGCCCGTGCCACCAGTCCACCTTCGACCTGGCCGACTCGGCCAAGGTCGTGTTCGGACCCGCTCACCGTCCCCTCCCCCAGCTGCCGCTGGCCGTTGACTCCGAGGGCTACCTGATCGCACAGAGCGACTTCACTGAGCCCGTGGGGGCCAGCTACTGGGAGCGAGAGAAGCAGAAATGAGCATCGACACGAGCAAGGTGGCCCGTACCAACGGCTCCACCGCCGCGACGGCCTCGAAGCCGTCCAAGATCGGCGGGGTCGCCGGCTGGGCCGATGACCGTCTCGGTCTCGCCACCGCGATGCGCAAGAACCTCCGCAAGGTCTTCCCCGACCACTGGTCCTTCATGCTGGGCGAGATCGCCCTGTGGAGCTTCGTGGTGCTGCTGCTCTCAGGCGTCTTCCTCACGCTGTGGTTCAACCCGAGCATGGGTGAGGTCCACTACGAGGGGTCCTACGACCCGCTGCGCGGCATCGAAATGTCGCAGGCCATGGCGTCCACCCTCGACATCTCCTTCGACGTGCGCGGCGGCCTCCTCATGCGCCAGATGCACCACTGGGCCGCGATGATCTTCATCGCCTCGATGATGGTGCACCTGCTCCGCGTCGCCTTCACCGGCGCCTACCGCAAGCCGCGCGAGCTCAACTGGGTGATCGGCTGCCTGCTGCTCCTGCTGGGCACGCTCGAGGGCTTCACCGGCTACTCGCTTCCCGATGACCTGCTCTCCGGCACCGGCGTCCGCGCCGCGGACGGCTTCCTCAAGGCCACCCCGGTCGTGGGCAGCTACATGTCCTTCTTCCTCTTCGGTGGCGAATTCCCCGGAGACCAGATCATTCCGCGCCTCTACATCGTCCACGTGCTCCTGATCCCGGGTCTGCTGCTGGGCCTGATCGCTGCGCACATGCTCCTGCTCGTCTACCACAAGCACACCCAGTGGCCCGGTCCCGGACGCACGGAGCAGAACGTCGTCGGCTTCCCGATGCTGCCCGTGTACGCCGCCAAGGCCGGCGGCTACTTCTTCATCGTCTTCGGCGTCACGTCCATCATGGGTTGACTGTTGTCCATCAACCCGGTGTGGAAGTTCGGGCCC
>NZ_JAOPXV010000065.1 GCF_025964975.1 Nocardioides sp.
CATGACGCCGCTCTTGAGTCGCTCGCGGATCATGCGGTCGCCCTTGATGCCGTCGGGGATCGGGTCCATGCCATGGAAGTTGCCCTGATAGAGGAGATCCTGGAAGCGGAGACCATCGTCTCCTTCCTCATAGCGCTTCTTGTACGACGCCCTGGCGGTGCTGCTCTCGGTCATGTGATGCCCTCCCGATCAGTCTTCGAGGATGACTCGACCAGTGGTCGAGTCGCTGCAGTCGATGGTCACGGTCTTGCCGTCGAGGGCGGCCACGATCTCCTCGAAGTGGGAGTCGTCCGTCTCGCCAGGCACGTAGCGCGACTCGCTGTCGACCAGTCCGGCCGTCATGACGCACGGGGTCTGGAACTCGCGCGAGAGGATCCCGAGGTGCGACTCGGGTGCCCCGGACATGGTGATGATGGCGGTCGATCCCATGCTGAGCGCTGGCGCAAGGAAGGTCGTCGTCCCACCCCGGACGAGGAGGACGTGGTCCTTAAGCGTCCCGCTGCGGATCAGCGCCATCACGGACGCTGGGTCAGGCAGGTACTTCACGACCCCCGAGGGCCTCTTGGTGGTTTCAAAGGCGTTGTAGCCTTCTGCAACGACTGACATCAGGTGATGCCTCCTTCTTTGTTGGTGAAATCGGTGGTCGTCACCGCGGGATGCGCCCGAGCTCGAAGCGGCTACGCATGGGTGCTGATCCGCGCCAGTGCCGCGGTCAGCTCACTGTCGTCATGGGACGACTTGGTCACGGCGGCGGCGCTGGCAGACGCCGGCGATGGCGCGCCGGGCCGACGGACGGCGAGGCGATTCGCGGACGCCCGCTGCACCGCATCGAGCGTGGTCCTCGTCAGGTCGAGGCGATCGAGGCCGACAACGGTCGGGCTCACGGAGCAGGTGCCGGTGGTCTGACAGCTCCCGGACTCGCAAGTGCAGGCCCCCGCCCGACAGCTTCCGTCCGGCAGGAGGCGAGTGACCAGCTCCTGGGGCCAGCAGGCGACGAACTCGGCGCCGGCCATGACCAGAGCCTCCTCGCTGTGCATCCCCCAGGACACCCCGACGACGCGCACTCCCGCGGCGACACCCTCCCTGACGTCGCCGACGGTGTCGGTGACCAGGACGACCTCGTCGCCCGAGCCCGGCTCGTCCTCCACGTACTCGGGCGAGCAACGCCGGACGTTGCCGTAGAGCGGGTCTGCAAGCACCTCGCGAAGCTTGTTGGTCTTGCTGGACGCGATGTCGGCGGAGAAGACGTGGGCGAAGCACCGAGCTATACCCGCCTCCTCGAGTGTCCGGCGGATGGCGGTCATCGCGTTCGACGACATCACGGCCAGTGCGTAGTGGGGAGCGAGCTTCTTGACAACGTCGGCCATGCCGGGCACGAGCGTCGGCGTGTAGCGCTCCTGTAGGGCAGTCACGAAGTGCTGGCGCGCCGTTTCGGCCCTGGCGGGGTCCCCTGCCACGCGATCGAGGGACTCGAAGAAATTATCGTTGAAGAGGTCGAAGAACTCCTGCGCACTTCGCACCGGCAGGTCGAACTTCCGGGCGGTCTCCTGGAAGATCTCCCACGCTGCACCCCGAGCCTGGACGAGGGTCCCGTCCATATCGAAGACAACGATGCGCGTGCTCATGTCAGACGGCGCTCGAGGTCGTGCCGCGGTCTGCGAGCGCGGCCAGGTGCGTGGTCTCCACGAAGTCCTGGAGCTCTCCATAGCCTTCGCGGCCGTTCACCGTCCAGCGGGCCAGCACGTTGAATCCGACCATGTTGGGCCACGCCTGCCAGGGAAACCGGGTCAGCCCGGTGCCCCTCAGCTCGTGCGCCTCACCTCGGGAGTCCGTGACCTGCAGCTCGACCTCCCGGGCGTAGAGGTGCTTGTCACGGGTCGTTCGACCCGAGCCTGAAGCAAGCCCGTAGGCGTGGCCGTCGACCATGGCGTAACCGTGATTCAGGGTGAGCTCGTCGGTCTCTCCGGTGTGGTCGAACGACCAGATCGCGTGGACCGCGTAGTTGTCGTCCACGTGCGCGTGGAGCCAGCTCATGTTGGGGGCTCCGCGTTCTGCCCGCGGTCCCCAGCTGTGGTCCATGGTGGAGACGCAGTCGATGGGGATCGTCCGCCTCCGGATGGACACTTCCCCGGTGTAGTGCCCGGTCTGGTCGAAGTGCCCGTTGTAGGCCTCCCCCCACGCGAAGTCCTCCTCCTTGGCTCGGGCCGCTGTGATGGGGTCCATGTCAGGGTCGGCGATGTCGAAGGGCTGCATCAAGGCTCGGTACTCGACGTCGATCGTGGTGCCGGCCCCGTCGTCGTACTCGATGCGCCAGTTCATGTTCGGCTCGGTGCACGTGACGTGCAGACCGTTGAGCAGGGAGTAGTCCGAGAGCCGCTGAGGCTCCGGGATCGGCAGGTGAGCGCGATGGTCGAAGAAGTTGGCGCGCCAGGGCTCCAGTGCGTCGTGATCGTTCATGCTGATCGTGGAGTGCACCACACCGAGCTGGGGGCGAAAGAGGGCGTAGACCCCGATGTTCAGATGCTCTTCCGTGTTGTAGAACCCAAAGAAGTTGGTCTCGGCCCAGATGGGGCTGTCGTTCTCGACAGGGTGGAACTCCACATCTTCTGGAGTGATCATGCGTGCCGCCTTCGTAGCTCATCGGGGTTGACCTGCAGTCCCTCATCGGTGTGACGTCCGTCATCTTTGCCACGATGCGCGGCGACTCTCCTGTCCCTCACCGCCATGATCTGGCGCGCGTTGTTGTCGCTCCGGGATAAGCGCCAGCGGCGCCCTGTCGACCAACGTTCCAACTCAAGAGTGACGAGTGACACAACCCGACACAAGGAGGCAGCAACATGGAGCTGGCACGGGTGCTGGGCCAAGTGGTCTCGACCGCGAAGCACGAGGGGTTCGCCGGCTTCACGCTCTTGCTGCTCCACCCAGTGGACGCCTCAGGCGGCGAGATCGACGGCACTCCCACCTACGTCGCCATCGACCTCACCGGAGCCGGCACCGGCGAAGTCGTGCTGGTCACGCGCGGCGGCGGTGCCCGGGTGCCGACGAGCAGCGCCAGCACACCCACCGATGCAGCGGTTGTCGCGATCGTCGACTCCGTGTCGCTGGGGCAACAGACGGTCTTCTCCACCAGCTCCTAGCCCACACACCACACCGCCCGGATTCTCTGGCGGACCTACACAGGAGGCACAGCCATGGCACCAAACAACGGAATCCCGACCACAGCTCTGGGTCTGATCGAGACCAAGGGTCTGGTCGGCGCGATCGAAGCGGCCGACGCGATGGTGAAGGCCGCCAACGTCATCCTGCTCGGTCGCGAGCAGATCGGCGGCGGTCTGGTCACGGTGATGGTCCGCGGCGATGTCGG
>NZ_JAOPXV010000069.1 GCF_025964975.1 Nocardioides sp.
CGGGCTACGCCGGGATGATCATCCTGGCGATCGTGCCGCCGATCTGGCGTCGGGTGATGGACCCGCGGGTCGTCGCCCACTTCGGTGGTGACGTCACCCTGGCCAACGTCAGCCCCCGCAAGCGCGCCGCCTACCTCGAGCGCTACCCCGCCCCGACGGCGGCCGAGCGTAAGGCCGCCGAGGACGCCACGCCCGGCCTGCTCGCGGCCCGCTGCCCCGGCTGCGACTACGTCTACGAGGTCGCCGCGGGTGACGAGCACGAGGGCTTCGCCGCCGGCACCGCGTGGGCCGACATCCCGACCGACTGGACCTGCCCGGACTGCGGTGTGCGGGACAAGGCCGACTTCGTGCCGTTCGACCCCTCGTTGAACCGGTCTCTCGCCTAGTCCGTGAAGGCTGGGCCACCAGGGCCTCACCTAGACTCGAAGGCATGGCTGTGCGCGGTGGGCTCGTCGGGGAGACGCTGCACGGACGGTTGGTCACGGCGGCCGTGGAGATGACCACCCAGGCCGGGTGGGCCAACGTGACGATGGCCCGGCTGGCGGAGTCAGTGGGGGTCAGCCGCCAGACCGTCTACAACGAGATCGGCACGAAGAAGGCGCTGGCCGAGGCGATGATCCTGGCCGAGCTCGAGCGCTTCCTGGGGATCGTGACCAGCGCCTTCGACGACCACCCGGACGACCTCTCGACCGCGCTGGAGAGCGCGATCCTGGCGGTGCTCGAGCATGCCCAGGACAACCAGCTGCTCCACGCGGTGGTGTCCGCGACCCACGGCGCCGACACCGAGCTCCTGCCGCTGCTCACCACCCACTCGACGCCCCTGCTCGAGCTGGCCAAGGTGGCAGTGACCGAGCGCGTGGCCGCCTACCAGCCGCCACTGGCTCCTGCTGAGCTGGACGGGGCCATCGACATGGTGGTGCGCGTGGTGCTGAGCCACGTCATGCAACCGAGCGGCACGCCTGCCCGCACTGCCGCCAGCCTGGGCTTCGTCGCCCGGCGCGTGCTGGGCTGAGCTCTCGGGGGAACCGCGCCTATTCTCGGGCACGTGACGAGCTCCGCCCCTGAGGGCATCCGGATGGGCACGACCAGCGGGCGCGCGATCATCGCCGCTGCGGTGCTCGGCTCGGGGATGACCTGGCTCGACGGCAGCGTGGTCAACGTGGCGCTGCGCACCATCGGCGACGACCTGGATGCCTCGCTGGCCCAGCTGCAGTGGATCAACAACGGCTACCTCCTCTCGCTGGCTGCGCTGATCCTGCTCGGCGGCTCGCTCGGCGACCGGCTCGGTCGCCGGCGGATGTTCGTCGTCGGGACCGTCTGGTTCGCGCTGGCCAGCGCGCTCTGCGGCTTGGCCCCGAACGCCGAGGTCCTGATCGTGGCCCGGATCCTGCAGGGGGTCGGCGGCGCTCTCCTCACCCCGGGCAGCCTCGCCATGATCCAGGGCGCCTTCGTGCCCGCGGACCGCGGCAAGGCGATCGGAGCGTGGTCGGGGCTGGGTGGGGTGGCGGCCGCCATCGGCCCCTTCGTGGGCGGGGTGCTGGTGGACCACGCCTCGTGGCGCTGGATCTTCCTGATCAACCTGCCCCTCGCGGTCGTCACCGTCCTGATCGCGTGGCGTTGGGTGCCCGAGACCCGGGACCCGTCGGCGGTGGGGCACTTCGACGTGGCAGGCGCGGTGCTGGCGGCGCTGGCGCTCGGCGGCATCACGTTCGCCCTCATCGAGTGGGGCGGCCCGGGGGCGATGTGGGCGGGGGTGCTCGGGCTGCTCGCCGCGGTCGCCTTCGTGGCCCTGGAGCTCCGCACGAAGGCGCCGATGATGCCCCCGGGACTCTTCCGCGACCGGACGTTCAGCGCCTCCAACCTGATGACCTTCCTGGTCTATGCCGCGCTGGGAGCCATGTCGTTCTTCCTGGTCCTGCAGCTCCAGACGGTGAGCGGCTACAACGCCCTGGAGGCGGGTCTGGCGACGCTGCCGATCACGATCTGCATGCTGTTCCTCGCCGCGAAGGGAGGCGAGCTCGGGAGCCGGATCGGTCCGCGGATCCCGATGACGGTCGGCCCGCTCGTGATGGCGCTGGGCACCGTGCTGGTCCTGCGCGCAGACGCGGACGTCAACTACTGGCTCGACGTCTTCCCCGGCGTGACCGTCTTCGGGCTCGGGCTGGCCCTGATGGTCGCCCCACTGACGGCCACGGTGCTGGCCGCGGCACCCGACCACCTCGCCGGCATCGCGAGCGGCATCAACAACGCGGTCGCGCGTGCCGGCTCGCTGATGGCGGTCGCGGCGCTGCCGACCGCCGTGGGTCTCTCGGGCGCGGAGTATGCCGACCCGCTGGTCTTCGACGCGGCGTACCCGATCGCGATGGTGGCGTGCGCTGTGCTGCTCGCCCTCGGCGGCGCGGTGTCGTGGCTGACGATCCCGCCGCGCATGCCCGGGTGATGCTCAGTCGGCCAGGCGCGCGCGCAGCTTCTGGATCCGGCCGCGCTGCTCCCGGATGCGTTCCTCGGCCTCGTTGAGGCGGGCGAGGTAGGCCTGCGCCTCCCCGAGCAGCTGCTGTGCGTTGGCCGCCTCGCGATCGCGTTCGGCCTCGAGGGTGGCGATCTTGTCGTCGCGCTCGGTCACCAGCTGCCGGAGCCGGGCCACCGACCCCGGCGGGAGGCGCATCCCGAGCGCGTCGAGCTTGGCGCGGACCACCTCTTCGTTGCTGACCCACTCGGCCTCGGTGTGCTCGGCGCGGGAGCCCTCCGCCTCCACCCACCAGCGGTAGGTGCAGGTCTCGATCGGGCTGCTGGCGACGCCCACCAGGCTGGCGGCACGCATCAGGAAGTCCCAGTCCTCGGTGGTGTCCAGGGACTCGTCGAACCGCTCACCCAGGTCGCGGAAGACCGTGAGCGGATAGGCCAGGGCAACCGGCGGCGTGTGATTGACGAGGAGGTGGTCGACGAAGTGGAAGGTGGTCGGCCACAACCGGTCGGCCGGGGCGACCGGCACCGCCGCCGGGCCGTCGGGCCCGATCTCGGCGCGCACCGGCTGGCGTACGGCGACCGAGCGCAGCACCTGTCCCGGATGTGCCGCCTCGAGGTCGTGGAAGGTCGCGACCCACTCGGGGAGCGCCAGGTCGTCGTCGTCCAGGATCGAGGCGTAGCGGCCACGTGCCGCCTCGAAACCGGCGTTGAGGGGCGCGCTGCGTCCTGGTCGCTCCACGTCGAGGACCCGGACGCGCTCCTGCATCCACGACGGCAGGGCGGCGATGACGCCGTCGACCTGCCGGCCCTGTGCGTGGTCGGTCCCGTGTCGCACCACGAGGACCTCGAAGTCGCGGTCCGACTGCTGGGCCAGGCGGTCCAGCGTCTCGGACAGGAGACCGATGCGACGCCCCTGCGTCCGGGTGATGACCGACAGGAAGCGTGATTCGTCGACGGGCGAGGCCGGG
>NZ_JAOPXV010000070.1 GCF_025964975.1 Nocardioides sp.
CGAGGCGTGCACGTTCCGCCGGAAGATCTCGCCGTACAGACCGAGCGAGACGACGCCCTCCTGGATGCGTGCGCCCGCGCCCTCGTTGATGCCGACGATGGGGCAGCCGGTCCGCATGGCGAGGTCCATCACCTTGGTGATCTTCTCGCCGTACACCTCGCCCAACGAGCCGCCGAAGACGGTGAAGTCCTGGGAGAAGACGCAGACCTGGCGACCGTCCACCGTGCCGTAGCCGGTGACCACCCCGTCGCCGTACGGGCGCCGCTTCTCGAGCCCGAAGGCCGTCGACCGGTGCCGTGCCAGCTCGTCGAGCTCGACGAACGAGCCCTCGTCGAAGAGCATCGCGATGCGCTCGCGAGCCGTCTTGCGCCCCTTCGCGTGCTGCTTCTCGATCGCCTTCTCGGACCCCGCGTGCACGGCTTCGTCGAGCCGTCGCTCCAGGTCCGCGAGCTTGCCTGCGGTCGTGTGGATGTCGATGTCGTCGGGGACGTCGGTGCCCTCGCCGGGCTGCACCTGTGCGCTCACTCAGTGGCCTCCTTGGGATTCGTCGGCCAATCTAGTGCCCATGACTCCTGCCCCGGCACCGCGCCCAGCTCTCGATCCGGCCCGCGTCGCCGTCCCACCGGGGTGGCGTCTCGAGATCATCGAGAGCACGCCGTCGACCAATGCGCTCGTCGCCGACCGGGCGCGGGCGGGCGAGGAGCACGGACTGGTGGTCGCGGCCGAGCACCAGACCCAGGGACGCGGTCGGCTCGGTCGGGTCTGGGAGGCCCCGGCGCGCACCTCGCTGACCTTCTCGGTGCTGATGCGTCCCGACGTCCCGGCGAACGACTGGCCGTGGCTGCCGCTGCTGACCGGCTACGCGGTGCAGGCGGCGCTCGCAGACAGGCTCCCCGACATCAGCCTCAAGTGGCCCAACGACGTGCTTGTCGAGGAGTGCAAGGTCGCAGGCATCCTGGTCGAGCGCATCGAGACCCCGACCGGCCCCGCCGCGGTCGTGGGCATCGGGATCAACGTCGCGCAGACCCTGGACGAGCTGCCGGTCGCCCTGGCCACCTCGGTGGAGCTCGAGACCGGCGAACCCGTGGACCGCACCGACCTGCTCGGCCAGGTCCTCGGCTCCCTCCACGGGCTGCAGGGCCTCCTCGACGACCCGGAGGCGTTGCGCACGGCGTATGCCGACGTGTGCTCGACGCTGGGGCGCGAGGTGGAGTTGCACCTGCCCGCCGACGAGGTCCGCCGTGGCGAAGCCCTCGACATCGACAACCGGGGCGCCCTGGTGGTGAGCACCGCGGACGGGACGTTGACGGTGGGTGCGGGTGATGTCATACACGTACGCCCCCAGCAGTGACATGATCACCGCGTGGCCTACCCGACGAAGCTCCTCAACGACGGCGAGCACATCGTCGTATCCACCCGCACCCACTTCAAGGCCCTCATCGGTCCTGGCCTGATCCTGCTCGTCGTGGTGGCGGCCCTGCTGTTCCTGTCCACCCTCACCGACTCCACCGTGCTGGGGGTCGGCGCCGGTGTCGTTGCTGCCGTCATCGTCATCTGGTTCTGCGTGCGGCCGTTGATCGACTGGCTCACCACGACCTACACCTTCCCCAACCGCCGCTTCATCAAGCGGTCGGGGCTGGTCGCCAAGGAAGGCCGGACCATCCCGCTCAACCGGATCAGCGGCGTCGACTACGAGATCGGGGTGATCGACCGCATGTTCGGCTGCGGCACCCTCATCGTGTCGGACGCGAGCACGGACGGACGCGTGCTGATCTCGGACATCCCTCACGTCGAGAAGGTGCAGCTGCAGGTGGCCGAGGAGCTGCACAAGTTGTCCACCTCGCACCGGTCCGACGATGGCACGTGAGCGTCCACGCCCTCTGAGCTCGAAGCCGGGGCGACCCGACGGAGAGATCTCGGTCCCTGAGCGGCTCGATCTGGCGGTGCTCGGGCAGTCGCCCACCATGACGGCAGCCCAGGTGGCCGCCGAGACCGGCATCACCATCGACCAGGCCCGACGCCTGTGGCGCGCCCTGGGGTTCCCGGAGATGGGCAACGAGCACGCCTTCAGCGGGGTCGACGCCGACGCCGTCGGGGCCCTGATGAGCATCGTCGACTCGGGAGCCGTCGACTTCGACATGGCCGTCAACATGACCCGCGGGGTGGGCCAGACGATGTCGCGACTGGCCGACTGGGAGGTCGCCGCGCTCGCCGGACGGGTCGAGGAGCTCGAGGCGGGGGAGCACTCCACCGGCTCGCGGGTCGGCTCGGCGCTCCGCCTCATCGAGGAGCTGCGGGGGCCCTTCGAGGCGATGCTCGTCTATGCCTGGCGCCGCCACCTGGCCGCGTCCGTCGCGCGGATGGAGGCCATGGGAGCCGCCCACGAGGACCTCCACACGGTCGACGTCACCGTCGGCTTCGCCGACCTGGTCTCCTTCACGGCCCTGTCCAACGAGATGGACCGCGAGCAGATCGGCGACCTGGTCGAGAAGTTCGAGGGCCGCTGCCACGACGTGGTCTCCGTCCACGGCGGCCGGATCATCAAGAGCCTGGGCGACTCCGTCCTGTTCGTGATCGCCGATCCCGCGTCAGCGGTCGCCGTCGCGGAGGGCATCATCACCGTGATCGGTCGCGATGCGCGCATGCCGGACGTCCGGGTGGGACTGGCCTCCGGGGCCGTCATCCCGCGTCTGGGCGACGTGTTCGGGCCACCGGTGAACATGGCCGCCCGCCTCACCGCCGTGGCCCGGCGCAACCGGCTGATCATCGACCAGACGACCGCCGACCTGCTGCCCGCCGAGGACTTCGAGACGCGTCGGCTGCCTGCTCGGCCGTTGCGCGGCTTCGGCCTCGTCGAACCCGTCGCCGTACGCCGTCGCTGACGACTCGCTCGGGTGCTGGACTAGCCCGGTGGGTCCGACTTTGACCGATCGGGTCTTGTGCCCGGTTCGGGATCCCTACGTTGTGCTCGTGCTGTCGGTTCAGGATGTTCGCTTGGACCCGCACGCGCGCAGGGTGTGGCGGGCGGATCGGGAGCTACAGCTCTCACGCAAGGAATTCGATCTGCTTCATGCGCTCATGCGGCGAGCGGGCCAAGTGGTGACCCGTGCCGAGCTCATGCTCGAGGTCTGGGAGACCAGCTTCTGGTCATCCTCGAAGACGATCGACGTGCACCTGGGCTGGCTGCGGCGCAAGCTCCACGACGACCCCAGCGCCCCGGAGCTCATCAAGACCGTCCGTGGCGTGGGTCTCCGGTTCGAGGCCGGAGCGGTTGGCCCTAGGTACGGCGAACAGCCGCCCTGGCCCTAGTCTGCTCCTGTGTTCGAGCGCGCACCGACCCTCGCCGTGATCGGCGGCGGCCAGCTGGCCAGGATGATGGCGCAGCCGGCCATCGGGCTCGGACTGCCGCTCCGGTTGTTGGCCGAGGCGCCGGGCGTCTCAGCCGCCCAGGTGATCCCCGACCACATCGTGGGGGACTACGCCGACCTGCCGACGCTCCGCGAGGCCACCGCCGGCTGCCGGGTCGTCACCTTCGACCACGAGCACGTCCCGATCGCGCACCTGCGGGCACTCGCGGCCGACGGCATCGCCGTACGTCCCGCGCCCGAGGCCCTCGTTCACGCCCAGGACAAGGCCGTGATGCGGCAGCGCCTCGCCGAGCTCGGCGTGCCGTGCCCGCGCAACGCCGTCGTGGCGACGCGCGCTGACGTAGAGTCCTTCGGCCTGCCGTGCGTGCTCAAGACCACGCGGGGCGGCTATGACGGCAAGGGCGTGTGGGTCGTGCGCGACCTCGCCGAAGCCGACCTCGCCTTCGAGACTGCCGCAGCGGCCGGAGTGCAGGTCCTCGCCGAGGAGCTCGTCGACTTCCGCCGCGAGCTCTCCGCCCTCGTGGCGCGCTCTCCGTCGGGCCAGGCGGCCGCCTACGCCGTCGTCGCCTCGACGCAGCTGGACGGTGTCTGCCACGAGGTGGTCGCGCCGGCGCCCGACCTGGCACCCGCACTGGCCGGCGAGGCGCAGCAGATCGCGCTGCGGCTGGCCGGTGCGCTCGACGTCACGGGCATCCTCGCCGTCGAGCTCTTCGAGACGACCGACGGCCGGATCCTGGTCAACGAGCTCGCGATGCGCCCCCACAACACCGGTCACTGGAGCCAGGACGGTGCGGTGACGTCCCAGTTCGAGAATCATCTGCGCGCGGTCATGGACCTCCCGTTGGGCTCGCCCGCCCCGCGGGCTCGCTGGACGGTGATGGTCAACATCCTCGGTGGGCCGACCGACAGCGGCCGTCTCTTCGACGGGCTGCCGCACGCGATGGCGCGCGACCCCCACCTGCGCGTCCACCTCTACGGCAAGGACCTGCGACCGGGCCGCAAGGTGGGCCACGTGAACGCCTACGGCGACGACCTCGATGATTGTCTGGAGCGAGCCCGCCACGCAGCCGCGTGGTTCCGCGGAGACCTAGGAGACGAGAGCGAATGACGGACCCAATGACCGGGCAGACGACCGGGCAGACCCCACGGGTCGGCATTGTCATGGGATCGGACTCGGACTGGCCGGTGATGAAGAAGGCCACCGAGGCCCTCGCCGAGTTCGGTGTCGACTTCGAGGCCGACGTCGTCTCGGCGCACCGGATGCCCGACGAGATGCTGGCCTACGGGCGCGACGCGGCCGACCGGGGGCTCTCGGTGATCATCGCCGGTGCCGGTGGAGCGGCTCACCTGCCCGGCATGCTGGCCGCGGTCACTCCCCTGCCCGTCATCGGTGTGCCCGTCCCACTCAAGCACCTCGACGGCATGGACTCGCTGCTCTCGATCGTCCAGATGCCCGCTGGTGTCCCGGTCGCCACGGTGTCGATCGGCAACGCCCGCAACGCCGGCCTCCTCGCCGTACGCATCCTCGCCGTCGCCGACCCCGACCTGCGCCAGCGGATGGTGGCCTTCCAGGCCGACCTCAAGCAGGCCGCCCACGACAAGGGGTCCGTCGTGCGCGACGCCAGCTCGACGACCCGACGCAAGGCCGGCTTCTGACCACACCGCCCTAGGCTCGGCGCATGACGACACGCTGGGGAGTTGCCGGAACCGGTTGGATGGCCGAGGTCTTCGTGGCGGACTTCGCGCACGTGCCCGAAGCGGAGGTCGTGGCCATCGGCTCGCGCTCCGCGGACCGCGCGCGCGAGTTCGCCGCGGAGCACGGTGTGGCGGAGGGCTGGACCTACGACGAGCTGGTCGCGGCCGACGTCGACGTGGTCTACGTCGCGACCCCACATCCGCAGCACCACGCCCTCGCCATCGCGGCGATCGAGGCCGGCAAGCCGGTGTTGGTCGAGAAGTCCTTCACCGGATCCCTGGCCGACACCCGGGAGGTCGTCGACCTCGCGCGTGCACGCGGAGTCTTCTGCATGGAGGCCATGTGGACGAGGTTCCAGCCGGCGATGGTCGCCGCCACGTCGATGGTCGCCGACGGTGCCATCGGTGACGTGATCGCGGTCCAGGCCGACCTCGGCGCCTTCCGCGACTACGACCCCGAGCACCGGCTCTTCGCCCCTGAGCTGGGGGGCGGCTCGATCCTCGACCTCGGCGTCTACCCGATCTCGCTCGCCCAGTACTTCCTCGGCACCCCCTACGCCGTCACGGCGACCGGGACCCGTTACCCCAATGGCGTCGACGCCAGCGCCGTCATCGCGATGCAGTATGCCGATGGCCGAGGCGCCTCCGTCGCGTGCGCGCTCACCACGGAGACCCCCGGCCGGGCCGTCGTGTGGGGCACGGGCGGGTCCATCGAGATCGGTCCCCGGTTCCACCACCCGACCGAGCTGGTCGTCCGGCACAACGGGGGAGGGATGGAGACGCTCGACTTCCCGGTGCGAGGACGCGGCTACAGCCACGAGATCGACGAGGTCAACCGTTGCCTGGCGGCGGGGCTCCTCGAGTCGCCGACCATGCCACTGGCCGACACCGTCGACGTGCAGTGGGTGATGGAGGAGGCGCTGGCGCAGGTCAGTCGGTGACCCGACCCCGCATCGACTTGATGTGACTGCGTTCCTTCTTGGCCTTGAGCCGTCGTTCCTTCGACCCCCGCGTCGGCCTGGTGGCACGGCGCGGTGGCGGAGGCGGAGCGAGTGCCTCCCGGAGCAGGTCGGCCAGCCGCTCGCGGGCCGCGGCCCGGTTGCGGTGCTGGCTGCGGTGCTCGGACGCCGCGATGGCGATCACGCCGTCTGGCCAGCGCTTGAGTGCTCGCGCTCGCTGGAGGTCCGAGAAGCACGTCGCCGTACGCACGTCGAGCTCCAGCTCCACCCTGCTGTCGGTGGTGTTCACGGACTGGCCGCCCGGACCTGGCGAGCGGGAGAACCGTTCGACCAGGTCGCTGTCGGGGATGGTCAGGCCGGCGGGTAGGCCGGGACCGGGCGGGACCTTCACACGCCCCGCTTGCGCCACTCGATCGCCGGGCAGGTGTCCATCACCATCGCCACGCCCGCGGCCGTCGTCCGCTCGAACGCGTCCTCGTCGATGACGCCCAGCTGGAACCACACCGCCTTCGCGCCGATCGCCACCGCCTGGTCGGCGAACTCGCCTGCGTCCTCGGAGCGGCGGAAGACGTCGACCACGTCGATCGGGAACGGGACCTCTGCCAGCGTGGCGTAGCCCTGCTCGCCGTGCACGGTCTGCGCCGACGGGTGGATCGGCACGATCCGCTTGCCGCGCTGCTGGAGGAGGAGGGCGATGGAGTGGGCCGTGCGGGCGGGGTTGTCGGAGAGACCGACGATCGCCCACGTGATCAGGTCGTCGAGCATGAGCGAAACGGAGTCGTCGTCCTGCCGGGCCGCGTTCATCCCCCAATCGTACTGACGCGTAGGTATGGTCGGTCGGGTCGCCGACGTCACAGGGGGTGCGTCGGTCGGACGTAGTGCCCGACCTCCCACTCGATCGAAGGAAATCACCCGTATGCAGCTCACTGCACTTCCTCGTCAGATTGCCGCCGCCGGAGCCGTCGGCGCGCTCGCGTTCAGCGCACTCGCCATCGCCCCGGCCGCCAACGCTGGGGTGGCGACCAACGGCTACCTCTGCGTCAACGCCGTCGCCGGCACCGTTCCCGTCACCGTCGCCACCGACGTGACCCTGCCGCCGACGGCGCCCGCGGGCTTCGACGTCCCGGCCGACCTGCTCGACGTGAAGAACAAGGTCACCATCAGCAACGCCGACAAGGGCAAGTTCACCGCCTTCGGCGTCACGAAGGTCGACATGACCGACTACAAGCTGACCCTCGGCGACGTCGCGGTCGGCGCCGGCTCACTGGCGGTCGCCCCGTCGGCGTTCGTGGACAACGGCAACGGCACGTCCACCGCCGACATCAACGGCAAGAACGCGGCATTCACCACCCCGGCTGCCGGCACCTACGTGGTGAGCGCCCCGACGACCTTCAAGCTGCTCGCAACCCTGGGCAGCGGCCAGAACGCCGAGTTCGTGTGCAACAGCACGGCCGCACCCACCTCGGTGGGCTCGGTGACGATCGACGACAACGAGTCGATCACCACTGCAAAGGCGCGGGCCGTCGAGGCCGGCATGCCGGCCAAGGTGAAGGTCAAGGTCGTCGCCCCCAACGAGGTGCCGACCGGCAAGGTCATCGCGCAGATCGGCAGCAAGCGCGTCGCCAGGGGCGTGGTCAACGCCAAGGGCCGCGTCGTGCTGGAGGTCAAGGCGAAGTTCCTCACCCAGGCCAGCAACAAGGTCAAGGTCAAGTACCTCGGGGACGACTACACGGGCACGAGCAAGACCAAGGTCTTCGTGAAGGTCAAGGGCTGATCCTCCTGCCCTGACGCTCGCGTCGCAGGAGCACGCAGACCCGCCGGCCGGCGTCCCGCAGGGACGCCGGCCGGTGCTGGCGTCCGGGGGGTGACGTCGATCAACGGGTTGCGGTTACCCGAAAGTAGGATCGGGTCCATGACCGACTTCTACGCCCTGTCCGACGAGCACCAGGCCATCCGCGAGGCAGTGCGCGCCCTGTGCGAGGCCAAGGTGGCGCCGTACGCCGCAGCGGTGGACGAGGAGGCGCGCTACCCGCAGGAGGCGGCCGACGCGCTGCTGGCTGCCGACTTCCACGCACCGCACGTGCCGGAGCAGTACGGCGGGGCCGGCGCCGACGCCCTCGCGACCGTGATCGTGATCGAGGAGGTCGCCCGTGCCTGCGTCAGCTCGTCGCTGATCCCGGCCGTGAACAAGCTCGGCTCGCTGCCGGTGCAGATCAGCGGCTCGGAGGAGCTGAAGGCGAAGTATCTCGGCAAGCTGGCCGCCGGCGAGGGCGGCTTCTCCTACTGCCTGTCTGAGCCCGACGCAGGCTCCGATGCCGGTGGGATGAAGACCCGCGCTGTGCGCGACGGCGACGAATGGGTGATCGACGGAGTCAAGCGCTGGATCACCAACGCCGGTGAGTCCGAGTTCTACACCGTCATGGCCGTCACCGACCCGGCGCTGAAGACCCGTGGCGGGATCAGCGCCTTCGTCGTGGAGAAGTCGGACGAGGGTGTCTCCTTCGGTGCCCCGGAGAAGAAGCTCGGCATCAAGGGCTCGCCCACCCGCGAGGTCTACTTCGACGAGGTGCGGATCAGCGACGACCGCCGCATCGGCGACGTCGGCACCGGCTTCGTCACCGCGATGAAGACGCTGGACCACACGCGCGTCACCATCGCCGCCCAGGCCGTGGGCGTGGCGCAGGGTGCCCTCGACTACGCGCTCGGCTATGCCAAGGAGCGCCAGCAGTTCGGCAAGTCGATCGCCGAGTTCCAGGGCCTCCAGTTCATGCTCGCCGACATGGGCATGAAGATCGAGGCTGCCCGCCAGCTGACCTACGCCGCCGCAGGTCGCTCCGAGCGCGGCGACAAGGACCTCACGTTCTTCGGTGCTGCCGCGAAGTGCTTCGCCTCCGACGTGGCCATGCAGGTCACGGTCGACGCCGTCCAGGTGCTCGGCGGCTACGGCTACACGCGCGACTACCCGGTCGAGCGGATGATGCGCGACGCCAAGATCACTCAGATCTACGAGGGCACCAACCAGGTCCAGCGGATCGTGATGGCCCGCCAGCTCCTCGCCGGGATCCAGTCCGACCTCTGAGCCGGATCCGGGATGGCGCGTTGCCTGACGCGCTGATCCCTGAGTCCGGTACGGTCCGGCGCATGACCGTGACGCAACCCCATCGCCTGCCGGTGCGGGTGACGTTGGCGCACGAGTGCGAGCTCGTGACGGCCGGCCTCGCGGTGCTCATGGCGCCGCACGCATCCCGCGTCGTGGTGGTTTCCTCGCCCGGTGGCATACCCGCCAAGGACGTCGACCTGACCCTTCACGACACCCTCGCCGGCGTGCACGACCTGCCGGGGTTGCCCGCTCCGCCGATCGCCCACGACGGGCGTCTGGTCACCTGGACCTGGAACGCGCGTCCACAGCTCGTCCAGCTCGCCCTGGCCCATGGCGCCAGTGGCGTCCTGTCCAAGGAGCTGTCCGCCGCTCGTCTGCTCGCGGCCTTCGAGTCGATCCACCGCGGACGCCAGGTCGTCGACCTCGGAGACCGTCCGCCGACGGTGGGCGTCTCCGCCGAGCACGGCATCCTCACGCCCCGCGAGGGCGAGGTCATCTCGATGATCACCCAGGGCATGACCAACCAGGCGATCGCCCAACAGGCCTGCATCAGCATCAACTCGTTGAAGTCCTACATCCGCGCTGCCTACCGCAAGATGGGCGTCGAGTCCCGCTCGCAGGCTGTCCTGTGGGGCGTACGCCACGGCTATGTCGGCTCGACGGTCATCGACGAGGACGCTGGGATCAGCGCGTGAGCGCTCGCGCCGTCAGCCTGCGGGATAGGGATTGGTCCTGAGCAGGCTCGCCAGGTGCACCGCGTTGGTCGCGGCAGTCGTGAGCGTCTGCTGCGTCTTCTCCGGGGTGTCGTCGAGGTCCTGGTAGTCGGTCGCCTGCATGGCCTCGCCCACCCAGTAGGCCCCGGCCGAGGCCGGGATGGTGAACCCCACGTCGTTCAGGGCCTGGAGGCACTCCGCGATCACGTGGTGGGCGCCGTCCTCGTTGCCGACCACGGCCACGACGGCGGTCTTGCCGCTCATCGAGAGTCGTCCCTCGGCGCCAGTCTCCGAGAGCTCCGCGTCAAGGCGCTCGAGCACCATCTTCGTCACTGACGAGGGTTGCCCCATCCAGATGGGGGTGGCGATGGCGACGATGTCCGCAGCAAGGATGCGCTCGCGGATCCCGGGCCAGCCGTCACCGTCGCCCTCGTCGGTGGAGACGCCGAACCGGACGTTCCTGTCCACCACCCGGATGACCTCTCCCTCGACGCCGTGTGACTCGAGCTCGCTCAGCAGCTGTTGCCCGATCAGCGAGGAGCTGGACTCCGAAGGTGAGGGCTTGAGGGTGCATACGAGCACTACGGCGGTCAGGTCGGGCATGGGAGTCCTATCGGGTCAGTGGTGCGTGCATGTCGATCCCAGTGTGCAACCCACCCGAAAGGGGCCAGTCCCTAGCGACAGGCTTTCGTCCCGCGGTGCCCGTGCCGGGTGTGACGGCGGGACGGACGCAGGAAGACGAACCAGACCGCCGCGATGAGCAGGACCAGAGGGGCGCTCTTGACGACGGCGACCCCGACGATGATCGCGATCACGAGGACCGGCACGAACGTCGGCATCCCGCTGCGCGCCACCGGGGCCGGCCGCGCTGCGACGACGGGAGCGGGGGTGTGGGGGAGGTCCCAGAAGAGCTGGTCGAGGTCGGCCCGGGTGCGGGCCGACCAGATGGCGTCGAGGCGTTCGGCGTACTCCTCGTGGTCGAGGCGGCCGGCCGCGAAGTGGTTGTTCAACCTCGTCGTGGCGCCCTCCCGCTCCGCGTCGCCGATCCGGGTGTCCATCACAGGTCCCGAGGGTCGTCGAGGGCCTCGTCGTTGTCGTCGTCGTCCTGGCTCGGAGCGGCTCCGTCGGCGAGGATCCCGTAGAGCGCACGGCGGGTGTCCACGAGGACGCCGATCGCGGCCTTGCGCTGGCCGTCGGTGCCCTGGGTGACGATCTGCCACACGGCGCTCATCATCTGGCCGATCTCGGACTTCAGGTCTCCCGACGTCCCACTGGTGGCTCGCTGGCTCGCGCGCTGGAACGGGGCCCAGACGCCTTCGAGGTCGCCGGGGTGCGCGGCGACGTACGACTGACCCTCCTCCGTGAGGCGCAGGGTCTTTCGGCCGCGTTCGTCGTCGACCTCCACGAGACCTTCGTCTTGGAGCTGCTGGATCGTCGGGTAGACCGACCCGGGGCTCGGACGCCAGGCGCCGTCGCTGCGCTCGGCGATCTGCTGGATCACCTGGTAGCCGTTGACCGGCTCGTTGCGACTCACGGCGTCGCTGACCACGGACAGGATCGCGAGGCGTACGTCGCCGCGCCTGGCCCGTGGTCCGGGAGCGCTGGGCGTTGCGCCCGGCATCCCCCAGCCGAGCAGGCCCTGGACCCACGGCGGGGGACCGCCGTGGCCACCGCCACCGGGCCGGCGACCACGCTGGGCCCCGTCCCATCCCTGCCACGAGCTGCCGTGCTGCTGGAACCGCAGGTCCCAGGGGTTGCTCTTCTGTCCCATGATGGGGCTCCTTCGAGTGCTATCGACGTGATATCGGCAACCTATTGCGATATATCGCGATAGTAGACCGACGACGATGCTCGTTCAAGGGCCACCGGCTCAGAAGATCTCGGGCAGGTCGGAGGCGCGGCCGGTGAAGGAGGGTGAGCGCTTCTCCCGGAAGGCGGCAACGCCTTCCTTGCCGTCACCGGTCGAGGTGTAGAACATCGCCAGCGAGTCGGCGATGTGCATGTCCAGCGGGTGCGGGGCGGCCGTGCCGGCATAGATCAGGCGCTTGGCCAGGGCCAGGGCGACGGGTGAGCGGTCGCGCACGAAGGATCGGGCGA
This sequence comes from Nocardioides sp., assembly GCF_025964975.1. Taxonomy (GTDB): domain Bacteria; phylum Actinomycetota; class Actinomycetes; order Propionibacteriales; family Nocardioidaceae; genus Nocardioides. The sequence goes on from NZ_JAOPXV010000070.1 coordinate 11,933, forward strand.
GCTCCAGGGCGGCGGGCACCAGGTCGTCGGGCTCGTGCAATGATCGGACCAGGCGTCCGGCGTACGCCGCATCGGCAGTCAGGACGTCGGCCGAGTAGACCCACTCCAGCGCCTGCTGGGTGCCAACGATGCGCGGCAGGAACCACGAGGAGCAGGCCTCGGGCACGATGCCGAGGCGACCGAAGACGAAGCCGATCCGGGCCTTCGTCGACACCATCCGGATGTCCATGGCGAGCGTCATCGTGGCGCCGATGCCGACGGCGGCGCCGTTGATGGCGCCGATGACCGGCTTGGGCAGGGCGTGGATCGCGAGGGTCACCCGGCCGCCCGTGTCGCGGATCCCCGAGTGGTAGGGCTCCTCGGTCAGGTGGTCGCGCAGGTCCTCCGGCGTCGGGTCGACCGACTCGTCGAGACCGAAGACGTTGCCGTCGGCGGACAGGTCCATGCCGGCGCAGAAGGCGCGTCCGGCTCCGGTGACCACCACGGCGCGGACCGCGTCGTCGCGGGCGTCGGTGAGGAAGACCCGCTCGAGCTCGCGGGCCATGGTGAGGTCGAACGCGTTGAGCGCGTCCGGGCGGTTGAGGGTGAGCGTGGCGACGCCGTCCGCGCCGACCGACCAGTCGAGGGTGTCGTAGGTCATCGGGTCGCTCCCTGGGGAAGGCCGGTGGGGGTGCACAGGCTCTTGGAGATGTCGGAGGTCTGGTCCTTGATGATGTAGTCGAACATCTGCTTGCTGCGCGCCGGGTCCCAGTGCACGGAGAGGTCCGCGATCGGGACCACGCAGCTCAGGCCGTTGTCGCCGTTGACGTGCGTCATCGCCGAGGCCCACTGGCCGGCCCGCACCACCGAGGTGCCCTCGCCGAAGGCGAAGAAGTCCGGGACCGCGGTGAGCAGGTTCCAGTACCGGAACGGGTTGAGGAAGGTCCACGGCGACACGACCTTCCTGCCGACCGCGGCCACCACCTCGCGCTGGTGCTTGACCCGGTCGATGTCGCCGATGTTCGACGTGTGCCGCGAGCGGGCGTAGCCCA
>NZ_JAOPXV010000106.1 GCF_025964975.1 Nocardioides sp.
TCGCTCAACCTGCTGAAGTTCCTCAAGGACGACGACACCTTCGACGCCGCCCTCTTCGCCAAGGCCGTCGAGTTCATCATCACCGCGATGGACATCTCGATCTGCTTCGCCGACTTCCCGACCGAGCCGATCGCCAAGACGACCCGCGACTACCGCCAGCTCGGCATCGGCTACGCCAACCTCGGCGCCCTGCTGATGGCGATGGGTCTGGGCTACGACTCCGACGGTGGCCGCTCGATGGCCGCGTCGCTGACGTCGCTGATGACCGGGACGTCGTACAAGCGCTCGGCCGAGCTCGCCGCGATCGTCGGCCCCTACGCCGGCTACCAGCGCAACGCGGAGGCCCACAAGCGGGTCATGCGCAAGCACCAGGCCGCCAACGACGTGGTGCGCGTGCTGCACACCGAGGACAGCCGCGTGCACAAGCTCGCCACCGCTGCCTGGGCCGACGTCATCGCGGCGGGGGAGAAGAACGGCTTCCGCAACGCGCAGGCCTCCGTGCTGGCGCCGACCGGCACCATCGGCTTCATGATGGACTGCGACACCACCGGCATCGAGCCCGACTTCTCGCTGGTGAAGTTCAAGAAGCTCGTCGGCGGCGGCTCCATGCAGATCGTCAACCAGACGATCCCGCGGGCGCTGGAGAAGATGGGCTACCAGCCCGAGCAGGTCGAGGCGATCGTCGCCTTCATCGGCGAGAACGGGCACGTCATCGACGCGCCCGGCCTCAAGCAGGAGCACTACGAGATCTTCGACACCGCGATGGGCGTCCGCTCGCTCAAGGCGATGGGCCACGTGCGGATGATGGCGGCCTGCCAGCCGTTCCTGTCCGGCGCGATCTCCAAGACGGTCAACCTCCCCGAGACCGCCACGGTCGAGGAGATCGAGGACGTCTACATGCAGTCCTGGAAGCTCGGGCTGAAGGCGACCGCGATCTACCGCGACAACTGCAAGGTCGGCCAGCCGCTCTCGGACGGCAAGTCCGACAAGGCCAAGCGCGACCAGGGGCAGCACGTCGAGGGAGACGACGTCGTCGAGACGAAGGTCATCGAGAAGGTCGTCTACGCCCCGGTCCGCAAGCGCCTGCCGAAGTCGCGCGTCTCCCGCACGACGTCCTTCACGGTCGGCGGCGCCGAGGGCTACATGACCTCGGGTGCCCACGACGACGGCGAGCTGGGCGAGGTCTTCCTCAAGCTCGGCAAGCAGGGTTCGACCCTGGCCGGTGTCATGGACGCGTTCTCGATCGCGGTATCGATCGGCCTGCAGTACGGCGTGCCGCTGGAGACCTACGTCTCGAAGTTCACCAACCTGCGCTTCGAGCCCGCCGGTCTGACCGACGACCCGGATGTCCGTATGGCACAGTCGCTGATGGACTACGTCTGGCGCCGCCTGGCCCTGGACTACATGTCCTTCGAGGACCGCGCCGGCCTCGGCATCTACTCCGCCGAGGAGCGTCAGCGCCAGCTCGAGACGGGCTCCTACGAGCTGTCGATGGAGGAGACCGGCGCCGCCTCCGAGCTCGTGTCTGCCGAGGACATCGTGGTCGAGGACGTCGCCGACGTGTCGGTAGAGACCAAGGACACGAAGGGCTCCGAGGCCCGCGAGGTCCCGGCCCGTCCGGTCGTTGGTGAGGCCCACACCTCTGCTGAGCTGTTCGAGAAGCTCACCGGGACTGCCGTCGACTCCCCGCTCTGCATGACCTGCGGGACCAAGATGCGCCCTGCTGGCTCGTGCTACGTCTGTGAGGGCTGCGGGAGTACGTCGGGCTGCAGCTGATGTGAGTTTGTCGGACGACAGTGTGATGTCAGGCAGCTGACAGAAGTCGCGACAGAGGTCACGACAGTTGAGGTCACCTCGGCTCGCGGCACAGGCGCAGACACGAACGATGAAGCCCCGCAGCGGATGCTGCGGGGCTTCATCGTCTGCCTATCGGTCGAGAGTCAGATGTTGCATCTCAGGAGATTGGCACGCGACTCTGCAACCGGAACTGAGTCCCCATCTGCGCGCGCCGCTGTGGCTGCGGAAGGGCTATAAGTCGCGGTGCAGCGTCAGCCGAGTGAGGCGGGCTCCCACGACTTCGGTGACTTCGAGTGTGCCGCCTTCTACCCCGACCTGTTCGCCTGTCTCGGGGATGTGTCCGAGCAATGCGATGACGTAGCCAGCGACGGTTTCGTAGCCACCGTCGCGGAGCATGATGCCTGTTTCCTCGGCGAAGTCTTCGAGGCTGGTTCCGGCGTCGATATCAGTTAGGTCACCGGACCGCATGGGCTCAATGTCGTACTCGTCGCGGATGTCGCCGACAATCTCCTCGACCAGATCCTCCAGGGTCACGATGCCGTCGGTCCCGCCGTACTCGTCGACAACTACGGCGAGGTGGATGCTGTCGTGTCGCATCTTGGCAACGGCGGGGAGCACTAGTTTGCTGCCAGGCAGCATCAGGATTGGGCGCACCAGGTCGCGCACCCGGCGCGGGTCGTCCGCCTGTATGGCAAGCAGGTCCCGTACGTGGAGGAAGCCGGTGATGTCGTCGAACCCTTCTCCAGTGACGGGGTAACGGGAGTACGGAAGACTCTGGACAATCAGTGCCGCGTCCGCGACGGCAACGGACCCGTCGATGAACGACACGTCACCGCGAGGACGCATCACTTCCTTGATGCTGGTCTCGGTCGCGGCGAACACGTCGCTGAGCATGCGGCGTTCCTGCTCGTTGAGGTCTTCGTGCGTGGACACAAGTTCCCTAAGTTCCGCTTCTGACAACTGCTCGCTTGTGGCGTGCGGGTCACCACCGAGGAGCCTTACCAAAGCGTTGGTCGACAGGGACAACAGCCAGATGACAGGGCGCATCAGCGTGGCGAACTTGTCCAGCACGGGAGCCACCGCCAACGCGACGCCAGCGGACTTCTGCAAAGCGAGCCTTTTGGGGACCAGTTCACCCAGGACCAGCGACAGGTAGGCGATCAGCAGGGTCATGAGAACCAGCGCTGTGGTGAGCGCGGCGTCCTCGCTCAGCCCAAGGTTCTCCAGGTAAGGCGCAAGGTCGGGGGCCAGTGTCGAGCCGCCGTATGCGGCGGAGAAGAACCCGGCAACCGTGACGCCGATCTGCACGGCTGCAAGGAACCGGTTGGGATTGCGGGCCACGGCAGCGACCCGTGCGCCACGTGCCCCCTTCCGCTCGATGGCGGTGAGTTGGCTCTCCCGCAGCGAAACCAGAGCGATTTCGGTGGCCGAGAAGACACCGCCGCCGATGACGAACAGCAGGACCAGTCCAAAGTTGACGAAGGTCTGGGTGTCCATCAGGACCGTTCACCCCCGGTCGTCGCCGTGAGTGAACGGTTCATATTTCGTGGGTCGTCCATGTGGCTCATCGTAGGAGACAGGCGATGGCAGCGACGAGGCGTCAGGCCGCAATCCGCTCACGTGTAGGGACGGGAGGCGGGTCGAGGAGCCGACCTTGTTGGCGGAGACGGTGCACAACAACGCCTCCAACGACAGCACCTGCTGTGCCCAGCGTGAGGTCGCCCAAGGTGTCGGTGTAGGCGAACTGGCGCTCCGAAAAACGGCTGATGAATGCGAAATACTCCGCCAGTTCCCAGGCGATAGCCGACGTCGCCACGTTACATCGCGGATGATTCGATGGTGAGCGACGAAGACCTCGTGGTGGACCGATGGAAGCGGTACGGCAAGGACCGTCTCTACGTGACCCTGCCCGAACAAGACGCCGATGCCACCGGTGCATCTCGCCTCGTGGTGGCTGCCCCGTCCACTAAGGCAGTCCCGGAGAGCACGCCCACCGGCTCACCGGTCTCGAAGACTTCTGCTCCCGTAGCCACCGCCCCGGCACCCGTTGATCCGTTCCCCGCTGAAGCGCCGGTGGCGCGCCCTTGGCTCGACCTCGCAACCAACCAGCGGGGCGCTGAAGCCCGCGAGCAGGCCCAAGCCGTCCGAGACGCCGCCCCTGTGAGGACAGTGCTGGCTCGCGTGCTAGGGGTGCACACTGACGAACGGGCGTGGCGCATTGGAGCAGACGGTGAACTCGCGAAGGTTGCGAAGAGGGACCCGCGCTAGCGGTCCCTCCACGCCATTCCCGTGGGCGACCGTGGCTCCGACATCGACCCCCTGCTCATCGGCCCCGGCGGGGTCTTCACCGTCAACACCAAGAACCATCCCGACGCGACAATCTGGGTCGGCGGCAACACCTTCATGGCCAACGGACACCGCCAGCCTTACGTACGGAACAGCCGACACGAAGCCGACCGAGCCGCGAAACTCCTCACCGCTGCCTGCGGCTTCCCCGTCTACGTCCAAGGGCTCATCGTCATCGTCATCGTCAACGTCAACGCCGAAGACGTAACCATCAAAACCCGACCCGACGGCGTCAACGTCACTTGGCGCAACAACCTCGTCAACTGGCTGCTCCGCCACGGCGACATCCATACCACCGAAACGCTCGACACGATCTGAATCGCCCTGGGTCTGATGGAGGCTCGGGCTATTGGATTCCGACCAAGGGTTGGTCGGTCCGTTTCGTAGCGTAGAACGTCTCCTCGAACTCTGCTGGTGGGACGTCGTCGAGGTAGCCGTGCAGCC
>NZ_JAOPXV010000135.1 GCF_025964975.1 Nocardioides sp.
CCGAGGCGCTGGCGCATGCCGAGCGAGTAGTGGCGCACGCGGCGCCTGGCCTCGGTCGTGGTGAGGCTGACCAGCTCCAGCATCTCGTCGACGCGAGAGCCGGGCAGGCCTATCGTGGCGGCGGCGACCGCGAGGATCTCGCGGCCGGTGCGACCGGCGTGCTGGGCGGAGGCGTCCAGCAGGACGCCCACCTCGAGGCCGGGGTTGGGGAGGTCCGCGAACCGTTCTCCCTTGATGGTCGCGGAGCCGGATGTCGGGACGGTCAGACCGACCATCGCGCGCATCGTGGTGGACTTGCCGGCGCCGTTCGGACCGAGGAAACCGGTGACGCGGCCGGGCTGGGCGGTGAAGGAGACGTTGTCGACGGCGGTGAAGCCGGCGTACCTCCGGGTCAGTGACTCAACAGTGATCATGGGGTCAACCCTCGCGGCGGCGACGTGAGGGCACATCAGGTGCCGACCCCGGCTGGGCCCCCGTGCAACCCCACCCCAACCCTGAGCCACTTCGGGGGCACCCTGAGGGTCAGGCAACCTTCAGGGGTCAGGCAACCTCCGAGCGTGGGGTCAGCGGAACCTTGATTCGGCCGAGCACGTAGCGGTCGCCGGCCCTCGACGTCAGCGCCAAGGACATCGGGGCGAGGTAGCCGCCGATCGAGTGCACGCTCAGCGCCAGCGTGTAGCGCCCGGCTGCCAGGCCCGGGACGGCGACCTTCGCCGCATGCGAGCGGGTACCGGGCAGCACCCGGCGCAGGTCGATCCCGAGTGGGGCGTGGCCCGCGACCGAGCCGTCACGGCGGCGGAACTCGAGTCGCGCCTGCCACGCGTCGTACGTCGGGGCGGAACCCAGGTTCGTCCAGACCGAGCTGACCTTCACGGTGCTCCGCCCGTGGACCACGCGAGGCAGGGTGAGGCTGCGGAGGGTGTAGCGGTAACCACTGCGCTTCACCGCGTCGCGCCAACCGGCGGCCTCTCGGGGCGTCATGAGGGCATATGAGACCTGGCGGTTGCCGCTCGAGATCTGCGACACGTGGAACTGCCGGACCTGCTGAGCGCCGAGACTGGGGCTCGTGGTGGTGGTGCCGCACCACTCGCTGATGACGGGCGCACGCTTCCACACCTGCTGGAGCTCGGAGCTCGACGGGATCAGCGAGAACATGTTGTGCTCGCCGAGGCAGTCGGTACGAAGACCGATCCGCCTGCTCAGGCCCAGCGCCGCCTCCACGAACGTGGGGTTCATCGTGTTCACCACCACGTGCTTTGTTCCGAACGCCTTCAGGACCTCTCCGATGACGCGCTTGCTGCTGGCGCTGGTGATGTCGGCCCCCTGGTGGTTGGTGTGTCCCTCACTTCAGGCGCCGTAGCCGCCGACGTCGACCCAGCCCAGCCGCGGGTCGTCGCCGTAGCGGGCGCCGAGTTCGGCCATCAGCTGTTCCCACTGCGCCAGGAACGCCTCGCTGTTCCAGTCCGGGATGTCGGTGCCGGGCTGGAGGGGGACGAAGCTCGGGGTGACTGCGGGGAGGTCGTCGCGGAGGTGCATCCAGCAGCCCGGGCAGCAGGCCATGACGCGGAAGCCGAACCTGCCTCCTCGGGCCTCGGCCGCGGCCAGACCGGCCTCGAACCACGAGAAGTCGTAGGCACCGTCGCTAACCTCGATCCGCCCCCAGTAGACCTGGTCGCGGTAGTGGACGTCCGGCGTGGCCCAACCCTCGGGGCCGTCGGCACCCAGCCAGGCATAGGGACCGCGCAACGAGTTGGGCAGGTGGGGTGCGCTCCACGGCAACGGCTCAGGGGTGAATGTCCTGTCCTCGGCGGTCGCGCTGCCCGGCATCGCCGGTGCGCTGAGGACCGCAGGGCGACGGTGAGGAGACGGACGACTGCCCGGTTGAGAGCACGACTGTCTGCACGCGGCATCGGGGGACCTTGTCACGAGGAGGGGGAGCTCCGACGTTACGCGGGTCGGGTCCGACGCGAAGCAGATCGGCCGAACGTGCATCATGTCTCCATGAGCCACACCGTGCCCGCCAGCTCCGGCACCCAGACGACCCGCCGCCTGGGGGTCGAGCACACCGGGATCGAGATCATCGACGAGGCCGACCGGACGGCCCGCCCACGCGACCTCTTCTGGCCGTGGTTCGCGGCCAACGTGAGCGTCTTCGGGCTCAGCTATGCCTCGTTCGTCCTCTACTTCGGGATCTCCTTCGCCCAAGGCGTGCTGGTGACGGTGGTGGGCATCGTCATCTCCTTCGTCCTGTGCGGGGTGATCGCCATCGCCGGCAAGCGCGGCTCGGCGCCGACGATGATCCTCAGTCGGGCCGCCTTCGGCGTACGCGGCCAGAAGGTGCCGGGCGTCATCTCCTGGCTGGTCTCGATCGGTTGGGAGACCTTCCTGGCCATCCTGGCCGTGCTTGCGACCGCGACGATCTTCACCAGGCTGGGCTGGGGCGGCGGCACCGGCACGAAGGTCGTGGCCGCCGTGGTCGTGGCTGCGCTCATCGTCGCCGCCAGCGTCGCGGGCTACCACGTCATCATGAAGATGCAGTCCGTGCTGACGTGGGTCACCGGCGTGGTCACGGTGCTCTACATGGTGCTCACGATCGACGACATCAACTGGGCGGCCGTCCAGGACATCCCGTCCGGGTCGACGCAAGCGGTGATCGGCGCGTTCGTGATGGTGATGACCGGCTTCGGCCTGGGCTGGATCAACATCGCGGCCGACTGGTCGCGCTACCAGAAGCGCACCGCCTCGGGATCGTCCATCGTGGCGTGGAACACCTTCGGCGGCGCGCTCGCACCCGTCATCCTGGTCGTCTTCGGCCTGGCGCTGGCCGGCTCCTCCACCGAGATCCTCGACGGCGTCGCCGGCGACCCCATCGGCACGCTCGCCACGTTGCTGCCGACCTGGGCGCTCGTGCCGTTCCTCCTCGCCGCCATCCTGTCGCTCGTCAGCGGAGCCGTGCTGGGCATCTACTCCTCGGGGCTCACGCTGCTCTCGCTCGGAGTGAAGCTCGAGCGCCCTCACGCAGCAGGCATCGACGGCGTTCTCCTCACCCTGGGCACGATCTACGTCGTCTTCTTCGCCGAGAGCTTCGTCGGTCCCTTCACCAGCTTCCTGATCACGCTCGGTGTCCCGCTGGCCGCATGGGCCGGGATCATGATCGCGGACCTCACGCTGCGCAAGCGCGACTACGACGACGCCGCCCTCTTCGACGCCAGCGGTCGGTACGGCGACGTCGACTGGGTCGCGATCGGCACCCTGGTCGGCGCGTCGGCCGTCGGCTGGGGCCTCGTGATCAACACCATCGAGGGAACGACCTGGAACAACTGGCAGGGCTACCTCCTCGGACCGCTCGGCCTCGGCGGCAAGGACGGGGCGTGGGCCTTTGCCAACCTGGGGGTCCTCGCGGCCCTCGTGATCGGCTTCGTGATCACCCTGGTCGCTCGCCGCTCCACGGTCGCCCGCCAGGAGGCCGCCGCTCCAGCAGCACCCTGAGGCGGTCTCGGGAACACCGGTCCGTCGCGCGCGGTTGTGGCAGGTATGCGCATCGACATCTGGTCCGACGTGGTCTGTCCGTGGTGCTACATCGGCAAGCGCCGGCTCGAGGCTGCGCTCAGCACCTTCGAGCACGCCGAGGACGTCGAGGTCGTCTGGCACTCCTTCCAGCTCGATCCCGGTGCGCCCACGAGCCCGACCGAGTCGACCAGCGTGATGCTGGCCCGGAAGTACGGGCAGAGCCCTGCAGGTGCTCGACAGATGCAGGACCAGGTGACGTCGGTGGCGGCCGAGGACGGCTTGGCGTTCCGGCTCCCGGAGACCCTCCACGTCAACACCCTCGACGCCCACCGCTTGATCCACCTCGCCCTCGACCAGGGCGGTCCGGAGCTGCAGGGAGTGATGAAGGAGGCGCTGCTGTCGGCGTACTTCATCGAGGCCCGCAACGTCGCCGACCACGACGTGCTCCGTGAGGTGGCGACCTCGGCCGGGCTCGACAGTGCTGCGGTCGACCGGATGCTCGCGAGCGACGAACACGCCAACGACGTCATCGCCGACATCGAGCAGGCACGTTCCCTCGGTGCCAACGGGGTGCCGTTCTTCGTGATCGACAGCGCGTTCGGTGTCTCGGGTGCCCAGCCAGCCGAGGTGTTCAGCCAGGTCCTGGAGCGGGCCTGGCAGCAGTCGCACCCGTCGCTGCAGCTGGTCGGCGACGGCGATGCCTGCGGACCGGACGGGTGCGCCGTCTGAGCCGGCGCACCTTGTACGCTGGGCCGAGCACAGCGTCGTGCAGACCTCGATCATCCGACATCGAAGGAACCCGCTGTGAGCAAGCCTGTCGTCCTCATCGCCGAAGAACTGAGCCCCGCCACCGTCGAGGCCCTCGGCCCCGACTTCGAGATCCGCACCTGCAACGGCGCCGATCGTGGGGAGCTTCTGTCTGCCATCACCGACGTCGATGCCATCCTCGTGCGCTCGGCCACCAAGGTCGACGCCGAGGCACTCGCTGCTGCCAAGAAACTCAAGGTCGTGGCCCGCGCCGGTGTCGGCCTCGACAACGTCGACGTCAAGGCGGCCACCCAGGCAGGGGTCATGGTCGTCAACGCGCCCACGTCCAACATCGTCTCCGCCGCCGAGCTGGCCGTCGCGCTGATGCTCGCCGCCGCGCGACACGTCAGCCCGGCTCACGCAGCGCTCAAGGGCGGGGAGTGGAAGCGCTCGAAGTACACCGGCATCGAGCTCTACGAGAAGACCGTCGGCATCGTCGGTCTCGGGCGCATCGGCGTGCTCGTGGCGCAGCGGTTGAGCGCCTTCGGGATGAAGGTCATCGCCTACGACCCCTACGTGCAGGCCGGCCGGGCCGCTCAGATGGGCGTGCGCCTCGTCGACCTCGACACCCTGCTCGCCGAGGCCGACTTCATGAGCGTGCACCTGCCCAAGACCCCCGAGACCGTGGGCCTGATCGGCGCCGAGCAGCTCACCAAGGCCAAGAGCTCCCTCGTGCTGGTCAACGCCGCCCGCGGTGGCATCGTCGACGAGGCGGCGCTCTACGACGCACTCAAGACCGGCCAGATCGCGGCCGCCGGGATCGACGTCTTCGCCAAGGAGCCGTGCACCGACAGCCCCCTCTTCGAGCTCGAGAACGTCGTCGCCACGCCGCACCTCGGGGCGTCCACCGACGAGGCCCAGGAGAAGGCCGGAATCGCCGTCGCGAAGTCGGTGCGCCTGGCACTCGACGGTGAGCTCGTCCCGGACGCGGTCAACGTCCAGGGCGGCGTGATCGCCGAGGACGTCCGTCCCGGCATCCCGCTCACCGAGAAGCTCGGTCGCGTCTTCACCGCCCTTGCCGGCGAGGTCGCCCAGCAGCTCGATGTCGAGGTCCGCGGTGAGATCACCGAGTTCGACGTCAAGGTGCTCGAGCTGGCGGCGCTCAAGGGCGTCTTCTCCGACGTCGTGGAGGACCAGGTCTCCTACGTCAACGCGCCACTTCTCGCGGCCGAGCGCGGCACCGCGGTGCGCCTGGTGACCGACTCGGAGAGTGCCGACCACCGCAACCTGATCACGATCCGCGGCACCCTCGCCGACGGCTCGCAGGTCTCGGTCAGCGGCACGCTGGTCGGCATCAGCCAGAAGGAGCGGCTGGTCGAGGTCAACGGGTTCGAGATCGACATCGAGCCCACCGACCACCTGGCGTTCTTCACCTATGCGGACCGACCCGGCATGGTCGGCACCGTCGGGGTCATTCTGGGCGACGCCGGCGTCAACATCGCCGGCATGCAGGTCTCGCGTCAGGACAAGGGCGGCGAGGCCCTGGTGGCGCTGTCGGTCGACTCCGCCATCCCGAGCGAGACGCTGGCCGAGATCGAGGCGGCCATCGACGCCGTCTCGGTGCGGGCCGCCGACCTCGTCTGAGGTCGCCGGCCGACCTCCGGCGATCAGGCAACGGTGAGGCGGTCGGGGAGCTCCCCGACCGCCGCACCCGACCTCGAGGAACCCTGGGCCGCTACTTGTGCCCAGGCCCGCGCAAGTCGGCTGACAGCCAGCTCGAGCTCGTCGGCCGATCGAGTCCACGGCAGCCGCACGAACTGCTCCAGGCCGCCTTCGACGGCGAAGACGCGTCCGGCCGCGACCACCACTCCGAGCCGCTCCGCCTCGACCACCAGCGCGCTGGCCCTGGGGGCGGGGAGCCGGCACCAGACCGCCAGCCCACCCGTGGGTCGGTGGAACGTCCAGTCGGGCAGCTGCGCGTCGAGGGCGTCGAGCAGCACGTCGCGCTGGCGACGCAGGCGCTCTCGGTTGGCCGCCCACACCGCGTGCCGGTCCTCGATCAGGTGCACGAGGGCGAGCTGCTCGAGCAGCGGCGCACCGAGGTCCAGGCTCATCCTCGCCTGGAGCAACGTCGGCATCATCGGCTCCGGCACCCGGAGCCAGCCGAGGCGCAGCCCGCCCCAGAACTGCTTGCTGGCGCTCCCGATGGTGATCGCTGCAGGGGAGTGGGCCGCGAACGGCGCCGGCATGTGCTGGCCGTCGAGGGCCAGGGACTGGTGGGCCTCGTCCACCACCGGCGTCACGCGGGCGGCCTTCAAGGCGGCGGCGTACTCCGCTCGCTGCTCGTCGCCCATGACCAGCCCGGTGGGGTTCTGGAAGTCAGGGATCAGGTAGGCGAGCCGGGGCGCCGCCTGGCGCACGATGGCAGCAGTGGCCGCGACGTCCCATCCGTCGGGGTCCACCGGCGCCGGGACCAGCCGGGCGCTGCGGTGTCCCAAGGCTTGGGTGGCGTTGGGGTAGACCGGGTCCTCCACGACCACGCGGTCGCCGGGTGCGGTCAGCGCCTGGGCCAGCACGGCCGCGCCCGCCAGGGCGCCGCTGGTCACCATGATCTGCTCGGGGGTCGTGGGCAGGCCTCGTTCGACGTACGTCGCGGCCAGGACCTCCCGCAGCCGGGCCAGCCCGGCGGGGTAATAGCCGTGGCTGGAGAGGTACGGCGGCAGGTCGGCCAGCGCCGCGGCGTACGCCGCCGACACGCCGGCCGGCGCGCTCGGGGCCGCGCAGTTGAGGTCGATGACGTCGGGGTCCTGCGACCACGGGGCGAAGATCCGGTCCGTGACGGACTGCGCGCGCAGCGGCAGCCGGGTCACCGTGCCGGAGCCGCGGCGGGACTCGGCGTACTCCCGATCGCGCAGCTCGTCGTAGGCCCGTGTCACCGTGGTCCGACTGACCCCGAGGGCGGCGGTGAGCTCGCGCTCGCTCGGCAGACGGGTGGCCGCAGGGATCCGTCCCTCACCGATGAGAAGCCGGAGGTGCTCAGCCAGGTCGACGTAGAGAGGGCGCTCGGCGCCGCTCAGTGGACCGACCAGAGTGGCCACTCGTCGTGCAGTGATCGTGCGCGTCATGCAGGCCACTCTCCCACGATTGGCTATCGGAGAGAAGGCCAATTGCTGTCAGACTTCCCGCATGAGTGCAACCGTTCATGCCCCCCGCGTCCTCGTCGACCTCGGCCCCGTCGCCCAGCTGCGCGCCGGTCGGCTGGGTCGCCGGATCCCCCAGCTCCTCATCGGTCTCGTCCTGTACGGCGTCTCGCTGGCCATGATGGTCCGCGGGACGCTCGGGCTGGCCCCGTGGGACGTCCTGCACTCAGGCTTCATCCGGCACGTGCCCATCACCTTGGGCCAGGCGGTGGTGCTGCTCAGTTTCGTGGTGCTCCTGCTCTGGATCCCGCTGCGGGAGAAGCCCGGCATTGGCACCATCGCCAACGCGGTCATCGTGGGCCTGGCGGCGGACGCAGGCCTGGCCGTGCTGGTCGAGCCCGACGCCCTGTGGATGCGAGTGGTCCTGCTCGTCGCGGGCGTGGTGCTCAACGCCTTGGCGACCGCGCTCTACATCGGCTCGCAATTCGGCCGCGGGCCGCGCGACGGCCTGATGACCGGTCTGGCACGCCGGACGGGCTTGTCCCTGCGCCTGGTGCGCACGGCTCTGGAGGTGTCGGTGGTCCTGGTCGGGCTGCTGCTTGGAGGCGTCCTCGGGGTGGGCACCGTCATCTACGCGCTGGCCATCGGGCCGCTGGCGCAGCTGATGCTGCCGCGGTGCACGGTCGAGGTCACGGTCAGGGCGTAGGTGCAGGTCAGCGCGCGTTCCAGTGCGCAGTGACTCGAGCCGCTGAGAGCGCAGTGCCATAGGTGGAGACGTTGTCGATGGATCCGCTGAACGCGCCAGTCCCCGTGCCGCCGCCCACGCGCACGTAGCCGTTGTAGGTGTCGACCCTGGAGGTCTGGCCACTGACCCGGGCAGAGCCATCGACGTAGATGACGGTGTTCTGACGCCCGCCGGTCGACGCCGTGGACACGACGACGACGTGGTGCCAGACGTTGTTGTTGTAGGAGAGCGGGGTCGCGATGATGCGCTGCTGATTGGTGGGCCAGTTGCCGTAGGTAATCTTCCCGGTCGAGCTCATCCACACGACGCGGTCCTCGACCGACTGGGCGCCGCCGTCGGAGCCGGCCGCGAACCCGGTCAGATAGCCGCCGTCGGCGTCTCCGGACCTGAACCAGAACTCGGTGGTGTGGGTGGCCGACGAGGGCAGCGGGTTGGCGCTGGTGAGGGCAAGTGCTCCGGTTGTGCGGACCGACGTGCCGGGATTGTTCAGGAGACCGCCGGCCTCGCCGCGGATCGTCGTGGGCTTGTAGGTGCCGAGGACGTTGGAGCCGGACCGGTCCTGGGCCGTGATGGCGGAGGCTGGCTCGTCGAGGAGCCAGAAGGTGGACGGGGAGTCCGTGAGCACCGCACCGACGTAGGGCTGCGTCCACGGACCGGGGGACCAGGTCATGCTCGAGTTCCTGGTGTTGCCGGTGAAGCCGGCGTTCGCGGTGGCCGTGAGCGTACCTAGCAGCACGGTGCACGCCGCGACGACCACGGGGGAGCACCGCAGGACGTGGTCGGGAGACCTGGGCGGAGGCGTCGGCGTGTTCTCGTCGCGGTGGGTGGTCGGCGGGGTGTCGTCGGGGTCGGACGGGCCGTCGCGCGTGAACAGGTCGCGGATCAGGCGCAGCAGGCCCCACTTCGGTGGTTCGCCCGCCAGGTTGCGCGTGGCGAGACCGAACGCGGCCATCGAGAACAGCAGCCACAGGACCAGGTTCAGCCACTGACCTGACTGGGCCCACGTGACGGGCAGCCCAACGTAGGGAGCCAGGATGACGGCGGTGGCGACCACGTCGGTGCGTGGCAGGGGTGTGATGTCGGTGACCTCGTTGGCGTCCCCGGCGGTGGTGTAGTCGCCGTCGTCGCGCCGCTCCACGATGCGGTGCACGATCAGGTCCGGCTCGGCCGCGTCAGAGGCGGGATCGTCGAAGACGAACACGCGACCGACCCGGATGGTCTGGTCGGGGGTGTACGGCTTGGCGACGACGACGTCGCCCACCTGGACGGAGGGCTCCATCGAGCCGGACTTGATGACGTAGGAACCCCACCCGAAGAGCACGGGCGCCAGGGCGATCGCGACGAGGACGAGCAGGTACGCGCGGTAGATGCGGGCCGCGAGCACGGAGAGGAGGTGAGCCCAGTCGCGCAACGGATGGCTCGCTACCGAGCTGGACTCGGTGGCGGCGTCGTCGACGTCGGGGGACGCGAGTGTGGCGGTCACGTGCTCACCTCCTGGCTGGCCTTCGGCGCGACCCAAGGTCGCGCGCGGAGGTCAGGGCCGGGTCAGTTGGACTGCATCTCCCACTGCATGTCGATGCCGGTCTTGGCGCCCTGCATCGCGTCGATCTGGGCCTGGGTCATGCCGGTGGTGTCGAAGCGCCAGGAGATCTGGTAGGTCTTCGAGGACACCCCGGCCGGGACGACCCAGCCACCGAAGCCGCCGGCGAAGGAGTTCACCTGGGCGATCGCGGACAGCGGCGCATCCGACACGTGGGCAGCGCCGACCTGCGTGAAGCCCGTGCAGTCGTCGAACGACCCACCGGAGCCGGAGACGATGGTGACCATGACCTTGTTCTCCAGGCCCGACGTCGAGGTGACCGGGTTGATCGCGTAGCCCTTGACGGTGCTGGGCACGGACGCGTCGGCGGTGACAACGATGCACTTGGTCTGCGTGTCGTTCGGCAGCATGTTCGCGACCCGGAAGCGCGCGGCGCCCCCGTCGTCGTCGGTCAGCTTGACCGAGCCAGTGGCCCACTCGTTGCCCGAGTTGCGGGTCTGGCCGGTGAAGGCGGCGTACGACGCCTGGTAGACCATGCCGGCCGCGAGGACGACGGCGAGGGGGGTGGCCGCGCCGACCATGAGCTTCTGGGCGCGGAGTGAGAGCTTCGACATGTGTTCTCCAACGAAAAGCGTCGGCCGAGTCATCGGCCACGCGACGGGGGGTCGCCCCGAACAGTAGGCAACCTGGGCGCCGGTGTCCGGCGAATGACCGAAGGAGTGGTCTAGACGATTACTGACACGGGTCCGCCGCGCGTGCATCCGGGGGCCGGACGGCCCTCAGCGACGTGTCGCCACGACCGCCGACGCGTCGGGTGCGATCATGACCTCGACGGCCGTGAACCGCTCGTCGGTCAGCCATTCCTCGCGCAAGGTGTCCACGCGGCCGTAGGAGATCGGCGGCCACATCTCGCAGGGGGTGAAGTCATCGAGCACCACGATCCCCCCTGGCTCGAGGAGGTCCACGACGGCGTCGACCCGGACCGACTCGGGGTCGCCGGAGTCGAGGAAGAGCAAGGAGTAGGGGCCGCGGTCGTGCAGGGTGGACCAGTCAGCCTCGAGCACCTCGACGCTCTCGTCGTCCTCGAAGATCTCGGCGGCCGCGGTCGCCAGTCGCGGATCGAGCTCGGCCGTCACGATCCTTGCGCCGTTGCGCACGCCACTGCGCAACCAGGCCGTGCCGACGCCGCACCCGGTGCCGAACTCGGCCAGGGTGCCGGTGCGCGTGGCGGCCAGCGCGGCGAGGAGCCGCCCGGTCTCGTTGCGGCAGAAGGCGACGTACCCCGCCTTTCGAGAGACGTCGAAGGCGCGGTAGACGATGTCGGGGAGAACTGGCGGCGCACTCATGAGGCAGCGAGTCTCTCATGACAAGACCCGCGTCTCGCATCGTGAACACGTGCGGCAATGCGGCTGCGGCTGGCCGGCCCCCGTCGTAGGCTCAGCGCATCATGCGGAGCGTCTACGTACTTATTGACTGCCGCGGCGAGGCCTAACAGACAAGGCCCACTCGTCGCGGTGTTCGGCGTGGACGTGGCCTTGTCAGCAGTGGTGGTTCACACCCTGCAGTGCCGCCCCTGACGCCTCTGTTCGACGCCTCCGTCGACGCCTCGCGGCGGATCTCGCTCCGACCCACCTCGCGCGATCCGCAGGCCATCGGCCGACCTCGCTCGTGCGATCCATGAGCGGGGTCGAGTGACACCCGCCGCGCGGCGCACGGACACCACCTCACTCGACCCACCTCTTCATTGGAGACTCCCGTGTACGACCTGTATCCCGACTGGGGACCCGCCCAGCACCACCCCGACAACCCGCGCAGCATCGAAGCCACCGTGACCGCGGTCCAGGAGTCGCTTGACCTGCGAGACAACGGCGGACAACGCCCCGACGACAACTAGGTTCGTCGCTATGACACTTGCACCAGACCTCGCCAGCCGCGGCGGCACCGTCCAGCTCGCCGTCATCCCGGGCGACGGCATCGGCCGGGAGGTCACCCCCGAGGCCCTCAAGGTCCTGGAGGCGGTGGACGCTCCGGTCAAGTTCGAGCAGACCCACTACGTGCTCGGCGCGGAGCACTACCTCGCCACGGGCGACGTGCTCCCCACCTCCGTGCTTGCCGAGATCCGGCAGCACGACGCGATCCTGCTCGGCGCGGTCGGCGGCAAGCCCAACGACCCCAACCTGCCCCCCGGCATCCTCGAGCGCGGCCTGCTGCTCAAGCTCCGCTTCGAGCTCGACCACTACGTCAACCTGCGGCCGAGCAGGCTCTTCCCGGGGATCCCGTCCCCACTGGCGGCCCCCGGCGAGGTCGACTTCGTCGTCGTACGCGAGGGCACCGAAGGTCCCTACACCGGCAACGGCGGCTCGCTACGGGTCGGCACGCCCGCCGAGGTCGCCACCGAGGTGTCGGTCAACACCGCCTTCGGCGTGGAACGCGTGGTCCGCGACGCCTTCGCCCGCGCCGAGCGCCGCCCCCGCAAGCATCTGACCCTGGTCCACAAGACCAACGTCCTGGTGCATGCAGGCTCGGTGTGGTGGCGTGTCTTCGAGCAGGTCGCCGCGGAGCATCCCGCCGTGACGACCGACTACATGCACGTCGATGCGGCCATGATCCACCTGACGACCAACCCGTCGCGGTTCGACGTGATCGTGACCGACAACCTGTTCGGCGACATCATCACCGACCTGGCCGCCGCCATCACGGGTGGCATCGGGCTCGCGGCGAGCGGCAACATCAACCCCGACCGCACCGCGCCCTCGATGTTCGAGCCCGTGCACGGTTCTGCCCCCGACATCGCCGGCCAGCAGCTGGCCGACCCGACCGCAGCGATCCTGTCGGTCGCGCTGCTGCTCGACCACCTCTGCCACCGGGAGGCGTCGGCCGCCGTGGAGGCGACCGTGCTGGCGGACCTGGTCGCTCGCGAGCCCGGCACGACGCGCCGTACCTCCGAGGTCGGCGACGCGATCGCGGCTCGTCTCAACCGTTAGCCTGACGCCATGGACATCAGCACCACCGCCAACCCGCACCCGGTCGACGACGCCCGGCTGGCCGAGATCCTGGCAAGCCCCGGCTTCGGCATCCACTTCACCGATCACATGGTGACGATCGAGTGGACGCCCGAACGCGGCTGGCACGACGCCCGCGTGACGCCGTACGGCCCGTTGACCCTCGACCCCGCGACGGCCGTCCTGCACTACGCGCAGGAGACCTTTGAGGGGATGAAGGCCTACCGGCACCCCGACGGCTCTGTGCACCTGTTCCGTCCCGAGGAGAACGGCAAGCGGATGATCCGCTCCTCACAGCGACTCGCGCTGCCAAAGCTACCTGTCGAGGACTTCGTCGCCGCCGTCGAGGCCCTGGTGAAGGTCGACGAGCGCTGGGTGCCGGACAACGCTGACGGTGGGGGAGAGAAGAGCCTCTACCTGCGACCCTTCATGTTCGCCAGTGAGGCCTTCCTCGGGGTGCGTCCGGCCCAGCACGTCACCTTCATGGTGATCGCGTCCCCCGCAGGCGCCTACTTCAAGGGCGGGGTCAAGCCGGTCACCCTCTGGCTGACCGAGGACTACACCCGCGCCGGTCGCGGCGGCATGGGCGCGGCGAAGACCGGTGGCAACTACGCCAGCTCGCTCGTGGCCCAGCAGGAGGCCACCACCCACGGGTGCGACCAAGTCGTCTTCCTCGACGCGCAGGACGGGACCTACGTCGAGGAGCTCGGCGGCATGAACATGTACTACGTCTTCGACGACGGTCGCATCGTCACCCCGGCGACCGGGACGATCCTCGAGGGCATCACCCGCGCCTCGATCATCGAGCTCGCCGGCAAGCTCGGCCACCAGGTCGAGGAGCGGAGGTTCTCGATCGACGAGTGGCGTGAGGGCGTCAGCAGCGGCGCGATCACCGAGATCTTCGCGTGCGGCACGGCTGCGGTCGTGACCCCCGTCGGGTCGTTGAAGTGGGCCGGCGGCGAGGTGCCCGCGCCGGCGTCCACCGAGCTCACGATGCGGATCCGCCAGGCGCTCGTCGACGTCCAGTTCGGCCGGGCCGACGACACCTTCGGCTGGATGCACCCGGTCGGCTGACGAGTTCCGCGTGCTGGGAGCGGTAATCTCGCTCCCGTGACGACCTCCCGCCCCGAGCAGGTCCCTCCGGGTCTGCGCGTCGGCGACTACGAGCTCCTGACCCGCCTCGGCGAGGGCGGGATGGGCGTGGTCCACCTGGCCCGCAAGCCCGGCGGGCAACGGGTCGCGCTCAAGGTGCTGCGACCGCACATCGTCGGGGACGACGAGGCACGCCGACGGCTGGCACGCGAGGTGTCGTCGCTGACCCGGGTGAAGTCGCGGCGGGTCGCGGAGATCGTCGACGCCGACCCCTGGGGCGACATTCCCTACGTCGCCACCCGCTACGTCCCCGGACTCTCGCTGCACGACCACGTCCACGAAGAGGGCAGCATCGGCGGCGACGACCTTGTCTGGTTCGCGAGCTGCCTGGCAGAAGCGCTGGCGGCGGTGCACGAGGTGGGCGTCCTCCACCGCGACATCAAGCCCTCCAACATCCTGATGGAGGGCCGGACCCCGATCCTGATCGACTTCGGGCTCGCTCGGGTCGCCGACGACCCCAAGCTCACCCACACCGGCTGGCTCCTCGGCACCCCTGGCTACCTCGCGCCTGAGATCCTCTTCGGCAAGGACGCGACGGCTGCCTCGGACGTGCACTCGTGGGGCGCCACCGTCGCCTTCGCCGGCACCGGTCGGGCGCCGTTCGGTCGCGGACCCTCGATGGCGATCATGGATCGCGTCCGTCGCGGCGAGCACGAGCTGTCCGGGCTCGACCCGGCCATCCGGCGTGTGGTCGAGGACACCCTGGAGCCCGTGCCCCGCAACCGGCCCTCCCTGGACGAGCTGCGCGACTGGTTCGCCACGCTCGGACCCGACCGTCCCAAGGCCCTCCCCGACGACCCGTTCACCATGCCGCTGGCGGTGGCTGCGATGGCCACGGCAACCGACCCGACCGAGGTCTCGTCCCGCATCCTTGGACCTGAGTCTTCACGAGACTCAGGTCCAAGAGAGCCGTCCTACGACACCTCTCCGCGGCCCCAGGCGACCCGAGTGCTGCCCGACGGCACCCCCACCGCCGCGGTCGGCACCTTCGAGAAGGTCCGCCGCGGTGTGCTCGTGGCCGCGGGACTCGGGGTCGTCGGCGGCGCCGTCGCCCTGGCGCCATACCTCGCGCTCCTGGTGCTCAGCCTGGTGATCTGGATCCTGCGCAGCGGCTCGATGGCGGCGAGCTCTGCCGGGCTGCGGCGTCAGACGCGAGGCACCAAGTGGTACGACGGCGTGCAGGTGCTGTTCGCCGCGCCCTGGCACGCGGTTGCCTCGATCCCCGGTGCCCTGTTGCTGGTGCTGTGGAGCACGGGCCTCGCCCTGGCTGCGGCGCTGCTCTGCTTCGCGGCCGGCGCTCCGATGCTCACGTCCCTCGGGATCGTCGGCGTGGTGCTGGGCGCGGGAATGTGGTGGGGGCCGGGCAGTCGTCGGGCGCGGTCCCCGGTGCAGCGGGTGTCGCACCCGATCAGCGCCCGCCCGCTGGTGTGGTTCTTCGCGGCCATCCTCACCTGTGCAGCGGCCACCGGACTCGGCGCGGTCGCGACCGCGCAGGGGCCCGACTGGACGCCCGCGAACGACCGGCCGTTCGCCGACTTCACCCTGCCGACCTACCTCCAGCCCTGACCTACCGGACCGGGGTTGACCGCGATCCGAGACCGGCGCGCGATCTGGCTCCGCGTGCCGTCGTTCGTGGCACAGTGGAGGCATGCACAGCACCCGCACCATCATCATTGCCTAGCGCGACGGGTCATCCCGCCGCGCCAACCTCCTGACCCCGGGAGGTTTTTTTGTGCCCCGATCCACCCGATGAGAGAGACCGCCTCCGATGTCGCAGCCGCTCGACCTGCAGGGCTCCTTCCACGTCTACGACACGACGCTGCGTGACGGTGCGCAACAGGAGGGGCTCAACCTCTCCGTCGCCGACAAGCTGACGATCGCGCGCCAGCTCGACGGACTCGGCGTGGGCTACATCGAGGGCGGCTGGCCGGGCGCGAACCCCAAGGACACCGAGTTCTTCCGCCGCGCCAGCCACGAGCTCGAGCTGAGGCACGCGCGCCTCGCCGCGTTCGGGGCGACCCGCCGAGCCGGGGTCGCCGCCGCGGACGACCCCCAGGTCGCGGCCCTGCGCGAGAGCGGTGCCTCGGTGGTGACGCTGGTCGCGAAGTCGCACGACCGGCACGTGGAGCTGGCGCTGCGCACGACGCTGGCGGAGAACCTGGCGATGGTTCGTGACACGGTCACGCACCTGCGCGAGCACGGTCAGACCGTCTTCCTCGACGCCGAGCACTTCTTCGACGGCTATCGCGCCAACCGCCACTACGCCCTGGAGGTGCTGCGGACAGCTGCGGAGGCCGGGGCCGAGGTCGTTGCCCTGTGTGACACCAACGGAGGCATGCTGCCGGTCTGGGTCTCCGATGTCGTGCAGGACGTCATCGACAGCACCCAGGCGCGGGTCGGCATCCACTGCCACAACGACACCGGGTGCGCGGTCGCGAACACCCTCGCCGCCGTCGACGCCGGGGCGACGCACGTCCAGGGGACGATCAACGGCTACGGCGAGCGCACGGGCAACGCGGACCTCGTCTCGGTGGTCGCGACCCTCGAGCTCAAGCTGGACAAGCAGGTCCTACCCGCCGGGCTCCTCGGCGACGCGACCCGCATCGCCCACGCGGTTGCCGAGGTCACCAACTTCCCGCCGGCATCACGACAGCCGTACGTCGGCACGTCGGCCTTCGCCCACAAGGCCGGTCTCCACGCCTCGGCGATCAAGGTCGACCCGTTCCTCTACCAGCACATGGACCCGGCCGGCGTCGGCAACGACATGCGCCTGCTCGTCTCCGACATGGCCGGCCGCGCGTCCATCCAGCTCAAGGGCCGAGAGCTCGGCTTCGACCTCACCGACAGCGTGGAGGACCGCGAGCTGGTGGCCCGCGTGACCGAGCGGGTCAAGGCCATGGAACAGGGTGGCTACACCTTCGAAGCGGCCGACGCTTCCTTCGAGCTGCTCCTCCTCGAGGAGGTCGAGGGCGGCCGTCCGTCGTACTTCGCCGTCGAGTCGTGGCGCGTGATCACCGAGACACTGACGCACGCAGGCCCGGGGGAGGAGGCCGTGTCCGAGGCGACGGTGAAGCTGACGGCCGAGGGTGTCCGCTTCGTCGTGACCGCGGAGGGCAACGGGCCGGTGAACGCCCTCGACGCCGCGCTGCGTACGGCCATCGGCCAGGCCTTCCCGGAGGTCGCGAAGTTCGAGCTGATCGACTACAAGGTGCGGATCCTCGACCAGGGCCACGGCACGGACGCCATCACCCGGGTGCTGATCGAGACCTCCGACGGCGAGTCGTCGTGGGTGACGGTGGGCGTCGGGCACAACGTGATCGAGGCCTCGTGGGGGGCCCTCATCGACGGTTTGACCTTCGGACTGCGCCGTCATCATCGATGATGGCGTCCATGTCTGACTCCGTAGCCATCCGCCAGCCGACCAGCTCCGACCGGGTGGTCGCCATCGTCCTCCTGGTCGGGCTCGGCCTCATCTCCCCGGTCATCAGCTTCGCGGCGCTGATGTTGGCGATGGCCTCCGACTCGTGCGGCTCATCTTCGGTGTGTGACGAGGGGGGGATCGTCGGGGGCGCCGCGCTGGCGGCGGTCGCGCCCTGGGCCGCGCTCGTCGGCGCCATCATCGTGGTGATCGTGCGGTCCCGACGGGGGCGAAGCGTCTGGTGGGTCCCGATCGTGGGGGCGCTCGTCGGAGCCGCCATCTTCGTCCTCGGAGCGTTCGTCACGTTCAACTCGGTGAACTGACTCCCCAGCGTTCTCAGACTGCGACGCGACGGACGAGATCGTCCCAGGCGGCCTCGATGCGCGCGAGGGAGATGCCCTCCTGGTTGACCTGCTGCTCGAGGATCGGAACCTCCAGCGGCGCCAGCAGTGACGTCGCGAGCAGCGCGATGTCACCGCGCACCCCCAGCTCGCCGAGCAGGTAGCGCACGTGCATGGCGCTGAAGGACACAGCGGCGTACGACCGTGCGCCGGCTCGACCGGCGGCACGGATCAGGGCCGCGTGGGTCAGGTTGAGGTGCAACCGGCTGTGACCGAACTCCAGCAACCGGCCCATCGGTGGCGCACCCGGGCCCAGCGGGGGCGGGCCGGAGAGCACGGCCGCCTGCCACTGGGTCTCCGACTCGTTCAGCACGGCCGCCATCAGTCCCTGCCGGCTCCCGAAACGACGGAACAAGGTGCCCTTGCCGACGCCCGCCTCGGTCGCCACGGCGTCCATCGAGACCGCGTCCACGCCGCAGTGGTCCACGAGCCGCAGGGCCGCGGCCAGGACCGCGTGCCGGTTGCGCGCCGCGTCCGCCCGCTCGGGCGGCGGGTCGTCGGCGAGGTGCAGCGAGATGGGCACGGGGCCAGCCTAGGAGCAGCGAAGTTGCGGGCAGAGGAATAGAAACGGACTGCAGTCCGGTTATGCCCACATGACTACTCCGAACCAGACCTCCGTGGCCGTCCTTCTCGGCAGCTTCCGCGCCGACTCCCTCAACCGGCGGATCGCCGAGCTGCTCAAGGCGCAGGCTCCGGCAGGCGTGAGCGTGAAGATCGTCGAGGGCCTCGACCAGATCCCGTTCTACAACGAGGAGCTCGACGGAGAGACAGCCCCCGAGGCCGCCGTCGCCCTGCGCGCGGCCGTGGCCGTGGCTGACCGAGTCCTCGCGGTCACGCCCGAGTACAACGGCACCATGCCCGCAGTCCTCAACAACGCCATCGACTGGCTCTCGCGGCCCTACGGCCAGGGCGCCATCACGGGCAAGCCCTTCGCGGCGGTCGGTGCCACCCCGACGCCGTACGGCGGCAAGTGGGCCCACGAGCACGCGCGCCACTCGGCCACGATCGCCGGTGCGACGGTCGTGGACACCATCGTGCTCGACCAGCCCGCCCTCGACGGTGACCTGCTGGCCGACGACGCCGCCGTGCAGCGCTTCCTCGGCGCGCTCAACGACCTGGTCTCCTACGAGGCGGACCCGGCTGCCGCCTGAGACGGTCCGAGGGACTGAACCATTCGGGCACGGCCGCGGCGAAAGCGTCGGGGCCGTGCCCGGCGACGTCTTCGGGGATCGTCGCCAGCAGGGGAACCCCGGTCACGCGGGGCAGGTCGAGGAGGTTGCACTCCTCCGCCAGGCCGGGTGCGGCCGGCCACGCGCCGATGACCAGGCCCGAGGGCTCGACGCCCCGGGCGCGCAGCGCCGCCACGGTGAGCTCGGTGTGGTTGAGAGTGCCCAGCCCGGCGTCGACCACGATCACCACCTCGGCCGAGAGCTCGGACGCGAGGTCCAGCAGCGTGCCGCCCGACAGGTCGAGCCGGACCAGTAGTCCGCCGGCGCCCTCGACGATCACGTGGCCCGAGTCCAGCGACCGGATGCGTGCCGCGTGCTCGGCCACTGTCGGCAGTGACACCCCGGCGCGTCGTGCTGCCGTCTCGGGAGCGAGCGGGTCTGCCAGCCGGACGAATTCGGTGACCTCGCACCTTGCGAGGCGGCGTACCTCCTCGGCGTCCCCCGGCTCGTCGCCCAGCACGCCGGTCTGCACCGGCTTCACCACGACGACGCCGGGGCCGCTGCGCACCGCGAGCGCTGCGGTGGCCACGGTCTTGCCGACCCCCGTCCCGGTGCCGGTGACGACGGTGATCCTCATCGGTGGCCCTCGACGACCTTGGCCAGCACGTCGCCGGCTCGGTCCCACGCCTCGTCAGTGACCCCGGCGCTGGTCGTGACACGCAGACGCGAGATGCCGTCGGGCACCGACGGCGGCCGGAAGCAGCCCACGCGCACACCGTGTTCGAGGCACTCGGCCTGGGCGGTCAGGGCGGCCTGGGGGGAGTCCATCGGCACGGAGAGTACGGCGCCGGCGGGCCGGTCGACGTCGAGCCGGCGCGACAACCCGTCCACCCGGGCGACCACGCGAGCGGGGAGCTCGGGCTGGGATCGCAGCAGGCGTAGCGCCGCGAGCGCGCCGCCGGTCGCAGCAGGTGCGAGACCGGTGTCGAAGATGAACGGTCGCGCCCGGTTGACGAGGTGGTGCACCAGGCCGGGGGAGCCGAGGACCACGCCGCCTTGGGCGCCGAGGGCCTTGGACAACGTCGCCGTCACCACGACGTGAGGCGCGGCGACGAGCCCGACCGCACGGACCAGGCCCTCGCCCGCGGAGCCGGCGACCCCGAGCCCGTGGGCCTCGTCCACGACGAGCAGTGCGTCGTGGGTCTCGCAGACCTCGGCCAGCCCGGTCAGCGGAGCGGCATCCCCGAGCACCGAGTAGATGGACTCCACCAGCACGATCGCCCGACGACGCCCCCGCAGCGCCAGCGCTGCCGCCACCGCCTCCACGTCGTTGTGCGGGGTGACCACGATCTCCGCGCGGGAGAGCCGAGCCGCGTCGATGAGCGAGGCGTGGACGTGGGCGTCGGAGACGATCAGGGTCTCGCGGTCGGCGAGCGCGGTGACCGCCGCGAGGTTGGCGTGGTAGCCCGTGGACATCACGAGCGCTGCGGGCTGACCCAGGAAGACGGCCAGCTCCCGCTCGAGTGACTCGTGCAGGGCCAGCGTGCCGGTGACCAGACGCGATGCCCCTGCTCCCGCGCCCCAGGTCAGGGCAGCCTCCGCAGCGGCTCTCACGACCTCGGGGTGGCGGCTCAGCCCGAGGTAGTCGTTCCCGGCGAGGTCGATGACGTCGTCGTCAGAGCCGCGCGGACGTAGGCGGCGGGTCAGTCCGGCCGCGTCCCGGCGGGCGGCCTCGTCGGTGAACCACTTCTCCCAGCCGCCCATCAGCCGGCCTCCACGGCCTGGAGCATCGCCGAACAGATCGTGTCGATCTCGGCGTCGGTGCAGGTGTACGGCGGCATCGTGTAGATCAGGTCGCGGAAGGGGCGCAGCCACACTCCCGCGCGCAGCGCCGCGTCGGTCGCCGCGACAACGTCGACGGAGTGGTCGAGCTGGATGACCCCGACGGCGCCCAGGACCCGGACGTCTGCGACGCCGGACAACCCCCGGGCCGCTTCGAGGCGAGGTGTCAGCCGCCGCGAGATCCGGTCGATGTTCGCCGCCCAGTCGGTGGTCGTGAGCAGGTCGAGGGACGCCAGCGCGACCGAGCAGGCGAGCGGGTTGGCCATGTAGGTCGGGCCGTGCATCAGCACGCCGGCCTCCGAGCGCGACAGCCCGTGCGCGACTCCACTGGTGCACAGGACTGCGGCCAGCGTGAGGTAGCCGCCGGTCAGTGCCTTGCCGACGCACATGATGTCGGGGCGTACGCCCGCAGCATCGGCGGCGAACATCGTGCCCGTGCGTCCGAAGCCGGTCGCGATCTCGTCGAGGATCAGCAGGAGGTCGTGACGATCGGCGACCGAGCGCATGACGCGCAGGCACTCGGCGGGGTAGGGCCACATGCCGCCGGCCCCTTGGAGGAGCGGTTCGACGATGATCGCGGCGAGCTCGTCGGCGTACTGCTCTGCGAGCGCCTCAAAGGCGGCGGCCCACTCGGTGGTGTCCTCGCCGAGCCTTGGGGGGCGTGGGGCGAAGACGTGCTCGGGCACGAAGCCGCGGAACATCGAGTGCATGCCCCCCTCGGGGTCGCACACGCCCATGCAGCCGCAGGTGTCACCGTGGTAGCCACCGAGCACGGTCAGCATCCGCGTCCGGCCGGGGCGACCTGCGCCGCGCTGGTGCTGCAGCGCCATCTTGAGGGCCACCTCGACACTGACCGACCCGCTGTCGGCGAAGAAGACGTGCTCGAGTCCCTCGGGGGCGAGCTCCACCAGCCGCTGTCCGAGGCGGATCGCCGGTTCGTGGGTGAGCCCGCCGAACATCACGTGCGCCATGTCGTCGAGCTGGTCGCGGGCAGCGGCGTTGAGCGCGGGGTGGTTGTAGCCGTGGATCGCGGACCACCACGACGCCATGGCGTCGACCGGCGTGGAGCCGTCGGCGAGCTCGAGGCGTACGCCCGAGGCGCCGGTGACGAGCCGGACCGGGGCCGGGTCGCTCATCGAGGTGTAGGGGTGCCACAGGTGCTGCCGATCCCAGTCGAGCAGCTCGGAGGTCATCGGCTCAGGCGTTGGGCAGCACGGCGGTGCCGGCACCACGGCGACGGATCGTGGGGTCGTGCGCCTCGATGGGGCGCGGGGCCTGGGCGGCGTGCTCCTCGCTGCCCAG
The DNA here is from genome assembly GCF_025964975.1 of Nocardioides sp. Classification (GTDB taxonomy): domain Bacteria; phylum Actinomycetota; class Actinomycetes; order Propionibacteriales; family Nocardioidaceae; genus Nocardioides. The sequence goes on from NZ_JAOPXV010000135.1 coordinate 21,969, forward strand.
CACGACGAATCCGTTGTCGCGGATCAGCTCGAGGTCGGTCTCCGCCGCCTGGCCCTCGGAGGTGAGGTAGTCGCCGAGGAAGATCGAGTTGGCGACGTGCAGGGCCAGGCCCTGCAGGGACCGCATGTGCATCTCGCGGCCGCCGGCGATGCGCACCTCCCGGTCGGGACACACGAAGCGGGCCATCGCAAGGATCTTCAGGCACCGTCTCGGGTCGAGCTCCCACGTGTTCTCGTAGGGCGTGCCGTCGAAGGGCATCAGGAAGTTGACCGGGATCGAGTCGGACTCGAGCTGGCGGAGGGCGAAGAGCGCCTCGACGAGCTGTTCGTCGGTCTCGCCGAGTCCGGCGATCAGGCCGCTGCACGGCGAGAGACCCGCACCCTTGGCCTTCTCGACGGTGTCGACCCGGTCGGCGTACGTGTGCGTCTGCACGATCTGGTCGTGGTGCGACTCCGCTGTGTTGATGTTGTGGTTGTAGGCGTCGACACCGGCCTGCTTGAGCCGCTCTGCCTGGCCGTCCTTGAGCAGGCCCAGGCACGCGCAGACCTCGACCTGGGGGTGCTCGGACTTGATCGCCCCGACCATGTCGGCGACGCGTTCGACGTCCTTGTCGCTCGGGCCGCGGCCAGACGAGACCATGCAGACCCGCGTCGCGCCACCGCGGAGCCCGGCCTCGGCCTGCTGAAGAGCCTCGTCGTTCTTGAGCCAGGAGTACTTCAGGATCGGCGCCGTCGAGCCGAGGGCCTGCGAGCAGTAGTTGCAGTTCTCGGGGCACAGGCCGGACTTGAGGTTGACGAGGTAGTTGACCTTCACCGTGTTGCCGAAGTGGGCCCGGCGCAGTCGACCGGCAGCCGCCACGACGTCGAGGAGCAGGTCGTCGCCGGCCCGCAGCACGGCCAGCGCATCGTCCTCTGTTGCCGGTGTGCCGGCCAGGATGCTCGTGGCCAGCTGGTCGAAGGTCGTCGTCATGGTTGCTCCCGGCACCGGTGGGACTGACCAACGGTGGTCAGGTGAACGGCGTTCAGGTTAGGTTGGTTGCCCCGGCCCGTCAAACAGTCCAGGAGTGCGATGCGCCACCACCGCAGCGATGTCGTCGAACGTGCCCTCACGGTCCTCGACGACTTCGGTCTCGCCTCGCTGACCATGCGCCGGCTCGGCGCCGAGTTGGGGGTCCAACCCAGCGCGCTCTACCACCACTTCCTCAACAAGCAGACCCTGCTGGCCGCGGTCGCTGACGAGATCCTGACGCGCGGCCGCCGCCCCCGCACGGCCTCGACCTGGGACTGCCAGGTGGCCGAGGTGTGCCGCGAGCTCCGCGACTCCATGCTGGCCTTCCGCGACGGTGCCGACGTGGTCGCGACCGTCTTCGCGTTCGGGATGGGGGCCTCCGGTCCGGCCGAGGAGCTCGAGGAGCTGTTGGCAGGCGCCGGCCTGCCTGACGGCCTCGTCGCCGTGGGATCCCGCACGCTGGTCCACTTCGTGTTCGGGCACACCTTCGAGGAGCAGACGGCGCTCCAGGCCAACAGCCTCGGAGCCATCGACCTGCCGGCGCGCGCCAGCCAGTTCGACCTCGGGCTCCAGCTGGTCCTCGACGGCCTGCGCTCGCGCGTGGGACAGGCCCTCAGTCCGACACGCTGACGTCGGCGCCGTGCAGCTCCGCAAGGAGCACGGCCCCGGCCAGGTCGAGCTTCGTCCCCCGCAGCTGGGCCGTCGCCAGGTCGACCCCCTCCAGGGTGGCCCCGCGCAGGTCGGCGCCGAACAGCTTCGTCTCCCGCAGGGTGGCCCGGTCGAGCCGGGCACCCCGCAGCAGCGTCGACGAGAGGTCGCTCATCGACAGGTCGGCCTCGCGGAGGTCGACGCCGCTGAGGTCGAGCTTGCTGAGGTTCGTCGACCGGATCGTGACGGATTGCCACTGTCCCGCCCGCACGGTGATCGGTCGCAGGGTGCAGTCCGCGAAGACCGTGCCGACGAGCTTGCAGCCGTCGAGGACAGCGCTGAAGAAGTTGGACCGGCGCACGTCGCAGGCCACGAACGCCGTCGAGGTGTGCACGCTGGCGTTGAACGAGCAGTTGTGGAAGACGCACTTCTCGAAGACCGCCCCGTCGGTGGTGCACTCGCTGAAGTCCACGCCGGTGAAGGTGCACTCGATGAAGCGCGCAGCGCCCAGCCCGTCGGCGTACCAGTCATCGTCCCTGAAGTGGCGGCCGTGGGCCTCCATGGGCGCCGGTGTCGCACTGGTCACGCGCGCCACGCTAGCGGTCGTGCTGGTCGCGCGCCGGTAGGGTCGCCCCGTGATCGCGTCGCATGCCCATCGCTTCATCTTCCTGAAGACTCGCAAGACGGCGGGCACGAGCGTCGAGATCGCGTTGTCCAAGGTCTGCGGTCCCGACGACGTCATCACCCGGATCAGCCCCGAGGACGAACAGCTCCGTGAGCACGCCGGAGGGCTGGGTCCGCAGAACTTCGAGTCACCGCCGCTGCCCCGCCAGGCCTTCAACCACATGAGCGCCCGCCTCGCCCGCGACGTGGTGGGGGTCGCGGCCTGGCGCAGCTACTACAGGTTCGCGATCGAGCGGAACCCGTGGGACGCCGTCGTCTCGCTCTACTACTGGAAGTACAAGGACCTGCCCGAGCTGCCGGACTTCGAGCAGTACGTCAACGAGGAGTGGATCGAGCAGCTGGCGAACAACCGCCGCATGTATCGCATCCGCGGCCGGCTGGCCGTCGACCGGGTGCTCCGCTACGAGCGGCTCACCGAGGAGCTCGACGAGGTCTGGGAGCTCCTCGCGCTTCCGGGCTCGCCGGACCTGCCGCGGGCCAAGGCCAACGCCCGCCCCGTCGGCCACTACCGCGAGCTCTACACCGACGCCTCCCGCAAACGCGTCGCCGAGGTCTTCGCCGACGCCATCGAGGCGTTCGACTACACCTTCTGAGCGGCCAGCAGCCGCTCGCACTCCTCGATCAACCGCCGGCGCAGGGGCGCGCCGCGCTCCGCGAAAGCCCGCTGCTCCCGGACGTAGGTCGCCTTCCCCTCCGGCGTCTCGATGCGGATCGCCTCGAAGCCGAGAGCGGCCAGGTCGTACGGCGCAGCGCGCATGTCCAGCTCCCGGATGTCCCGCGCTAGCTCGAAGCAGTCGGCGACGAGGTCGCTGCTGATCATCGGCGTCAGCCGGAACGCGTGCTTGTAGAGGTCCATCCCCGCATGCAGGCACCCCGGTTGTTCGTACGCCGCCCGGTCGTCGCTCGCCGGTTGCAGGGTGTTGCGCGGACGGGCCGGCTCGGTGAAGAACCGGAACGCGTCGAAATGGGAACACGCGACCTGGTGCGCCTCGACCACGTCGTCAGTGCCGCCGGACCCCAGGCGCAGCGGCCAGTCATTGTGCCGCAGCTCGTCGGGCGACTGGCGGTAGACCATGGCCCACTCGTGCAGCCCGAAGCAGCCGGCGTGCGCCGGCCTGGACTCGGTCGCGCGCAGCAGGTTCAGCACGCCTCGCAGGAGCGGCGCCTGCTTCGCGACGTGGTCGTCGGTGACGGCTCCGTCCGAGTAGCCCTTGAGCCCGTCGTACTCCGGCGCGTCGGCCAGGCGTGCGCCGTACCCCGGATGCCAGCGGCGCAGCTGGGCCGGACGCTGGACGTAGTACGTGAAGAGGAAGTCGTGGACGGGGTGCTTGACCGAGGAGCCGCGGCGCGCCAGGTGCGGCTCGATGGACGCGTCGACGCGAGCGGCGTGGGCGGCCGCGCGGGCCTGCCACGTCGCCCGGTCGAGCACGGCCATAGTCACGTTGACAGCCTAGACAGACTGCGGGGATGCCGACCGAGGACCTCTCCTTCCCCTCCCACCTGTCTCCCGAACGGCGCGAGCTGCTGACCTCGGTGGCGCAACGGGTCGATCGCGAGCACGGTGACAACCTCGTCGGCCTGGTGCTGACCGGGTCGGCTGGGCGCGGGCTTGCGACCGAGCGGTCGGACGTGGATCTCTTCGTCGTCCTGTCGACCGTCCCCGACGGCTACGTCACGTCCAAGTCGCCGGCGATCGACGAGGTCCCGATGGCCCTCCAGGAGCTCGACGAGGTGCCCGTGTTCGGCACCGACTACTGGTGGTACCGGTGGTCCTTCGCCTGGGCGCCGATGCTCCTCGACCGGACGGGCGGAGCGTTGCCTGACGCCGTACGTCGGCAGGCCCTCGTCTCCCCGGAGGAGGCCGACTCCATCCTGATCGAGCACGACCGGCTCGACGGCTGGTTGAACTACGCCTACCGTGCCCTGAAGTCGGATCGTGACGGGCGTGACCTGGAGCGGCGGCTCGACGCGACGGAGTCCGTGCCGTGGCTGCTCGACACCGTCTTCAGCCTCGCCGGGCGGGTCAGGCCGTACCACAAGTACCTCCCGTGGGAGCTGCGCGAGCACCCGATCGAGGGCTGGCCGGCCGAGGTGTTGCTTCCGCTGCTGACCAGGACGCTCGACGGCGATCCGTCCGCGATCCGGGAGACGTTCGCCCTCGTCCGGGCCCAGTGCGAGGCGTTCGATGCTGCACGCGGACACAGCAGGACCGTCGACATGATCGAGGGCTGGGGAGTCGAGCTGTCCTACTTCGAGCTGCACAAAAGCAGCTGATTCTCGAGTTTCCACACACCGAGAACGAGGTCTTGCCGGCTGCCGCAGATTGCCGGACTCCGTGGTGCGACGCGCCCATCCGCCACGTCGACCACCCCGACCCGCACGCGAGGTGGCTCCACCAGCGCGAGGAACTCGCAGGGACTCTGCGAGGCCTGCAACCAGGCCAAGGACGCGGCCGGCTGGCGAGCAAGACCCGGACCGGATCGCTCGATCCGGACCACGACCCCGACGGGCCACACCTACGTCACCCGGCCACCGCCGATCGCGACCATTCGTCAAGGCGCGGTGGCTGCCCTGCGGATCGACTACGTGCTCTCGGCCTGGGCGGCCCGTCCGCCCACTGGCAAGGCCGGGACTGCGTGGAGCGGACGGCGAGGATCGAACTCACAACCTTCAGGTTGGAAACCTGATGCTCTGCCAGTTGAGCTACGTCCGCGTGACGCCGGGGGCGCCGGCGATGCATCGTCGCTCACGATATCGCGCCCGCCGGCGATCATCGCCAGTGCCCTCGAGGTCCGTCGCCGGACCCTAGACTCGGGCCCGACCGACCGAGGGGGATGCATGGAAGAGCCGGCCGACCACACATCGCTGGACGCCGTGGTGGCGCAGTTGCAGCTCCTGCGTCGCGAAGCGGGACAGGCCTCCTTCGGTGACATCGCTCTCGGCTCAGTCGCGTGCGGCGGTCCCGGGGGATGTCCGCCGAGCAGTCCCGCGTCGGCAGGACCACCGTGTACGACGTGTTTCGCACCGGCCGCAAACGTCTGGACGCCGATCTGGTCGCCGACATCGTGCTTGCGCTGGTCCCGGATGAGGAGCTCGCCGCCGCACTGGCGGAGCAGTGCCGCGCGGCGCAGGTGGGCGCCCGCCCGGTCGTGCGCCCCCAGGACCCCGCACCAGCACAGGATCCGGTGTCGGCACCTCCCCGGGAGTCGGCCGAGACGTCGACCCGTGCGTCCCTGAGCTCCCGCGTCGTCCTCGCGATCCTGCTCAGTGGTGTCGCCATCAACTTGCTGGGCCGCGGACTGGTGGACCTCCTCGGACTGCCGATCTACCTCGACATGGTCGGCACCGCCATCTCCGCCATCGTCCTCGGGCCGTGGTGGGGGGCGCTGGTCGGGGTGGCGACCAACGTGTCGGGTGTCGCTGTCAGCGGTCCCGAGTCGCTGTGGTTCGCTCCGGTGAACGTCGCCGGCGCGCTGCTGTGGGGCTATGGCGTACGCCGCTGGGCACTCGCTCGGTCGATCCCTCGATTCTTCGCGCTCAACGTCCTGGTCGCTGTGTGCTGCACCGTCATCGCAGCCCCCATCCTCGTGCTCGCCCTGGACGGCTATGGCCAGCACAAGTCCGGCGACATCACCGACTCGATGCTCGCCATCAGCCACTCGCTGTGGCTCTCGGTGTCCGTCTCCAACTTGCTGACCTCGGTCAGCGACAAGCTGATCGCGGGTTTCGTCTTGCTCGCCCTGGTGGAGGGACTCCCGCCCGCCCTGCGATCGTGGGTACCGGAGAGCTGGATGCGGGATGCGACCCCGGAAGACACGGTTGTTCGGGCTTGTTCGGGGTTGCCGAATGCGGCCTGAAGAAGTGCCTGGTCTCTGAACACTCGTCCTCATGCATGCTCGCAAGGGAGGCATCGTCGTGACGAGGAGACCCGCCCATGCGTGCGCGCCAGACTGATCAGCTTGACTTCGATGGCGGCTGCTGTTGCCGTGCTCGCGCCGATGGCGCCGGCGAGCGCACTGCCGAGTGTGACGGGCGAATACTCGACCGCGACTTTGACGGTGTCGACGTTCATCAAGTCTGACGAGTGCCGCGACGTGCTCTCGGTCAAGTGGACGGTCGATCTGCAGGGGATCGGCAACGCGGTCCAGGCGCAGGGATACACGAACTACTCCGACAAGAGCCAACCCGTCTACACGAACACCGAGTGGGGGTCGTGGTTACACCGTCACCGGCCCGAACAACTTCTATTACAGCTACGACAAGTACGAACAGGACTTCCCGATCAGTGAGGACACCGGGACCGTCGAGGTCTGCCCGTCTGATTTCGGCACCGGCTCGGTAACGCCCGGCACCTACACGATCAGCACGAGGATGCATGCCAACGTCGGCAAGATCTGCAGTGCCGGACAGACCAGCGACGACCAGTGCCCCGAGTACGAGAACGTCTACACGAAGGCGACGACGCAGACAGTCGTGCTCGACTTCTCGCCGGAGTGCTACGCGGCCAAGGCAGCCGTCCCGAGGTACACCGCCAAGCTCAAGGCAGCGCGCAAGGCGCTCGAGCGCGCCAAGGCCGCCCACAAGCCTGTGCCCGTGATCCGCAAGAAGAAGCGTGCCGTCGCCGGCGCGAAGGCAAAGCTCGTCAAGGCGCGGTCTGACGTCGAAGGCCCCTGCTGACCCCTCTTGATCTGCGCTCCGGGGCTGGCACGGGGGTCCGGCCCCGGAGCGCTGCACGTCGCGATGCACCTCGGCGATAGGGTCGAGATCGTGCGTATCGCGAGATTCACCGCTGGGGAAGAGCCGATGTACGGCGTGGTCACGGGCGAGGTCGACGAGTTCGGCCAGCCCTCCGAGGACACGGTCATCGTGGCGATAGCGGGCGACCCCCTCTACCTCGGTGTCAAGCTGCTGGACCAGGAGTTCAAGCTCGAGGACGTCCGCCTGCTGGCACCGGTCCTGCCGCGGAGCAAGGTCGTGGGCATCGGCCGCAACTACGCCGCCCACGCCGCGGAGATGGGCAGCGACGTCCCGGCGGAGCCGTTGATCTTCATCAAGCCCAACACGAGCGTGATCGGCCCGGGGGATCCCATCTTCTATCCGAGCCAGTCGAGCAACGTCCACTTCGAGGGTGAGCTCGCCGTCGTGATCGGCCGCATCTGTCGCGACGTGCCAGTCGAGCAGGCCACCGACGTGATCTACGGCTACACGATCGGCAACGACGTGACGGCGCGCGACCTGCAGAAGGCCGACGTCCAGTTCACCCGCGCCAAGGGCTTCGACTCGTTCTGTCCGCTCGGACCGTGGATCGAGACCGACCTCGATCCGCAGGTCTTCGCCGACGGGGTCAAGATCCAGACGCACCTCAACGGCGACCTCAAGCAGGACGGGTCCACCAGCGACCTGATCTTTGACGTCCCGACCCTGATCGCCCACGTCTCGAGCGTCATGACGCTCCTGCCGGGCGACGTGATCCTCACCGGCACCCCAGCAGGTGTCGGGCCCATGGAGGTCGGCGACGAGGTCGAGGTCTCCATCGCCGGCCTCGGCACCCTCACGAACAAGGTGGCACAGCGTTGAGCACTTCACCGACGACCCGTCCCGTCCGGGTCCGCATGGCTCCCTCCCCGACGGGCAGCCCGCACGTCGGGCTGGCCCGCACCGCCCTCTACAACTGGGCGTTCGCGCGCCACCACGGCGGCACCTTCGTCTTCCGGATCGAGGACACCGACAAGGAGCGCAACACCGTCGCGTCCTACGACTCGCTGATCGACCTCATGCAGTGGCTGGGACTGGACTGGGACGAAGGCCCGCTCAAGGGCGGAGACTTCGGTCCCTATCGGCAGTCCGAGCGCTCGGACATCTACACCGACGTCCTCGCGCGGTTGCGCGAGAGCAGCCACACCTACGACTGCTTCTGCACCAACGACGAAGTCACCGCGCGCCGCAAGGCGAGCGGCTCGAAGGTGATGGGCTACGACGGGTTCTGTCGTGAGCTCAGCGACGAGCAGCGCAGTGCCTTCGAGGGCGAGGCTCGCGAGCCCGTCGTCCGCTTCCGGATGCCCGACGGGTCGATCACCTGGACCGACCTGGTCCGCGGCGACATCACGTTCGAGACCCAGTTCGTGCCGGACTACGCCCTGGCCCGCGCCAACGGCGACCCGCTCTACACCCTGACCGCGCCGGTGGACGACGCCACCATGCACATCACCCATGTGCTGCGCGGCGAGGACCTGCTTTCCAGCACCCCCCGGCAGATCGCGCTCTTCGACGCCTTCAAGGCGATCGGTCTCGCTGACGAGACCCCGGAGTACGGCCACCTGCCCTACGTGATGGGGGAGGGCAACAAGAAGCTCTCCAAGCGTGACCCCCAGGCCCACATGGCGCTCTACCGTGAGCAGGGCTTCCTCCCGGAGGGCCTGCTGAACTACCTCGCCCTGCTCGGGTGGGCCATCTCCGGAGACCGCGACGTGTTCACGCTGGAGGAGATGGTCGAGGCGTTCGAGATCGGGGACGTCAACCCCAACCCGGCCCGCTTCGACGTCAAGAAGGCCGACGCCATCAACTCCTCGCACATGCGGCTGCTGTCGATCGAGGAGATGACCGAACGCGTGCTGCCGTTCCTCGCCGACGCTGGCGTCGTCGACCCGACCAACCTCGCCGACCGTCAGCTGCTCGACCAGGCCATGCCGCTGGTCGGGGAGCGGATCAACAAGCTGACCGAGGTCGTCGACATGCTCGGCTTCCTGTTCGTCGCCGAGTCGGACTTCACGCGGACCGACGGGCTGGACGACGCGGGCCGCGAGGTCGTCACTGCGGCGTACGACGCCGTCGTCGCTCTTGACACATGGAGCACCGCGGCCATCGAGGAGGCGCTCCGCGCCAAGCTCATCGACGACCTGGGGCTCAAGCCCCGGCACGCCTTCGGGCCCGTCAGGATCGCCATCTCCGGTCGCAAGATCAGCCCGCCGTTGTTCGAGTCGATGGAGCTGTTGGGCCGGGAGCGATCGATCGCGCGGTTGACCGACGCGATGTCCGGCTGACGATGGCCCCGCCAGCCGAGTACCACCGCCTCCAGCTCCTGGGTCGTCCGGGCCCCTGGCGACCCCTCGTCGGCATCATGCTGCTGGCGATCGCAGTCGTCGTCCTCGCGCCCTTGGTGGCGCTCGTGCCGTTGATCGCTGTGCTGGTCGCCACTGGCGAGCCGGTGGGTGCCGGGATCGAGTCGACGTGGGATCTCGAGGACGTCACCCCGATGGGCCTCGCCTACGTCAACCTGATCCTCGCCTCGGCCATCCCGGTGACCATCCTCATCAACCTGGCCCTGCACGGCCTCGCGCCGGGCTGGCTCGTGTCGGTGGCACGTCGCGTCCGCTGGCGGTTCTTCCTGGCCTGCTTCGGACTCTCGGTGCTGGCCCTGATCGCCACGGTCGTGGTGTCGAGCCTCGTGCCGCAAAGTGGCTCGGGAGCCGAGCTGAGCGGTCACGCCAACGCCTTCACCACGACGACCCGGAACTTCCTGCTCGTCGTCCTCATCCTGACGCCCCTGCAGGCAGCAGGGGAGGAGTTCGCCTTCCGCGGCTACCTGATGCAGGCGCTCGGCGGCCTCTTCCCCAGTCGGGCGCTGGCTGTCGTGCTCTCGGCCCTGCTCTTCGCGCTCGCTCACGGGTTCGCCCAGGACCTGCCCATCTTCGTCGACCGGTTCGCGTTCGGGCTCGTCGCAGGAGCCCTGGTGATCCTCACCGGAGGACTCGAGGCGGCCATCGCCATGCACGTCCTCAACAACTTCCTGGCCTTCGGGCTCGCGCTCGCCTTCGCCGACATGAGCAGCGCCCTCAACCCCACCGGTGGGTCGTGGTGGAGCCTGCCCGGGACGCTCACCCAGTCGCTCGTCTACCTCGCCCTCGCCACGTGGTTGGCCCGTCGAATGGGCCTCGCAACGACCGCCACCCCAGCCGTTTTGGAAGCGCCGCGCGGTGCCATGTAAGGTTTCTTCTTGGTCCGGACGGCGCATCGCCCGGTGCCGAATGTGCACGTCATTGGGATATGGTGTAATTGGCAACACGACTGGTTCTGGTCCAGTTATTCTAGGTTCGAGTCCTAGTATCCCAGCGAAATTCCCCGAGTCTGTGGGGATTTTGATCGGTTCTGATCCCGTGGATATAGTTCCGATCGCACCAAGCAGTGCTTGCCCCCGTTGTGTAGCGGCCTAGCACGCCGCCCTCTCACGGCGGTAGCGCCGGTTCGAATCCGGTCGGGGGTACACACAACCAGTGGCGGCGTGCCGAGCACGCCGCCACTGCGTCGTTTCTGGACGGCGGTAGCGCCGGTTCGAATCCGGTCGGGGGTACACACCGAGAAGCCAGTTCACAGGACTGGCCTTCTTGCTATTTCCCCTCCATCCGTGCCGTGTCCGAATTCCGCTAGAACCAGCTCCCCGCGTGCGAGAGACTCAGCGCATGCGACGTACCGACCTGGACGACGAGTCCTGCTACCGGGCGGTCAAGAGCAAGGACCGCCGCTTCGACGGCGTCTTCTACACCTGCGTCGCCACCACCGGGATCTACTGCCGTCCCAGCTGTCCGGCCCGCACGCCCGGCTTCGCCAACGTGGCGTTCCGGCCGACAGCAGCGGCCTGCCAGGCGGCTGGGTTCCGAGCCTGCAAGCGCTGCTTGCCTGATGCCACCCCGGGAAGCCCCGACTGGGACGTTGCCGCCGATCTGGCAGGACGCACGATGCGCCTGATCGCCGACGGACTGGTGGACCGCGAAGGTGTCGACGGCCTGGCCGCCCGGGTCGGCTACACGTCACGTCACCTCGGGCGGCTGCTGACCCAGGAGCTGGGCGCGGGTCCGCTGGCCCTCGCCCGGGCCCGGCGCGCCCAGACTGCCCGGATCCTGATCGAGACGACCGACATGGGTTTCGCCGACGTCGCGTTCGCGGCCGGCTTCAGCAGCGTGCGTCAGTTCAACGAGACCGTGCGCGAGGTCTATGCAGTGTCTCCGACTCAGCTACGGGGGCGGCGCAGCCGACCGCGCGGGCCGGACGGCACCGTGGTGATGCGCCTTCCTGTCCGCACGCCCTACGCCGGGACGGCCCTCCTCGACTTCCTGCGGCTGCGTGCGATCCCCGGCGTGGAAGTGGTGGACGACGAGACGTACGCCCGGACCCTGGCGCTGCCTCACGGACCCGGCACCGTGACCCTCACGCTGCCCGACGTGGCGGACGAGGGCAGCACGGCCTTCGTCAGGGCGGAGCTGGCCCTGACCGACCTGCGTGACACCGCTGCCGCAGTCGAACGCGCCCGCCGGCTGCTCGATGCCGACTGCGACCCCGTGGCGGTCGCCGACGCCTTCGCGGGCGACCGGCTCCTGGGACCGCTGGTCCGAAGAACACCGGGACTGCGCGTCCCGGGGCACGTCGACGGCAACGAGGTCGCGGTCCGAGCCGTGCTGGGGCAGCAGGTGAGCGTGGCCGGCGCACGCACGATCGCCGCGCGGCTCACCCGGGAGCACGGGGCGCAGATCGAGACGACCGTGCCCGGGCTGACTCGTCTCTTCCCCAGCATGGACGCCTTGGCGGCCGTCGACCCTGAAGACCTGCCGATGCCCCGCGTCCGGGGACGGGCCCTCACGTCGCTGTGCGCTGCGCTGGCGGACGGCACCGTCGTCCTCGATCGCGGCGACGACCGCGGCGCCGTTCGCCAGGCCCTGCTCGACCTCCCGGGGATCGGACCCTGGACGGCCGACTACATCGCCATACGCGCCCTCGGGCACCCCGACGTCCTCCTCGCCACCGACGTCGGAACGCGCGACGCGCTGCGGGCACTGGGGGCCCCCGGCGCCGTTGACACCGAGGCCTGGCGGCCGTGGCGCTCGTACGCGCAGACCTACCTGTGGCAATCGTTGGTGCAACCTCGAGGAGACAACTGACATGTGGACCGTGTTGCCATCGCCCATCGGCGACCTGCGCATCGTCGAGCGGGACGGCAAGATCAGCGCGATCGAGTTCTCCCCCTTCCAGCCACCCGCGGACGGGCGCCCGCTCGGTGCCGAGAGCGAGACGCACCCGGTCCTTGCCGAGGCCGTGCGGCAGCTCCGCTCCTACTTCGACGGGGGGCTGACCGAGTTCGACCTGCCTCTCGCTCCCCGCGGCACCGACTTCCAGCAGCGCGTGTGGGTGCAGCTGATCACCATCGGATACGGCCACACGGCGTCGTACGGCGAGATCGCCGGTCGCCTCGGGATGACGAACGCGGCCAGTCGGGCCGTCGGACTGGCCAACGGCCGCAATCCGATCCCCATCGTGATCCCGTGCCACCGGGTCATCGGGGCGAACGGCACGCTGACCGGCTATGCCGGCGGGATCGAGCGGAAGCAGACGTTGCTCGAGCTGGAGCAGGACGCGCTGTTCTGAGGTGGTCGCCGTGCCGTGGGGCGGTGGTGGCGGTGCCTCAGACCTCGTTGGCCTTGATGTTGTCGGCAGGTATGGCGTCAGGCCCCGCCTCGCCCGCCTCCGGCCGACCCGACTCGCCGTCCGGCGCGCCGGCGGTTGCATCGCCGGGGGAGATCGCGTCGGGCGTGCCACTCATGCCGGACACCTCGGAGACCTGGCCCTCGACGGCTGCGTCGTCCTTGTCACTGCTCATGATCACTCCTCGGGTTGGGTGAGATCGACCGTACCCGTGACGTGGTTCTCGATGCCTCAGTCGGCGGCCGCTCGCCGCAGTGACTCGGAGAGGCGTTCGGCGGCTGCCAGGACAGCCGGGGCGTGCATGCGCCCGGGCTGGCGGGACAGGCGCTCGAGCGGACCGGAGACGGAGACCGCCGCGATGATCTTGCCGCCGGGGGACCGGACCGGAGCGGACACCGAGGCGACCCCCTGCTCGCGCTCGCCGATGGACTGCGCCCAGCCGCGCCGCCGGATCCCGGAGAGTGCGGTCGCGGAGTAGGCAGCGTTCTGGAGTCCTCGGTGCATCCGCTCGGGGTCCTCCCACGCGAGCAGCACCTGTGCGGCCGACCCGGCGCGCATGGTGAGCTGGGACCCGACCGGGATGGTGTCGCGCAGACCGGAGGGACGCTCGGCGGCGGCCACGCAGACGCGGTGCTCTCCCTGGCGACGCCACAGCTGGGCGGACTCCCCGGTGATGTCGCGCAGGCGGGCCAGGACGGGACCCGCGGCGGCGAGCAGGCGGTCCTCGCCGGCAGCAGCGGACAGCTCGGCCAGCCGCGGCCCGAGGATGAAGCGACCCTGCATGTCCCGCGCCACGAGGCGGTGGTGCTCGAGGGCGACCGCGAGCCGGTGCGCGGTCGGTCGGGCGAGGCCGGTGCCGGCGACGAGCCCGGCGAGAGTGGCGGGTCCGGCCTCGAGTGCCGACAGCACGAGGGCGGCCTTGTCGAGCACGCCGACGCCGCTAGAGTTGTCCATATGGCAATACTGCCGTCTCAGATCATGGGATGCAAGCGGTAGTGTCGGACACCACGGAGCAGCGCCGCCTCGACATGGCGGCGGACGGCACAACGTCGCACGAAGGAGCACGAGATGGGCAGGACCCTGGCCGAGAAGGTGTGGGACGAACACGTCGTCCGTAGTGCCCCAGGGGAGCCCGATCTTCTCTACATCGATCTCCACCTCATCCACGAGGTGACCTCGCCCCAGGCCTTTGACGGACTGCGCCTCGCGGGCCGCCAGGTGCGTCGCCCCGACCTGACGCTGGCCACCGAGGACCACAACGTTCCGACGCTCGACTGGGACAAGCCGATCGCCGACCCGGTCTCCAAGACGCAGGTCGACACCCTGCGGCGCAACGCTGCTGAGTTCGGCGTACGCCTGCACCCGCTCGGCGACATCGAGCAGGGGATCGTGCACGTGGTCGGCCCTCAGCTCGGGCTGACCCAGCCCGGGATGACGATCGTCTGCGGTGACAGCCACACCTCGACCCACGGTGCGTTCGGCGCGATCGCCTTCGGCATCGGCACCTCCGAGGTCGAGCACGTGCTCGCCACCCAGACCCTCATGCAGGCGAAGCCCAGGACCATGGCTGTCACGATCAACGGATCCCTGCCCGCCGGCGTCACGGCCAAGGACATGGTGCTGACCCTGATCACCCACACCGGCACCGGTGGCGGTCAGGGCTACATCGTCGAATATCGCGGACGGGCGATCGACGAGCTGTCGATGGAGGGCCGCATGACGGTCTGCAACATGAGCATCGAATGGGGTGCCAAGGCTGGTCTGATCGCTCCCGACCAGACCACCTTCGACTACATCGAGGGCAAGCCCGAGGCGCCGAAGGGCGCCGACTGGGACGCAGCGGTCGCTCACTGGAAGACCTTGGTCACCGACGCCGACGCGGAGTACGACCAGGAGATCGTCCTCGACGCCTCGACCATGACGCCCTTCGTCACGTGGGGCACCAATCCCGGTCAGGGCGTGCCGCTCGGTGGAGTCGTGCCGACGCCGGCTGACTTCGAGGAGGAGTCCGACCGGATCGCCGCCGAGAACGCCTTGACGTACATGGGCCTGGAGGCCGGGACCCCCATGCGCGACGTTCATGTCGACACCGTCTTCGTCGGCTCGTGCACCAACGGTCGCATCGAGGACCTGCGTCTGGCCGCCGAGATCATCGAAGGCCACAAGGTCGCCGACGGCACTCGCCTGCTCGTCGTGCCGGGATCGGTGCGGGTCCGCCTCCAGGCGATGGAGGAGGGCCTGGACAAGATCTTCACCGAAGCCGGCGCCGAATGGCGTGGCGCGGGCTGCTCGATGTGCCTGGGCATGAACCCCGACCAGCTGGCCGTCGGCGAGCGCAGCGCCTCGACGTCCAACCGCAACTTCGAAGGGCGTCAGGGCAAGGGTGGTCGCACCCACTTGGTATCCATCCCGGTAGCGGCCGCCACAGCTGTGCGCGGCACGCTCTCGTCACCGGCTGACCTCGTCAGTGTGGAGGTCTGAGTCATGGAGAAGTTCACCGCACACACCGGTGTCGCCATGCCGCTCAAGCGCAGCAACGTCGACACCGACCAGATCATCCCGGCTGTCTACCTCAAGCGAGTCACGCGCAGCGGCTTCGAGGACGGGCTCTTCGGCGCCTGGCGCAACGACCCGGACTTCGTGCTCAACCGGCCCGAGTACGCCGGCGCCTCGGTGCTCGTGGCCGGGCCTGACTTCGGCACCGGCTCGTCGCGCGAGCACGCCGTATGGGCGTTGCAGAACTACGGCTTCAAGGCCGTCATCTCCTCGCGCTTCGCAGACATCTTCCGTGGCAACTCCGGCAAGTCCGGACTGGTCGCCGCGCAGGTCGGCGAGAAGGTCGTGCAGCGCATCTGGGACCACCTCGACGAGTTCCCCGGCGCGACGGTCACCGTCGACCTGGAGAGCCGCACCGTCAGGGCCGGCGAGGGTCCCGACGCCATCGAGGACTCCTTCGACATCGACGACTACACGCGCTACCGACTCCTCGAGGGCCTCGACGACATCGGCATCACGATGAGTCACGGAGACGACATCGAGGCCTACGAGAGCACCCGCCCGAGCTGGAAGCCCGTCACCCAGCGGCTCTGAGCGCGTCTTCGCGTCGACGCCCCTGCTGAGAAAACCGGGCGAAACGCGCCTCGGTGATTGTGACCCATGCCACAAGTGCCTAGCGTGCCGAGCAGTAGCCGGGCACCAGCACGGCGACATCGGTTCATTGGAAGGGAAGCTAGTGAACAAGACACAGCTCATCGACGCCCTCGCCGCGCGTTACGAGGGGAACCGCAAGCAGGCCGCGCACGCGCTGGAATCAGTGCTCGACACCATCACGCGGGAGGTGGCTCGCGGCGAGAAGGTCGCCATCACTGGATTCGGCTCCTTCGAGAAGACCGTCCGCGAAGCTCGCATGGTGCGCAACCCGCAGACCGGGAAGCAGATGAAGTCCAAGAAGAAGGCTGTTCCCAGGTTCAAGGCCGGCCAGGAGCTCAAGAACGTCATCTCGGGTGCGAAGAAGCTGCCCAAGCTGACGGCGGCCAACATGCCCAAGCCACCGTCGGTGCGCGCCGTGGCCGCGGCCGCCTCCGCTCCGGCGAGGGCAGCCGGGGCAGCCGCCAAGAAGGCCACGACGAAGGCGCCGGCCACGAACGCCAGCACGGCGGCCAAGAAGGCGCCCGCCAAGAAGGCGCCCGGCAAGAAGGCGAGCGCGGCGAGCTCGAGCACGGCGAAGAAGGCCACCACCGCCACGAAGGCCGGTCCGGCGAAGAAGACCAGCGCGGCTGCGAAGAAGGCGCCGGCGAAGAAGACGAGCACGGCCAGCACGGCGAAGAAGTCCAGCACCGCCAAGAAGAGCAGCCCCGCGAAGAAGTCCTGATCGCCCCTCGCTGATGGCGGGTCACCGTGTGACCCGCCATCACGTGAGGTGTTCGGTCCTGGCCCATGCCTGAGCCGTGTGCGGTCCCACGCCGAGCAGCAGGGCCTCAGCCAGGTCGGCAGGATCGTCGACGTCGAGGCGCAGCGACGGGGCCGGCACCGCGATCTCGTCGGCTCCGCGCAGCAGGTGCAGATCGGCGGAGCTGTCGCCGAAGGACGGGTCGAACTCGCCGTACGGAGCGGCATACAGCGTCGTCCCGGTGCCGTCGGCGTCGCGGACGAAGGACGGTCCCTGTGCCTGGGCGAGCGCTGCCGCGAGGTCATCGCTCACCAGGCAGGGCAGGTCGGCGCACAGCGCGACTGGAACAGCGCTCGGCCATCGGCGTACGCACTCGGCTGCAGCCTGGCGCAGGGTCGCGTTGAGGTCGTTGCTGACCCCGTCGGGGATCACCTCGCAGCCGTCCGTGCTCAGGACGGAGGCGAAGCGATGGTCGTCGGTGACGACGAGCACGGCGTCGACGTACGGCGTGCGCTGGGCTGCGGCCACCGTGTCGCGGGCGAACGCGGTGGCGAGGTCTCGCCGGTCGGCGGGGCTGAACGTGTCGAGGCGCGACTTGCCCCGGGCAGGCGGCTTCACGGGGACGATCACGACGAAGGAAACGTCGGCAGGCATCAGTGGCATTGGGACGATCCTCGCATCGTTACGAGTAGCCTGCTCAGCGACGATCAGGAGGGTCCCGGCGTGTCGGTCCGAAAAGTGCAGAGTGAGCGTGGCTGGGCGGTGAACTTCGTCGCTGCCGTGGTGAAGCCGACGGCACCGCTGGTCACGAAGCGCACCTGGATCGACGGGGAGAAGATTCCGGCCAGTGGCGGGTGCCTCCTGGTGGTCAACCACATCTCGCACGTCGACCCACTGCTGACGGCCCTGTTCGTCTGGGACCACGGACGGATCCCGCGCTACCTGGCCAAGTCCTCCCTCTTCCGCACCCCGTTCGTGGGCAAGGTGCTCAGCTCGGCCCACCAGATCCCGGTCGAGCGACTGTCCAAGAACGCGATCGGCGCCTACGACGCGGCCGTCAAAGCGGTCAACGACGGAGAGTGCGTCGTCGTCTATCCCGAGGGGACACTGACGCGCGATCCGGGGCTCTGGCCGATGGCGGGCAAGTCGGGCGCTGCCCGGATCGCCCTGGGGACGGGAGTCCCGGTCATCCCGGTCGCGCACTGGGGCGCCCAGGACATGCTCTACCCCTACGCCTCCCGGCCCGACCTCTTCCCGCGCAAGCGCATCACGATGAAGGCCGGCGACCCGGTGCCGCTTGATGACCTCCGCGCCCGTCCGCAGACCCCTCAGCTCGTCCACGACACCACGGAGCGGCTGATGAGCTCGCTCACCGACCTCGTCGCGGAGCTGCGCGGCGAGGAGCCCCCCGTCACCCGGTTCGACCCCCGCACCGCGGGCGTCCGGCCAACCGGGAACCCGAACAGGAAAGAGCGCCGATGACCAAGATCGCCGTGTTCAGCGCCGGCTCGTGGGGGACGGCGTTCTCCGTCGTCCTGGGTGACGCGGGCAACGACGTCACCCTGTGGGCACGACGCGAGGAGGTCGTGGACGCGATCAACAAGAACCGGGAGAACACCGAATACCTCCCAGGCGTCGAGCTGCCGGCGAGCGTCAGCGCGACGACCGATGCCGAGCAGGCAGCGGCCGACGCGGACGTCGTGGTGCTGACGGTGCCCTCGCAGAGCCTGCGCGAGAACCTCACCGCGTGGGCTCCGCTAATCCCCGACAAGGCCGTGCTCGTGTCCCTCATGAAGGGTGTCGAGCTCGGGTCGCTCAAGCGGATGAGCGAGGTGATCGCCGAGGTCACCGGCGCGCGAGCCGAACGCATCGCCGTCGTGAGCGGTCCCAACCTGGC
>NZ_JAOPXV010000130.1 GCF_025964975.1 Nocardioides sp.
ACGCGATCTCCTCACGCTTGTTGGCGTGCATCTGGTAGACCTTGCCGATCCGCTCCTTGCGGCCGTTGACCGAGTTGACCACGGTCGTGCCGGCGGCGAGCTTGCCGGAGTAGACGCGCACGTAGATCAGCTTGCCGAGGTGCGGGTCGGTGGCGATCTTGTAGGCCAGGCCCGAGAACGGTTCGTCGTCGGACGGGAGGCGCTTGATCTCCTCGTTCTCGTCCTTGACCGAGTGACCGATGATCGCGTCGATGTCGAGCGGGGACGGGAGGAACTTGACGACCGCGTCGAGCAGGGGCTGCACGCCCTTGTTCTTGAACGCGGTGCCACACAGGACCGGGTTGATCTTGTCGGCCAGCGTCGCGCGGCGGATCGCGGCGTCGAGCTCATCGGCGCTGAAGTCGCCCTCTTCGAGGTACTTCTCCATGATCTCGTCGTCGGCCTCGGCCAGCGTCTCGAGCAGCTTGACGCGGTATTCGGCCGCCTGCTCGGCGAGGTCGGCGGGGATCTCCTCGACCTCGTAGTCCTCACCCATCGTGGTCTCGCCACGCCAGACGAGGGCGCGCATGGCGACCAGGTCGACGACGCCGATGAACTCGGACTCAGCACCGATCGGCAGCTGGAGCACGAGGGGGGTGGAGTTGAGGCGGTCGACCATCATGTCGACGCAGCGGAAGAAGTCGGCGCCCGTGCGGTCGAGCTTGTTGACGAAGCACATGCGCGGGACTGAGTACTTGTTGGCCTGGCGCCACACCGTCATCGTCTGCGGCTCCACACCGGCGACACCGTCGAAGACCGCCACGGCACCGTCGAGGACGCGCAGCGAGCGCTCCACCTCGGCCGTGAAGTCCACGTGGCCGGGGGTGTCGATGATGTTGATCTGGTGGTCCTTCCACCAGCACGTGGTGGCAGCGGAGGTGATCGTGATGCCACGCTCCTGCTCCTGCTCCATCCAGTCCATGGTGGCTGCGCCGTCGTGGACCTCACCGATCTTGTAGCTGATACCGGTGTAGAAGAGGATGCGCTCGGTGGTGGTGGTCTTGCCGGCGTCGATGTGCGCCATGATGCCGATGTTGCGGACCTTGTTCAGGTCGGTGGTGATGTCGACAGCCACGTTGGTGTCTCAGTCCCTTGCGAGTAGGTAGGGGGCGGTGGGCGGCGGCGTACGGCGACGGACAAGCCGTCGGCGTACGCCGCACACGATCACCAGCGGTAGTGGGCGAAGGCCTTGTTGGACTCGGCCATCTTGTGCGTGTCCTCACGCTTCTTCACAGCGGCACCGAGGCCGTTGGAGGCGTCAAGGATCTCGTTCATGAGGCGGTCGGCCATCGTCTTCTCACGACGGTCCGCGGCGTAGCCGACGAGCCAGCGCAGGGCGAGGGTGGTCTGACGGTTGGTCTTGACCTCGACCGGGACCTGGTAGGTCGCCCCACCGACACGTCGGGACTTGACCTCGATGGCCGGCTTGACGTTGTCGAGAGCGCGCTTGAGGGTGACGACCGGGTCGCTGCCCGTCTTCTCGCGGCAGCCTTCGAGGGCGGTGTAGACGATGCGCTGGGCAACAGCCTTCTTGCCGTCCTGGAGAACCTTGCTCACCAGCTGGGTGACGACCTGCGAGCCGTAGACGGGGTCGACGACGAGGGGGCGCTTGGGGGCGGGACCCTTGCGAGGCATTACTTCTCCTTCTTCGCGCCGTAGAGGCTGCGGGCCTGCTTGCGGTTCTTGACACCTTGGGTGTCGAGCGTGCCGCGAATGATCTTGTAGCGGACACCGGGAAGGTCCTTCACCCGGCCACCGCGCACGAGCACGATCGAGTGCTCCTGCAGGTTGTGACCGACACCCGGGATGTAGGCCGTGACCTCGACGCCGCTGCTGAGCCGCACGCGGGCGACCTTGCGGAGGGCGGAGTTCGGCTTCTTCGGGGTGGTCGTGTAGACGCGGGTGCAGACGCCACGGCGCTGCGGGGATCCCTTGAGGGCAGGCGTCTTGCTCTTGGACACCTTGTCCTGGCGGCCCTTGCGGACCAACTGCTGAATGGTGGGCACCGAGTGGTTCCCTTTCTTTTCTTTGATCTCTCGCAACGACGCTCTGTCGAGGCGGTGTCTTCGGGAACAGCCTCCGTGAGGTGGTGGTGCCCGACTGCGCACTGCGCAGGTCTGTGTCTGGCTGGTTTCGGGGCAGGCCTGAAGGCAGGCCAAACACGAGGAGTCAATCTACCGGGGGGTCCACGGGCGGTCAAAACGCGGAGACCGCCACGCACCGCGGCTCACACCGAGGTCTCCTGGCGGGACGGCTGCGGATAGAGCTGCGCAAGGGTCACCCCACGGGCCCGGGCGAACAGCAGGCTCGCCAGCGCGACGCCCGCGATCGTGAGCAGGCCGCCGAGGACCAAGGTCCAACGCGCTCCGAAGGCCTCACCGATCCAGCCCACGACGGGCGCCCCCACGGGCGTGCCGCCCATGAAGATCATCATGTAGAGCGCCATCACTCGGCCGCGGACCCCGGGATCGGTGTGGAGCTGCATGTAGGCGTTGGCGCTCGTGATCAGGGTCAGCGCCGAGATGCCGATGAGCGGCGTCACGAGCGCGAAGCTCAGGTAGGACGGCATCAGCCCCGAGATCGTCACCAGCGCGCCGAAGACCAGCCCGGAGATGATCACGAGTCGTTGCCGGACGTGCTCGCGGCGAGCCGCAAGCAGGGCGCCGGTGAGCGAACCCACGGCGAGGAACGACCCGAGCAGGCCGTACTCGCGCGCGCCCTTGCCGAAGATCTCGGTGGCCATCAGGGCGCTCGTCATCTGGAAGTTAAGTCCGAAGGTCCCGGCACTGAACACGATCGCGAGGATCAGCAGCAGGTCTGGCCTGGCTCGGACGTAGGCGAAGCCCTCGCGGATCGCGCCCGGGCCGCGATGGGTCAGCGCCGGGGAGTCCAGGCGGCTGGCGTCCATGCCCCGCAGCGTGAGGATGGGCGCGGCATAGGAGACGGCGTTGAGCAGGATGACCCAACCCGTTGCCACCGCTCCCCCGCCGAAGGCCGCGATCAGCAGGCCCGCGACACCCGGTCCGACCAGCCGGGCGGCGTTGAAGCTGGCCGAGTTGAGCCCCACCGCGTTGGTGAGGTCGTCGGTGTCGACGATCTCGGAGACGAACGACTGCCTGGCCGGTGCGTCGAAGGCGGCGGCGACACCCAGGGCGAACGCGAGGACGTAGACGTGCCAGATCTGCGCCGAGCCGGTGACGGCGAGCACGCCCAGGATCGCGGCAGGGACGGCCATGCCGAGGTTCGTGAGCTGGAGGAGTCGCTGCTTCGGCACGCGGTCGGCGATGAGCCCGGAGAACGGCCCGAGCAGCAGGAACGGCAGGAACTGGAGCCCGGTGGTGATGCCCAGGGCCGCGCCGGAGTTGGCGGTGAGCTGGAGCACCAGCCAGTCCTGGGCGACGCGCTGCATCCACGTGCCCGTGTTGGACACGAGTCCGCCTGCGGCGTACAGGCGGTAGTTGGGATTGCGCAGCGAGCGGAAGGTAGGACTCAAGTCTGGGTCAGTGCTCCTGGGATCAGTCGGCTTGGGACAGGCGATCGAGGATGGGGGCGGCGCGGCGCAGGGCGGCACGCTCGTCGGGGGTGAGGTGGGCGAGCTGGACAGCCAGCCAGGCGTCCCGGCGCGAGCGGTCGGCGAGGACCACCTCACGACCGCGCTCGGTCAGGGCCACGACCACCACGCGGCCGTCGGTCTCGTGCGGGCCGCGGACGACATGGCCCAGCTCCTCGAGACACGACACGGTGCGCGTCATCGAGGGCGGCTGGACGCGCTCCAGCCGAGCGAGCTGGCCGATGGTCATCTCGCCCCGACGCAGCAGTAACCCGAGCACGGCCATCTGGCCGAGGCTCAGGTCGTTCTCGGGGTGCCGCTCCAGCGCGAGGCGCCGGCGCAGGCGCATGACGCCGACCCGGAGCTCGGCGGCGAGGCCCGCGTCGGTGCGCACAACTGCTTCTGTGGTCGGCATGTCACTCACCATAACTCGTTAGCACTGCTAAGCATTCCCACCCGCACGCCGCGAAATAACTAGAGTGAAGCGTTTGTCCCTAGCAGCAGTGGAGTCCACATGTCCCCGCAAGACCCGTCACCTGAACCCTCGTCGACCGGCGAGCCCGACCCGACGCCCACCGGTGCGTCCTCCGCCAGGCCCGGGGGCTCGGCCGGCTCCTTCGATGCCTCGTCCGTCGAGCGCAGCGACTGGATCGTCCTGGGGCTCGCCTTCGCCCTGCTCGTGTGCAGCCTCCTGCCCTGGTACACCGTCAGCGTCGAGGTCTTCGACGTGGACAGTGGCTCATCGGCCAGCGGCTGGCACGGCTGGTGGACGTTGATCCAACTGCTCGTGCTCGCCGTCCTGGGCCTCAAGGCCTACGAGGTGTTCACCAAGGAGACGCTCCCCGTCCCGCCGATCGCCTTGCCGGCCGCGGGCGCGGCCATCGTGGCGCTGACGCTCATCGCGATGATCCAGGCGCTGACGGATGGCGTCAGCGGGGACGGATTCAGTGCCGGCCCCGGCGTCGGCCTGTGGCTCGCGATCCCGCTGTCGCTCGCGTTGACCTACTTCCTCGCGCTGGACGCCCAGAAGAAGGGCGCCACGCTGCCCGTGCGATTGCCCGGAGCGAGTGCCTGACCGTTCGGCACCTGCACGACTGTGATCCCGTCACCCGGAGGTGGCGGGATCCTGTCGTCCCGGGTGTCAGCTCAGCTGGTCAGCAGGCGGGAGATGGGGCTGATCGCGAAGTAGAGGACGAACATCGCCGCCACCACCCACATGAGGACATGGACGTCGCGCACCTTGCCCCGCACGACCTTGATCAGCACGTAGGCGATGAATCCCGCGCCGATGCCGGCCGAGATCGAGTAGGTGAACGGCATCAGCACGATCGTCAGGAACGCCGGGATGGCGATCTCGAGGTCGTCCCAGTCGATGCCGCGCACCTGCTGCATCATCAGGAAGCCGACCAGGACGAGGGCCGGGACTGCAGCCTCGTTGGGGACGATCACGACCAGCGGCGCAAGCAGCGTGGTCAGCAGGAAGAGCACTCCGGTCACCACGGAGGCGAGCCCCGTGCGGGCGCCTTCACCGACGCCTGCGGCGCTCTCGATGTACGAGGTGTTGCTGGAGACGCCGGCCGCGCCACCCGCCGCCGCGGCGATCGAGTCGACGATCAGGATGCGCTTGGTGTTGGGCGGGTTGCCCTCCGCGTCGAGCAGGTCCGCCTCGGCACCGATCGCGGTCATCGTGCCCATGGTGTCGAAGAAGTCGGCGAGCAGCAGCGTGAAGACAAGGAGCACGACCGTGATGACGCCGGCGTTCTCCCAGGAGCCCAGCAGGTCGAAGTTGCCGAGGAGGCCGAAGTCGGGGACGTCGGCGACCTGGTCGGGGATGACGGGGACGTTGAGGTTCCAGCCCTTGGGGTTGACGCCGTCCTCGGTGAACGTCGGCCCGACCTGCGCGAGCTTCTCCACGATGATCGCCACGATGGTGGTGACGACGATCGAGATCAGGATGGCGCCCCTGACGTGGCGGGCGTAGAGCGCGATGACGAGGACCAGCCCGAACGCGAAGACGAGGACCGGCCAGCCGGAGAGCTGGCCGCCGATCCCCATCTCGACGGGAACGGGGCCGGCTCCGGTGCGGCGTACGAACCCTGCATCGACGAGACCGATGAGGGCGATGAACAACCCGATGCCGACCGAGATGGCGATCTTGAGCTGCGCCGGCACGGCGTGGAAGACCGCCTCGCGGAAGCCCGTGAGCACCAGCACCAGGATGATGAGGCCCTCGATGACGACGAGGCCCATCGCGTCGGCCCACGTCATCTGGCTGGCGACCGAGAAGGTGACGAAGGCGTTGAGGCCCAGGCCCGTCGCGAGGGCGAGCGGGTAGTTGGCCACCACACCCATCAGGATCGTCAGCAGGCCCGCGACGAGAGCTGTGGCGGCTGCGATCTGCGGGAAGGTGCCCAGGACGTCGCCGTTGATGTCCTTGCCCTGGAGCAGGATGATCGGGTTGAGGACGATGATGTAGGCCATCGTCAGGAAGGTCACGAGCCCGCCG
>NZ_JAOPXV010000012.1 GCF_025964975.1 Nocardioides sp.
AGTCGTTGCTGTGCACGTTGAGCTCGAACTTGCCGTAGCCCTCGGGCGGCAGCGGCATCTCCGGGTCGGTCCAACCGATAAGGCAGACCCAGTCGCCGCCGGGGCCGACATCGGCCACGTCCGGCCCGTGCTTGTCACACATGGCCTCGGCGTGCAGCGACTCGGGGGTGAGGTCGTCGCGGCCCAGGATGCGCGCCTTCTCGACGTAGAGGTGGGCGAACGTGGCTGGGAGGGACCGCTCGAGGCGGGCACGGGTGACGCTGCTGCCAGGGCTGACGGCCACGACCGCTGAGCCAAGGGCCACGGCGGCGACTAGAGCAATGAAGATGGTGAAGATCATGCGGCGCATGGTGTTCAGCCTCCAGTGATGTCGCGACGGCGGAACAGGATGAAGGCGGCGGCGAGCGAGACCACGCACCAGCCGGCGCTGACGAGCAGGCCCTCAACGAGGGGACCGGAGAAGCGTGGTTCGGCGAGGAGTCCGTGCCAGGTCTCGAAGGACGTGGTCACCAGGAACGGGCGGATCGCCTCAACACCGCCGAGGGCGCCGACCAGCTGCATGACCATTCCGATGACGACGGGGGCGGCGATACCGACCGCGGGGTTGCGCGACCACACCGAAAGCAGGATGGCCAAGCACGTGAACGCGAGTATCGGAGGAAGCATCAGCGCCCAGCTCGCGGCCACCAGCTGCAGAGCATGACCGGCAGGGATCGACTGGCCGGACAGCCCGATCAGCGGTTGGTGCCCGACGATCACCCAGCTCGACGCGACCGTGGACACCGCGAGCAGAACGAGCACGAGCGTGGCAAAGCCGCAGGCGGTGACGGTCTTGGCCCAGAAAAGACGGCTCCGGCTCGTCGAGCGGGTCAGCACGGTCTTCCAGGTGCCGTGCTGGTCCTCGCTGGCAAAAACGTCGCCGGCCACGATGGCTGTCAGCAGAGGCAGCACCCACTGTGAGGCGAAGCCGAGCACGAGCAGCGACAGGGCGAACCCGTTGTCGATCGCGAAGCGGCCGAACAGGGTGTCCTTCGGTGGGCGAGACTGCCCCTGAATGACCACGACAATGAACACCGGGGCCAGGACAGCGATGAGGAGGACGACGCGAGCGCGGTACTGCGCTCGCAGCTTGCGCAGCTCCCACCGCAGCGCCGCGAGAAGCCCGGGACGGCGACGGGCGACGTGGTCATGTCTGATCGTGCTGGCGGAGGTCGTCTGGATGGTTGTCATCGGAGCGCGTCCTGCGGCTGTGCGGAGCGGTCCAGGAACTGATGAGTGGCGTCGTCGGTGAGCATGAAGAACAGGGCCTCCAGCGGGGTCCGGGTCGGGGTGAAGGCGAGCAGGCCGATGTCGGCGCGCACCAAGGAGCCGACGTAGGACGACACCTCGGGCGGCGGGCCGGTCACGACGAGCGCGGCACCGGGATCGCGTGCCACAGTGATGCCGACTTGGTCCTCGGCCAGCCTGAGTGCCCGTACGTCGTCAGTTGTGGCCAGCACGTGGCCGGGATCGGGGGCCATCGTCCGGAGATGGGCGATGGTGCCGTGGAAGGCAACGGTGCCACGGGTCATAATCGTGACGTTGTCGCAGATCTCCTCGACCTCCTCCATATCGTGAGAGCTGAGGAGCACTGTGAGGCCGCGACCAGAGAGCCGCTTCACTAACGCGCGCATGTCGCGGATGCCTGCAGGGTCGAGTCCGTTGGCGGGTTCGTCGAGGATGAGCAACCGCGGTTCGCGCAGGAGACTGGCCGCCACGCCGAGGCGTTGACGCATGCCGTAGGAGTAGCCGCCCACCTTCTGGTCGGCGCGATCGGACATCTCCACGACGTCCAGCACCTCCTCGAGCAGGCCGGTCGGCGTACCTCCGTCCAGCAGCGCTAGGCCCTCGAGGTTCGCCCGGCCGGTGAGGTAAGGGTAAAAGCGCGGGCTCTCAATGAAGCCCGCGACTCCATCGAGCACCCCGACGCCGGAGTCCTCCCACGTCTTACCAAACATCCGGATGGTGCCGGTGTCCGGACGGATCAGCCCGAGAAGCATCCGCAGAAACGTCGTCTTGCCGGCACCGTTAGGTCCAAGGACGCCATAAACCTCACCCGCTGCCACGCGTACGGAGATGTCGTCCACGGCACGGACCGACCCGTAAGTCTTGGTCACACCCTGAGCGTCGACTGCCAGAAAGCCGTTCATGTCTCGGACGCTACGGGCCCAACGTGAAGGAAACATGACAGCGGCATCCGACGCTACGTGGACCTTGCCCAGACGCCTCGATTCGTCGGCACTGAGGGTCACGGGACCGACAGGTCCTGCCAGGCGATAGGTTCCGACTGCGCCCACTTCGCGCGTGCGACTGTCAATCGCGGCGCGCCCCCGCGGCTCGCGGCTCGGGTCTGTTCCGTGCCGCGAGCCGATCCCGCACTGGCACGCTCCGCGAGCCGATCGTTGACCGGGTCAATCGAGCTCACCGCGGCATGCGCGACCATGTGTGAGTAGCCTGCTGAGGTGCAGGAACAGTGGTACCTCTCGGATCAACCGGGGCCAGTCGAAGCAAACTCATTGCGGAGACGATCGAGCGACGAATCTCCCACGGCACGATGACCACGTGGCTGGAGAGTTCACGCGGCCGCTCCATCTCTCTTGTGAGCAACGGCTCGCGAGCGATGGTCATGCTCGACGGTCGAGGGAGCCGACGTCCCGGCGAGGTGTCAGATGCGGGACGACCGCTCCGAAACGCGATCCCGTTGCGCCGAGGGCGGGCCACGGGATGCGCTGTCCGACTCGTTGTCGAGCGTCCCGAGGCCGGTTGGAATGTCGGGACGTCCGGCTCACCGGGCGACGACTGCTACGCCTTCACGTCGTGCCAATCAGTGGCAGAGTGCCAAGCAACGATTCGATCAGCGGCCGCCTGGGGGTCGGGCTGACCGTTGTCGAGCTCGAGGTGCCGATGCGCGGCGAGAAGACCATCGGCGGCCAGCGGCACCGTCGGGTCGGTGTTCATTGCCCACCCCTCCCGCTCGTGCAGGTGTGCATGGGACCAGGGGAGGTTCCGCTTCGACGGCTTGGCGAGGAGACGGTCTTCGCCGCGATTCCGCCCCAACCGGGTCTCTAGGTCGGCCGCGAGTTCAACAACGAGATTGGCAGTCCCGCGTTGGCGTAAAGCTCTACCAGTTGCTCCACCCACCGGGCGTCTTCGACGCCTCCGAGGTTCCACACCATGGTCAGGATCAGGGTGACTTCGGCTGCGGCTGCTTCCTCGGTCACACGGCGCCGGAACTCGCACGTAAGAGTGCGGAACGGCGTGCTGCCCATGCCGAAGACATCTGCCAGCGGCTCGATCGTGTGATGGTTGAGGAAGAGCTTCGGGGTCGCGGACATCGGGTGCGCGGCGTAGTGGGTCCGGCACCGTTGCCACGCAGCACCGGCCAGGGTCGCGGCGATCGCCGCGGTCAGTCCGCCGTGAGCGTCGCTGGTGACGAGCTTGACTCCGCTCAGGTCGCGGGCGGTGAGGTCGCGGAAGAACGCCAACCAG
>NZ_JAOPXV010000174.1 GCF_025964975.1 Nocardioides sp.
TGTCCGTGACGGCCTTGGCGACGTCGGGCGTCACGGTGCCGGTCTTCGGGTTCGGCATGAGCGAGCGGGGGCCGAGGACGCGACCGAGGCGGCCGACCTTGCCCATCATGTCGGGGGTCGCGACGACGGCGTCGAAGTCCAGCCAGCCGCCGTTGACCTTCTCGATGAGCTCGTCGCCACCGACGTAGTCGGCGCCGGCCTCACGGGCGGCCTCGGCCTTCTCGCCATTGGCGAACACGAGGACGCGGGCGGTCTTGCCCGTTCCGTGGGGAAGGTTGACGGTGCCGCGCACCATCTGGTCGGCCTTGCGGGGGTCGACGCCGAGACGCATGACGACGTCGAGGGTCTCGTCGAACTTCTTCTTCGAGCCGGCCTTGGCCAGCTTGATGGCGGTCAGCGGGGCGTAGAGCTCGTCCTGGTTGAACGTCTCGGCCGCTGCGCGGTAGGTCTTGCTGCGCTGCATGGGAATCCTCTTATCTGGAGTGTGGTCGTGAGAGCCAGCGCGGCTCTGCCACGGGTGTTGCTCGCCGGGATGCGAGACTCAGTCGGTGGTGACGCCCATCGATCGGGCGGTGCCCTCGACGATCAGCATCGCGGCGTCGATGTCGTTGGCGTTGAGGTCGGGGAGCTTCGTGGTCGCGATCTCGCGCACCTGGTCCTTGGTCAGCTTGCCGACCTTCTCCTTGTGCGGGACACCCGAGCCCTTCTTCAGGCCAGCGGCCTTCTTGATGAGCTCTGCGGCCGGCGGGGTCTTCGTGATGAACTCGAAGGACCGGTCCTCATAGATCGTTATCTCGACGGGGATCACGTTGCCGCGCATCGACTCGGTCTGCGCCTTGTAGGCCTTGCAGAAATCCATGATGTTCACACCGTGGGGACCGAGGGCGGTTCCCACCGGCGGAGCCGGAGTTGCTGCGCCAGCCTGCAGCTGCACCTTGACGAGCGCAGCGATCTTCTTCTTGGGAGGCATTTCTTTCTCTCTCTCGTGTGGTCATGACGGGGGTCGGACCCCCTGCCACTGCTACTGGGTGGTGCTGATGAGCTCAGACCTTCTGGATCTGGCCGAAGCTCAGCTCGACCGGGGTCTCCCGGCCGAAGATCTCGACGAGGGCCTTGACCCTCTGGGACTCGGCGTTGATCTCGGTGATCGTCGCGTGCAACGTCGCGAACGGACCATCGACGACCATGACGGAGTCGGACACGTCGAAGTCGGCCACCTCGACCGGCTTCTTGGCGGTCGCGGCGCCTCCGCCGGACTTGTCACCGGCAGCGGCAGCAGCCTCGGCCTCCGCCACGGCGACCACGGCAGGGGCGAGCATGTCCTCGACCTCGCGCATGCTCAGCGGCACGGGCTGGTGGCTGTGACCGACGAACCCGGTGACCGACGGCGTGTGGCGTACGGCCGACCACGACTCGTCGGTGAGGTCCATGCGGACGAGCACGTATCCGGGAAGCACGGTGCGGGTGACCATCTTGCGCTGGCCGTTCTTGATCTCCGCGACCTCTTCGGTGGGGACCACGATCTCGTGGATGTAGTCCTCCATGTTGAGGGAGATGATGCGGTTCTCGAGGTTCTGCTTGACCCGCTTCTCCATGCCGGAGTAGGTGTGCACGACGAACCAGTCGCCGGGCTTGGCCCACAGCTCACGGCGGAACGCCTCGAGCGGACCGTCCTCCACTACCTCGCCGGCCTCGTCGACGTCGGCCTCGTCGGCCTCGTCGGCCTCGTCGGTCTCGTCGGCCTCGTCGGCCTCGGAGGCGTCAGTGGGCAGGTCCTCGACGGACGAGTCCTCCACGGACGAGTCGTCGACGGACGAGTCGTCGACAGACGAGTCGTCGACAGACGAGTCCTCAACTGATGAGTCGAGCTGATCCGACACGTGATGCTCCGTACTTCTCACTTGCTGGGTGCGACCGGCGTGGGGCCTCGATCGCTGGACTTGGTCTTTGGTCTTCTGCGGTGCGCTTGGGTGCCGACCCAGGGGGCCGGCAGGCAGTCACTGGTTCGAGCCACCCGAGAACACGGCGAAGGCGAGCTTGCCGAACGCCAGGTCGAGCACCGAGACGATCGCCATCATCGCGAGCACGAACACCAGGACGACCAGGAAGTAGGTGATGAGCTGCTCCTGCGTCGGCCACACGACCTTGCGGAGTTCGGCGACCACCTGGCGGTAGAAGGTAGCCGGCCCGGTGCGCTTGCCGTCGCCGCCACGTGAGTCCTCACGCGACTCATGGACTGCGCTGGAGTCCGACACGTCTGCCACCTTCTCCTGGTTGACTGCTGAGTGGTTCTGGTCTGTTGCAGGGCACGAGGGACTTGAACCCCCAACCTTCGGTTTTGGAGACCGATGCTCTGCCAGTTGAGCTAGTGCCCTCCGTGGTCCCGGCCCAGCGCTCGTGCGACCCGCGGACGGGCAGCACGAAGCATGTGGCAGGACCACCAAACCCGAAGCATACGGTGACGGGCCCAGCGGCGTCGAACCGGCGGCCCCCGAGGCGTCACCCTAGGATTCGGGCATGGGTCACCGGGATGTGCGCGAGCTCCCGAAGGCCCACCTCCACCTCCACTTCACCGGGTCGATGCGACACGAGACACTGCTGGAGCTCGCCGAGCGAGACGGGATCGCCCTGCCCGACAGCCTCGTGGCGGACTGGCCGCCGCAGCTCTCCGCGGCCGACGAGAAGGGCTGGTTCAGGTTCCAGCGCCTCTATGACGTGGCCCGTTCGGTGTTGCGCACCCCCGACGACGTACGCCGACTGGTGCTGGAGGCCGCCCAGGACGACGTCGCGGACGGGGGCCGTTGGCTCGAGATCCAGGTCGACCCCAGCGGCTATGCCGCTCGCTTCGGCGGCATCACGGCCTTCACGGACCTCGTCCTCGATGCCGTGCGGGACGCGTCCGGGCGCACCGGGCTGGGCATCGCGGTCGTGATCGCGGCCAACCGCACCAGGCATCCGCTCGATGCCCGCACCCTGGCCAGGCTCGCCGGTCAGTACGCCGGACGTGGCGTAGTGGGCTTCGGGCTGTCCAACGACGAGCGCCGCGGACGCACGAGCGACTTCGCGGGGGCCTTCGCGATCGCAGAGCGCGCCGGCCTGCTGCTCGCGCCCCACGGGGGCGAGCTCCGTGGACCCGAGCACGTCCGGGTCTGTCTCGACGAGCTGCACGCCGACCGCCTCGGGCACGGCGTGCGCGCGGCCGAGGACCCGGCGCTGCTGG
>NZ_JAOPXV010000217.1 GCF_025964975.1 Nocardioides sp.
CCTGCACGTAGGAGAGCCAGGCCGGCACGAACTGGAGCTGCGCGAAGTCGACGATCGCGGAGTCGAAGGGCAGGTTGACCGAGCCCTGGTCGCCGAGGATGGCGAGCTGGAGGCCCAGGAACGCCAGCAGGCCGGACAGCGACGAGACGAAGCTGGGCATCCCGAACTGGGTGAGCAGGATGCCGTAGAGAAGCCCGATGGCACACGCCACGAGGCAGGCGACCGCCACGGCGAGGACCCAGTTCCACTCGTGTCGGATGAACAGCACCGCCACGATGGCGCCGGAGAAGCCGCTCACTGAACCGACCGAGAGGTCGATCTCCCCGACGAGCAGCACGCACACGATCCCGAGCGCCATCACCCCGACGGCGCACGAGTCCAGGATCAGGTTCACCAGGTTGCCGCTGGAGAGGAAGACCGGGTTGAGGATCTGGAAGATCGTCCCGATGAGCAGCAGGCCCACGACGACCGGCAGCGCTCCCACGTCGCCGGCGCGGACGCTGCGCCAGAAGGAGCTCAGCGCGCCGCCGAGCCCTTCACTGTGGCTGAGCCGCTCGTCGCTCTGGTCGAGAGCGGTCACGGGAGGAATGATGCTCATCTCGTCTCCTCGTCCGTCAGGTCGGGTTGGGCGGAGGTCGACGCGGCATCCGCGGCGTCGTGCAGGCGGTCCCGGCGGCGGGTCACCACGTTGTCCGTGGCCCCGGTGATGGCAGCCACCACTTCTTCCGACGACACGGTGTGCGCGTCGAACTCGCCGTTGTTGCGGCCGAGGCGGAGTACGACGACCCGGTCGGCGACCGCTCGCACGTCCTCCATGTTGTGGCTGATCATGATGACGCCGAGCCCACGCTCGCGAAGTCGCTCGATCAGGTCGAGCACCTCGGCCGTCTGGGCCACGCCGAGAGCGGCCGTCGGCTCGTCGAGGATGATGATGCGCGGATCGCCGAGGAGCGAACGGGCAATCGCCACCGTCTGCCGCTGCCCTCCTGAGAGCGACGCGATCGGGACGCGCACCGTCGGGATCCGGGCGGAGAGCTGGCGGAGCAGCTCCCAGGACTTCACCTCCATCGCAACCTCGTCGAGGCGCAGCGGTGAGAGCTCCTGGCCGAGGAAGAGGTTCTCGACGACGTTGAGGTTCTCGCACAGCGCAAGGTCCTGGAAGACCGTGGCGATGCCGAGGCTGATCGCAGCACTGGGGTCGGCGATCTGGACCGCCGAGCCGTCGAACGAGATCTCCCCGGAGTCAGCCTGGTGCACGCCCGCCAGGACCTTGACCAGCGTCGACTTGCCGGCACCGTTGTCGCCGACGATCGCGACCACTTCACCAGCGGCCACGTCCAGATCGATGTCGGTCAACGCGTTGACCGCACCGAAGGTCTTGCTGACTCCACGAAGACTGAGCAGCGGGCTCCGCGTCGCTACGGGCGCAGCGTTCATCTGTTCCCCTCCATGTCAGGTTGTTCCGGTGCGGGGTCCGCCAGGGTGCTGGCGGACCCCGTCCGGATCAGGAGATGCCGAGCTTCGTGCAGGCTGCGGCGTACTCCTTGGTGCACAGCTCGGCAGGGGTGTTGATCTTCTTGTCGATGATCTCGGCCTTGAGGTTCTCCGAGGTGACCAGCGTCGGGTCGTAGAGCTTGGTCGGGGACCCGAACAGCTCGTCGCTCGCGTCGGGCTTGTCGCCCTTGATGAGCTTCGCCGCGACCTCGGCGGCTGCGCCGCCGACGATCTCGCTCGGCTTGTTGATGGTGTTGAACTGGTCGCCGGCGATGATCAGCTGGAGACCGGCCAAGGTGGCGTCGTTTCCGCTGACCGGGGGGTTGGGGTTCATCCCGGCGGCCTTGAAGGCTGCGATGGCGCCGCCCGCGGTTCCGTCGTTGGCCGCGACCACGCCGACGATCTTCTTGCCGTAGCGCGAGATCTGGCCGGCCACCCACTTCTGGGCGTTCTCCGGCTTCCACTCGATGGTGTCGTACTCACCGAGCACGGTCACGCCGCTGTTGTCGACGCCCGCATGGATGCCCTTCTTGATCAGACCCGCGGCGGCATCGGTCGGTGAGCCGTTGACGATCAGGATTCCGGACCCGGAGGGGACCGGCTTGGCCTTGACCTTCTCGACCAAGGAGGTGGCGATCTGCTTGCCGATCGCCTCGTTGTCGAAGGAGACGTAGAAGTCGACCTTGGCCTTCGGGATCGGCCGGTCGTAGGCGATCACCTTGGCGCCCTTGGCGTGGGCGGCGTTGACCAGGGTGACCGCGGCGGCGGAGTCGACCGGGTCGAGGACGAGCACCTTCGCGCCCTGGGCGAGCGCGGAGTTGAACTGCTGCTGCTGCTTGTTCGCGTCGCCGTCGGCGTTGTTGTAGAGCGGCGAGCACGTGTCGCACAGCTCCTTGAGCTTCTTCTCGAAGCCGGGGCGGTCGTGAAGCTCGTAGCGGGTGGAGCCCGTGTCGGGCATCAGGAAGGCGACCTTGGTGGAGCCGGAGCCGCCACTGCCGCCGTCGCTGCTACCGCAGGCTGCTGCCGTCGCCATCAGCAGCGCGGCGCCCGCCGCAGCGAGGACCCTTCGCGCGAAAACCCTGTTCATATGGAACTCCCTGTGTCTGTCTGTCTCGGTGGGGGTGAGGCCCGGAGCTGGACCCTTCGACTGGATTCAGCGATTAAATCGTGTCAATCTTGCTCGTCGTGTGATGCTAGGCACACTCTTGAAACGTGTCAAGAGAGTTGATAGCCAACCGCAACGAGGAGAGCAGATGGGGTCGCCAGGTCGCGTCGGCATCAAGGATGTCGCTCGGCTTGCCCACGTGTCCCAGGGCACGGTCTCCAACGTCTTGAATCACCCCGACCGGGTGAGCCAGGCCCGTCGCGAGGCCGTCGAACAGGCCATCGAGACCCTCGGCTTCGTCAGGCACGAGGCCGCGCGGCACCTGCGGGCCGGGCACTCGAGCACGGTGGGGCTCCTCCTGCTCGACGCCTGGAACCCCGGCTTCATCGACGTGGCCCGCGGCGTCGAGGACATGACCTCCGCACGCGGCCTGGCCGTGATGATCTCCAACAGCGGCCGCGACATCGAGCGCGAGAAGACCTACCTCCGCCTGTTCTCGGAAGGTCGCGTAGCCGGCCTGATCGTCGTCCCGCACGACGAGTTCGCTGACGGGCTGCACCGAATCCGCGCTGGCGGCGTACCCGTCGTGGTGGTGGACCGGGCGGAGACCGGCGAGCACCGCATGTCGGTGGCGGTGAACGACGTCGCCGGTGGCGAGCTCGCCGCGCGACACCTGATCGGGCTGGGGCACCGCCACCTGGCCTTCGTGGGTGACGAGGGCGCTGCCAAGCCCGTCCACGATCGGCTGACCGGAGTACGCAAGGCGGTGGCCGAGACGCGAACCGAGGCGAACGTCGAGATCCGCCTCGACGTACTGCCCGCCGACCTCACCGCAGATGCGGGACGCACGGTCGGGGAACAGCTCGCGGCCATGCCTCCCGGGGAGCGCCCCACCGCGGTGACGGCGGCGATCGACCTGCTCGCCTTCGGGGTGCTCCAGGCCCTGCTGCAGCACGGGCTCCGGGTGCCGGAGCACATGTCCCTCGTCGGGTACGACGACATCCCGTTCACCCGTCAGCTGTCCGTCCCGCTCACCACCATCCGGCGGCCGCACTACGACATGGGCACCACGGCTGCAGAGATGCTGGCCACGACCTTGTCCGGCAAGCCGCCCCAACCACGCCATGTCGTCTTCGAGCCGGAGCTGGTGGTGCGCGACTCGACCAGCCGGCCGTCGAAGCCTTCGAGGAGGAAGCCCCGATGAACAAGCTCCTGCTGGGTATCGACCTCGGCACCGCCAGCAGCAAGGGCGTGCTGACCACTCCCGACGGTGAGATCGTCGCCACGGCGGTGCGACCGCGCCCCCACAGCATGTCCATGCCGGTCCCCGGCTGGGCCGAGGTGGACGCCGAGAGGGTGTGGTGGGACGACGTCGTGTCGCTGGCTGCCGAGCTCGTGCCGCAGGCAGCGGGCAGCACCATCTCCGCGATGTGCGTCAGCGGCGTGGGCCCTTGCCTCCTCCTCACCGACGACGATGCCCGACCCGTTCGCCCCGCGATCCTCTACGGCATCGACATGCGCGCCACCGAGGAGATCGCCCAGCTCGACGAGCAGCTGGGTACCGCGGAGGTGCTGCAGCGCTGCGGCACTCCCCTGACCACCCAGGCGGTCGGGCCCAAGGCCCGATGGGTCGCACGCAACGAGCCCGAGGTGTGGCAGCGCGCCACCCGCTGGTTCAACTCCAGCTCGTTCGTCGTGTTCCACCTCACCGGTGAGTACGTCCTCGATCACCACACGGCCAGCCAGTGCGTGCCGCTCTACGACATCGAGGCCAACGTCTGGTTCGACCCCTGGTACGACGAGGTGATGGGGTCGCTGGCCCCTCCTCGTCTGGTCTGGCCGGCCGAGGTCGTCGGCTCGGTCACCGCCCGTGCCGCCGAGGAGACCGGCCTGCCGCAGGGCACCCCGGTCTGTGCGGGCACGGTGGACGCGTGGGCGGAGGCGTTCAGCGGCGGCGTGCGCACACCGGGCGACCTGATGCTGATGTACGGCTCGACGATGTTCTTCGTCCAGGAGCTCACCGACCTGGCCCGGCACCCGCAGCTGTGGAACACCATGGGCATCGACCCTGGCAGCAAGTGCCTGGCGGCGGGCATGTCGACCTCGGGGAGCCTCACCGGCTGGGTGCAGGAGCTGGTCGGCGACGTCCCGTTCGAGACCCTCGTCAAGGAGGCCGCCGCCGTCCCGGCCGGGTCGGACGGGCTGCTGGTGCTGCCGTACTTCGCGGGCGAACGCACCCCCATCTTCGACCACCGCGCGCGCGGCGTGATCGTAGGGCTCACTCTCCGACACAGCCGTGGGCATGTCTTCCGCGCGGTCTACGAGGGGATCGCGTTCGGCATCCGGCAGATCCTGGAGCTGCTCGACACCGAGACCAATCCGGTGGAGCGGCTCGTCGCCGTCGGCGGGGGCACCCAAGGCAGTCTCTGGACACAGGTCGTCAGCGACGTCACCGGCCGCCGACAGGAGGTCCCGGAGCAGACCATCGGCGCCAGCTACGGTGACGCCCTGATGGCGGCGATCGGGTCCGGCCTGGTGACGCCGGAGACGGACTGGGCACGCGTCGCGCAGGTCGTCGAACCGAACCCGGAGGTCCGCTCGCTCTACGACGAGCTGTACGGGCTCTACTCCTCGCTCTACCCGGCGACCCGCGAGCACGCCCACGCGCTCGCCCGGATCCAGGAGCTCAGCCCCTAGCAGCCGCGTGAGC
>NZ_JAOPXV010000025.1 GCF_025964975.1 Nocardioides sp.
TCTCACCGATGGTGATCTCGGGGATTCCGGCGACGGCGAAGATGTCGACGGGGCCGGCGCTCTGACCGGGCTGGCGCTCGAGGCCCTCGGTGACGAGGAGCTCGGTGATCTTGACGTTCTTCACCGAGCCGTCGCGACGCATCCAGGCGACGGTGGAGCCCTTCTTGAGCGTCCCCTCGTGGACCCGGACCAGCGCGAGGCGGCCCAGGAACGGGGAGGCGTCGAGGTTGGTGACGTGGGCCTGCAGCGGGGCGCCCTCGGTGTAGACGGGGGCCGGGATGGTCTCCAGGATCGTCTTGAACAGCGGCTCGAGGTCGCTGCCCTCAGGCATGGTGCCGTCCTCGGGCCGCGCGAGGCTGGCGATGCCGGCACGGCCGGACGCGTAGACGACCGGGAAGTCCAGGGCGTCCTGGCTGTGGCTCTCGTCCAGCAGGTCCATGAAGAGCTCGTAGGTCTCGTCGACCACCTCAGCGATGCGCGCGTCGCTGCGGTCGGTCTTGTTGACGACCAGGATCACCGGCATGTCGGCGTTGAGCGCCTTGCGCAGCACGAAGCGCGTCTGGGGCAGCGGGCCCTCGGAGGCGTCGACGAGGAGCACGATGCCGTCGACCATGGACAGGCCGCGCTCCACCTCGCCGCCGAAGTCGGCGTGGCCGGGGGTGTCGATGATGTTGATGACCATCGGCTGGCCACCACCGGCGGGCCCCGCGTAGTGCACGGCGGTGTTCTTCGCGAGGATGGTGATGCCCTTCTCGCGCTCGAGGTCGCCGGAGTCCATGACCCGCTCGGCGACGCTCTCGGCCTGGTGGGCCGTGAAGGCGCCCGCCTGACGGAGCATGGCGTCCACCAGGGTGGTCTTGCCGTGGTCGACGTGGGCCACGATGGCGACGTTGCGGAGGTCTGAGCGTTCAGGCATGCGAAAAGGGCTCCAGTTCAAACAGGGCGTTCAAAGACGACGGGCGCGCGTACGGCGCCGGTCAAGGCTACCGGCGGAGCGGGTCAGCCCTTCAATCGTAGGAATTCGCTTCGTTGCGTTCGACAGGAGTGGGCACCTTTGCCCCACGGGAGGTCCACCCTTGGTCAACAACGGTGCGCGTCGTGTCGAACCGCGCGTAGGTTCCTGGCCATGCCTCAGGCGGGCACGACTGAGCGAGCGAAGGACACCAGATGTCGAACACCACCGGATACCGCTCGGGATCACCGGTCAGCACGCCCGGCTGGCGTCGAGTCTTCCGAGGCGCCAACGGGACCCCGCCGGTCGTCTCCATCCCCAAGCCTCGGTCGCACGGCGAGTGGTCGACGCCGAGGCCTGCGACGACGTCGGGAAAGCTCGACTGGGACGGGGCTGACGTCGTCTACTCGCGGCCGAACGGCGGCAGGGCCGCAGCGACGTACTCGAAGCCCGGCGCCGCACCGCTGACGGTGACCCTGGGATGCGCGTACACCGGCAACATGTCGCCGGGAGCGGAGTTCGTGGCCAACGGGAACTCCAACTTCACGTTTCGGTCCCAGGTGGCTGGACTCGACACGGGTGGGGTGTGCCTGGAGCAGTCGACAACTTCGTGGGATGCCGAGGGAAGCCAGGATCGGGGCATCTACACGTTCACCTTCAGCCGGACGGTCACCAACCTGAGCTTCACGATCGCCGACATCGAGGGCCACGTCGGAGATTCCTGGGACGCCGTGCTGCCGAGTCCGGGATACGCGGTCGTCAGCAAGACGCCCGACATCGTCGAGCAGCCTGACCCGAACTTCGGTGACGCGCTGGTGTTCTCCCACTCCGGGAGCGACAACGCCGTGTCCGAGGAGACAGGCTCGGGTGGCAACCTGACCTTGAGCTACGCCGGGCCGCTGACCTTCGTGTCCCTGATGCTCTGGAACGGCGCTGAATCCTTCGCGGGCACGGTCGACACCGACCAGCGTCTGGTCGTCTCCGACCTCACCTTCGACTTCGCCCCCTGACCGAGACCGACGCAGGTGCGCCTGCCCGGGTGTGGTGCGCCGGGACGGTGCGGGGTAGACCTAGTCCATGGACATCTCTCGGGGACGCTGTCACTTCATCCCGCCCTGGCTGCTCGAACGCGTGGGTGCCCACGGCTCCCTCGCCCTGGACGAGCAGGTCCGTGCCCGACGAGCCGCCCGCTCGCTCCAGCCGAGGAACCTGCCAGTCGCTGCTGTCGACGTGGCCGCATGGACCGTCCACGATGCCGGCAGCACGACCACGCTGCCCGGGCGGCCGGCACGCTCGGCGGGGCAGGCGGAGACCGGGGACGTGGCGGTCGACGAGGCCGCCGCGAGCATCGAGGCGACCCTCGCGATGTTCGCCGAGGGCTTCGACCGTGCGTCCTATGACGGCAAGGGTGCCCCCGTCACGATCTCGGTCCACTACGGACGCGCCTACGACAACGCCTTCTGGGACGGCACCCACCTGGTCTTCGGTGACGGCGACGGCGAGGTCTTCGAGCGCTTCACCAAGGCGGGGGACGTGCTGGCCCACGAGTTCGGCCACGCCGTGACCGAACACACCGCTGGCTTCATCTACCGCGACCAGGCCGGTGCCCTCAACGAGTCGGTCTCCGACGTCATGGCTGCCTGTTTCAAGCAACACACGCACCGCCAGTCCGCGGCCGAGGGCGACTGGCTGATCGGGGAGGGGATCTTCGTCCCGACGATCCGTGCTCGTGCCCTGCGGGACATGGCGGCGCCGGGCACCGCCTACGACGACCCCACGCTGGGCAAGGACCCGCAGGTCGGGCACATGGCCGACTTCATCGACACCGATGAGGACAATGGCGGCGTCCACCTCAACTCCGGCATCCCCAACCGGGCCTTCCAGCTCGCGGCCATCACCATCGGCGGTACCAGCCTCGAAGGTGCCGGCCAGATCTGGTACGCCGCACTGACGGCCGGCGGCCTGCAGCCGAACGCCGATTTCGTGGACTTCGCCGCCGCGACCATCGCCGTTGCGGGAGAGCACGCGGACGCGGTCACCGAGGCCTGGCATGCGGTCGGCGTGATGCCCGGGAGCCGGGCCACCATGCCGTCCGAGGCGCCCGCGGTGTGGGTGCCGGCGCCCAGAGGAGCCGGCACGGTCCGGGTGAAGCGGTCCGGCGGCTTCGCGGGGCGCACCGAGGAGGGCGAGGTGGCGCTCAGCGACGCCGAGAGCGAGCTGCGAGCGCTGGTCGAACGCATCGACTTCGACGCGGCGGCGGCCAACGCTGCGGCGTACAGGCCGATGCCCGACATGTTCGTCTACACCTTCCGGGTCGCCGACGGCGATCCGGTCACCTTGCCCGAGCAGGCCCTCTCAGGAGATCTGCGCCAGCTGGCCACGCTCGTGCTCCGCCAGCAGCGCTGAGGATCAGCCGAGGGCTCGATCCAGTGCGGCCTGGACGTGCAGGGTCGTGCACGGGATCGCCGGGAGCTCGATGTCGGGCTGCCGGATCAGCAGCTCGAGCTCGGTGCAGCCCAGGAGGATCGCGCCGGCGCCCGCGTCCCAGAGCTCCTCGGTGATGGCGACGACTCGACGCCGGGTCGCATCGACCACGTTGCCGTGGACGAGCTCGTCGTAGATCGCGTCGTTGAGGGTGTCGTGGTGCCTCGGGTCGGGGACCAGCACCGTCACCCCGTGCGACGCAAGGCGTTCGACGAAGAACGAGTCCTCCATCGCGACCTTGGTGCCGATGAGGCCCACGGTCGAGTGACCGCCCTGCAGGCACGCCTCGGCCACCACGTCACCCAGGTGGAGCAGCGGGATGTCGACGGCCGCGGCCACGGCGTCGGCGACCTTGTGGAAGGTGGTCGTGCACAACAGCAGGAAGTCGGCGCCGGCGCGCTCCACGCCCCGGCCCGCCTCGGCGAGCAGCTCTCCGACCTGGTCCCAGCGTTCGTGGTCCTCGAGGTCGGTGAGCTCGGCGAAGTCGACGGTGCTGAGCACGATCTTGGGCGAGGAGAGTCCGCCCAGACGCTCGTGCACCCCGAGGTTGAGGTCGCGGTAGTAGACGGCGCTGGATTCCCAGCTCATCCCGCCGATGAGTCCGATGGTCTGCACCCGCGCAGTCTTCCAGACTCCGCTCAGACGCGGTGCACCTTGTGGGCTGCGGCCTGTGCCCGGGGCTTGATGACGATCTCGTCGATGTTGACGTGGGCAGGCAGGGTCGCGATCCAGCGCACCGCCTCAGCCACGTCCTCGGCCACGAGCGGCTCGGCCACGCCGGCATAGACGGCGTCCGCTGCCGCCTGGTCGCCCCTCGACCGCACGAGGGCGAACTCCGCCGTGCGCACCATTCCCGGAGCCACCTCGGAGATCCGGATCGGCTCACCGTTGAGCTCGAGCCGCAGTGTCTCGGTCACCACCCGGACCGCGTGCTTGGACGCCGTGTAGCCGCCGCCCTTCTCGTAGGCCCACCGACCCGCGGTCGAGCCGATGTTGACCACCAACGCGTCGCCGCTCGCCCGCAGTGCGGGCAGCAGGGCCTGCGTCACGCGCATGAGGCCGAGGACGTTGACGTCGTACATCCGCAGCCAGTCGTCGGCGTCGGCCGACTCGATGGGTTCGGAACCGAAGGCGCCGCCGGCGTTGTTGACCAGGACGTGCGCGACCTCGACCCGGGCGGCCAGCGCGGCAACCGAGCCGGGGTCAGTGACATCGAGGGGTACGGCGATCCCGCCGATCTCACCGGCGAGGGCCTCGATCCGGTCGGTACGGCGAGCAGCGCACACCACCCGAAAGCCCTCGGCGGCCAGCGCCCGTGCGGTGGCGGCCCCGATGCCGCTGGAGGCACCGGTGACGACAGCAGTCCTGTGTTCGGTCATGCGGTGCATCATGCCGCGGCCCCTCGGGGGTAGTTCAGCGAGGTCTTGTCGCGCTCGGGAGCGGACGGGCGCGAACCCACACTGAACTACGCCCTCACCGGCCCGGGCGCCTCCCGGTGATTGGATGCTCCCGTGATCATCGCGGCAGCAGACGGCTCGGCCCTCGGCAACCCCGGACCAGCAGGATGGGCGTGGTACGTCGACGACACGTGCTGGGCCTCGGGCGGCTGGCCGCACGGCACCAACAACATGGGCGAGCTCATGGCCGTCCTGGACCTCCTCCAGCAGTCGGCCCACCTCGACGACGAGCTCCACGTCTTCTGCGACAGCACCTACGTCATCAACGCCATCACCAAGTGGATGGCCGGCTGGAAGCGCAAGGGCTGGAAGACCGGCGGCGGCACCCCGGTGAAGAACGTGGAGCTGATGAAGGCGCTCGACGCGGCCATGCAGGGCCGACGGGTGAAGTTCGAGTGGGTCAAGGGCCACGCTGGGCACGAGCTCAACGAAGCGGCCGACGTGCGGGCCAACGCCGCCGCTGCGGCGTACCAGCGAGGTGACGTGCCCGACCCGGGCCCGGGCTTCGCCGGCAGCAGCACCGACCACCCGGCGGCGAAGGTCGGTCAGGTCGAGGAGGAGCCCGACCTCTTCAGCGACCTCGTGGACGATCTCTCCGACGAGGAGCAGGTGATCGAGCTCGAGCGGTCGTTGCTGCGCGACGAGGTGCGCTCCGACCGGTCAGCCGTCGCGGCCCTGCTGCATCCTCAGTGGCAGGAGATCGGCACGTCGGGGGTGCTCTGGGAGCGGGACGTGCTCCTCGACGACATCGGGCCCCTCGACGCACCGGTGACGCTCGACGTCCTGAACGTCTCGAGGCTCGCGCCGGACCTGATCCTGCTGGTCTGGCGCGCCTCGTCCGACGACGGGAGCCGGCTCCGGAGCTCGTTGTGGCAGCGCTCCGGGGGTCACTGGCAGCAGCGGTTCCACCAGGGCACCGCGGAGGGCTGACACGGTCGCGCGGTCTGGACCGGTGGCGGTCTCCCGATCGGATCTGCTCGGCGAAAGCAACGAGAGAGCAACAAGATTCAACCAAACGGGGCGTTAGGCAACGGTGCCTGCTCGGCGGTGGTCTGCTGCGCGAGTGAAAACCCTCCCAGCCCCCCGTCTGCGCCGTGGCCTGCTCGCCGCCGCGCTCCTCCTACCCGGCCTCGGCGCCCTCGGTCTCGCGACCCCGGCAAGCGCGGCTCCCGTCAATCACACGAACTCCAGCGGGATCGCAATCCCATCGATTGGACAGGCGTCTCCATATCCGTCCACCGTCGCGGTCAGTGGCCTGTCGACCGGGGTGGAGACCGTCGAGCTCACCCTGACCAACATGACCCACCAATATTCGTACGACATGCATGTCATGCTCGTGGGCCCCAACGGGCAGAACCTGACCGTCCTGTCCGACGTCTACTGGGACAACCGCGCGCAGCCGCGGACCTTCACCTTCGCCGACGGAGAGCCCGCCCTCACGAGCGGA
Source organism: Nocardioides sp. (assembly GCF_025964975.1). Taxonomy (GTDB): domain Bacteria; phylum Actinomycetota; class Actinomycetes; order Propionibacteriales; family Nocardioidaceae; genus Nocardioides. The sequence continues at coordinate 6,341 of NZ_JAOPXV010000025.1, forward strand.
TTCCCAGGCCCCGCCCCCTCCGGGCGATACGCCCCGACGGACCGGGGTGGCGCCAACACGTTCCCGGCACCCGCGCCGGCCCAGTCCGGCGCGACGACCTTCGCCGGCGCGTTTGCCGGGACCAACCCCAACGGCACGTGGAAGCTCTTCGTCTACGACGACATCGGCGGCGGCAGCGGCTTCATCCCCTCGTGGACCCTCACGATCGACGCCGGCCTTCCGCAGGCCGTGACCTTCAGCACCACTGCTCCATCTCCCGCGAAGGTGGGGGACACCTACACGCCCGTCGCGTCTTCCGACGCCGGCTTGCCCGTGACGTACTCGATCGACCCCTCCAGCACCAACGGCGCCTGCGCCCTGGCCCAGGACGACCAGACCCTTTTCTTCAAGAGCAGCGGCACCTGCGTCGTCGCGGCTGATTCCGCTGCGAACGACACCTACGACGCCGGGCACGCGACCCAGTCGATCACCGTCGTCGCCGCCGAGTCCGACCTGACCACCTTGGACATCAGCCCGAACGGCGCCTCCACCACGGCCGGTCAGCCGGTGCACTACACCGTGCAGGGCACCGACTCCAACGGGCTGAGCATCCCCGGTCAGCAGGCGACGATCTCCTACGCCCCGACCGGCGGTGGCGCCTCGACCGTGTGCCCCGACGGTGACTGTGCCCCCGAGGCCGCGGGCACCTACACCGTGACCGCGACTGCCCCCGGCGCGACCGGTCCCGTCACCGACTCCACCACCCTGACCGTGCTGGCCGACGGCGTCGCGGCACTGTCCATCAGCCCCGAGGACGCCACGACCACTGCCGGCACCCCGGTGCAGTTCACCGTCTCGGGCACCGACCAGTTCGGCAACCCCCAGCCAGACCAGACGTCCGCCAGCACCGTCGTGGCGACGCCTGTTGCCGGGGGCACGCCGATCACCTGCGTCGACGGACTCTGCGACCTCACCGTCGCCGGCGTCTACTCGGTGAGTGCTTCACAGTCCGGAGACGGCGCGCCTGCCGGCGACGCCACGACCCTGACCGTCACCCCGGCCGCCCTCGACCGCCTCGACCTCTCGCCGGACGACAGCTCGACGGCTGCGGGCGACCCCGTGGTCTACACCGTGATCGGCTACGACGATTACGACAACGCACGAGTGGACAGCGGCGCCACCGTCACTGCCACCAAGGGCGCCGCCACGCTTGCCTGCCCCAACGCCGTGTGCGCCCCGACCCAGGCGGGCACTTGGACGATCACCGCCACCAACGGCGCCATCACCAACTCGACCACCCTCGAGGTGAACGCCGGACCGGAAGCGACGCTGCTCATCTCGCCGGACGTCACCACCGTCACACCGGGCACGTCGGTGACCTACACCGTCGCGGCCGCCGACACCTACGGCAACAGCATCGGTGACGTGACAACCGACAGCACGATCACCCTCCAGCACGCGGACGGGTCCGGCCCTGACGCGGCCTGCCCCGACGCCGTCTGCACCCCGCAGGACACGGGCACGTATCGGGTCACCGCTTCCCTGGGCGAGCTCACCGGCACCGCCACCCTCGTCGCCGCGCTCCCCGTGGTGCGACTCGAGCTCGGCCCGCTGCCGACCTCGACCTTCGGCGACGACGTGCCGCTCAGCGCGACGGCCACGAGCCCGGACGGTGTCCCCTCGGGTGTCGTCCAGTTCAGCCTCGACGGCAACCCGGTCGGGTCGCCCGTTGAGCTGGACGACTCGGGAACCGCTACAGCCCCGCCGCTGAGCGGTGTCGAGGCCGGCGTCCACACGGTCACGGCGACGTTCACAGCGACGCCGGCAGGCTCCTACGACTCGGCCACGACGACCCAGAAGCTCGTGGTTGCCAAGGCTCCGACCACCACGACGCTCACCGTCACGTCGTCATCACTGACCGCCGTCGTCGACGGCGGCACGACCGGCGTGCCGGTCGGGTCGGTGACCTTCGCCATCGACGGAGCCGACGTGGCGACCGTCCCGCTCGACGGCGGCACGGCGACCTGGCAGGGCGACAGCACCGGCGGTGAGGACTCCGTGGTCACCGCGACCTACTCCGGTGGTGTCAACTACCTGTCGTCGGCGGTGTCCACAGCACGTCTGGACCCGACGGTCGCGGCCAGGCTCTCAGGCGCGGTTCGCAACGGGTGGCACAACCAGCCTGTCACCGTCACCTTTGCCTGCACGACCGGCTCGGCACCGGTCACCTGTCCGGCCCCGGTCACGCTCGACAAGGAAGGTGCCGGACAGACGGTGACCCGCACCGTGGTCGCTGCCGACGGCGGGATCGCGGTCGTCACCAGTGCTCCGGTGTCGATCGACCTGACCGCGCCGATGGCTCGCGTCGTCGGCCCGGAGCAGGGCCGCACCTACAACGGCACGGCACCCGAGGCGGGCTGTCTGTCCGCAGATGCCCTGTCCGGGCTGGAGAGCTGCAAGGTCGTCACCACCGGCGGCCTGGGCGGCAGCGTCCGCGCCACCGTCACCGCGACGGACCTGGCAGGAAACGCCACGACGTCGACGGCCGACTACGCGATCCTCGACCTGTGGGTGACTCGCAGCGAGAAGGTCGGCGGAGCCTGGAACATCCCGGTCGGTGGGCGGCGCACCCTGCAGTTCGTCAACAAGGGGTTCCCCGAGATCACGCCCACGGGTGACGTGAAGGCCAAGGCCTTCCGCTTCGCCGGTCGCCTCGACGGCGTGGGTCACTGGACCAGCCGCATCCGGGTCCCCTCCGACGTCCGACCGGGCACGATCTTGAAGCTCAAGATCGAGCGTCACGACGGCTCGGTCGAGCGAGTGAAGATCCGCGCGGTCCGCCGCGGCTGACGCTGCGACGTACGAATCGGGAATCTGAGCCACCCGGGTGCTGTTGCACCCGGGTGGCGCCCATTTCTGGGCGGCTGAACTGATCCAAGGCCGACGAGAGGATGCCGCGCGTGGACCGGGTCGCGATGATCAGCCTGCACACCTCCCCGCTCGACCAGCCGGGGACGGGCGACGCGGGCGGCATGAACGTCTACGTCGTCGAGCTGTCCCGTCGGCTCGCGGCGAAGGGGATCGCGGTCGACGTCTTCACCCGTGCGACCTCCTCGGAGCTCCCGCCGGTGGTGGAGGCCTTCGACGGCGTGCACGTGCGACACATCGCGGCCGGCCCCTTCGAGGGACTGGCGAAGGGCGAGCTGCCGGGACAGCTGTGTGCCTTCGCCCGTGAGGTGCTGCGTGCCGAAGCCATCCAGCCGCAGGGTCACTACGACGTCGTGCACTCCCACTACTGGCTGTCCGGCCAGGTCGGCGCGCTCGCCCGTGACCGCTGGGGCGTGCCTCTCGTGCACTCCATGCACACGATGGCGAAGGTCAAGAACGAGGCGCTCGCGGAGGGCGACAGCCCTGAACCACTGGCCCGTCTGATCGGCGAGGAACAGGTCGTCGAGGCCGCCGACCTCCTGATCGCCAACACCGACCTCGAGGCCAAGCAGCTAGTGGAGCTGTACGGCGCCGAGCCGGACCGCGTCGAGGTGGTGCACCCCGGCGTCGACCTGTCGGTCTTCAAGCCGGTCGACCAGGCCGTCGTCCGCCGCGAGCTCGGTCTGCCGACGGACGCGATCGTGCTGATGTTCGCCGGTCGCATCCAGCCGCTCAAGGCCCCGGACGTGCTGCTGCGAGCGGTCGGTGTGCTCCTCCAGCAGGATCCGTTGCTCCGCTCACGGCTCGTGGTGCCGATCGTCGGAGGTCCCTCCGGCAGCGGCCTGGAGCACCCCGAGTCCCTCGCCAAGCTCAGCGCCGAGCTGGGTCTCGACGACGTCGTCCGCTTCGTGCCGCCGGTGGCGCAGGCGGAGCTCGCCCGCTGGTGCGCCGCGGCGACAGCGGTCGCCGTACCCTCCTACAACGAGTCCTTCGGACTGGTCGCTGCCGAGGCGCAGGCCACCGGGACCCCGGTGGTGGCTGCCGCCGTCGGTGGACTCACGACGGTCGTCGCGGACGAGGTCTCCGGACTGCTGGTCGAGGGCCACGAGGCGCGGGACTGGGCTGCGGCGCTCCGCCGGCTGATCGAGGACCCGGCGCTGACCAGGCGACTCGGCGAGGGCGCCCTGGCCCACGCCGGCGACTTTTCCTGGGACCGCACGGCCGAGCGGACCCTCGAGGCCTACCGCGACGCCTGCGCGCTGATGCGTGATGAGATGTCGGCGTGACATCCGTCGCCGACACCATCCGCGGCTACCTCGACGCCAACGAGATCGACTACGAGTCACCGCACGAGGGGACCTTCTCCATCACCCTGCCCGGGGAGAAGAAGCTGCAGACGCCGGTGCGACTCGACGTCGGCGAGCACGCCCTCGGTGTCCACGCCTTCGTCTGCCGCAACCCCGACGAGAACCACGCACGCGTCTACCGGTGGCTGCTCGAGCGCAACCTGCGGATGTACGCCGTCGCGTTTGCCGTCGACCACACCGGCGACATCTACCTCGACGCCCGCCTGCCGCTGGCGTCGGTCAGCCCCGACGAGCTGGACCGGCTGCTCGGCTCCGTCCTGGCCCACGCCGACGCGTCGTTCAACACCATCCTCGAGCTCGGCTTCGCCTCCTCCATCCGCAAGGAGTGGGAGTGGCGCATCTCGCGGGGCGAGTCCACACGCAACCTCGACGCCTTCCGCGGGTGGCTCGAGGCGGGCGCCGATCCCGCCCCGCCACCGGCCTAGCGGGCGAGCAGCACCGCGCCCAGCGCGAGGGCCGCGGGGAGCGCCTGGATGAACAGGATCTTGCGGCTGACGGTCGCGGCGCCGTACAGGCCGGCGACGATGACGCACCCGAGGAAGAACACCTTGAAGGCGAGGTCGTCGTCGACCAGCCCCCAGACGAGGCCGGCGGCGAGGAACCCGTTGTAGAGCCCCTGGTTGGCGGCGAGCGCCTTCGTCTCCTCGGCGAACTCTCGGGTCAGCCCGAACGCCCCGCGGCCGGCCGGCTTGGTCCACAGGAACATCTCGAGGACCAGGAAGTAGCCGTGCAGCGCGGCCACGAGGCCGATCAGGATGTTCGCGACGAGATCGGGGATCATGCGCGCAGCATGGCAGGTCAGCGCGGGCGTGGAGCCGGCGTCCGCCGAGCGACGAAGACCCCGACGATGCAGAGCAGGCCCCCGAGGAACGCCAAGGCGGGTGGCACCTCGTCAAGGAGGAGCCACGCCATCAGCGTGGTGATGAAGGGGACCAGGAACGTCGACTGGGCGAACTTGCCCGCGTCGGCGTGGCTCAGGGCGTAGGTCCAGGTGCTGAAGGCGATCGCGCTCGGGAACACGCCGAGGTAGAGGATCCACCACCAGGTCTCGGCGCTCGCGTCGGTGAGCACGCTCACCGTCTGGCCGGCCCAGGGCAGGCAGACGACCGCGCCGACGACGGCGTACCAGAACGTCATGTCCAGGACCCCCATCGCGGACAGCAGCCGTTTCTGCGTGAGTACGCCGACGGCAAACGTCAGCGCCGCGACGACCGCGAGGAGCACCCCCACCAGGTCACCGTTGCCGCCCTGCGAGGACGCCTGGCCGATGATGACGACGCCCGCGAAGCCGACGCCCATGCCGATGAGCAGCCACTTCGTCAGCCGCTCGCCGAGGAAGAAGGTGGCGAGCAACGCGACCAGGATCGGGCCGATCTGGACGATGAGGGCCGCGGTGCCGGCGTCGATGCGGCGCTCCGACTCGTTGAGCGTGAGGTTGTAGACGCCGAACCAGCTCGCCCCACCGAGGAGGACGAGTGGCCACTCCCGCCTCGTCGGCAGCCTGGGGACCCGGCCCTTCATCAGGACGACCAGGGCGAGGATCATCACGAGCAGTCGGCTCAGCGACAGTGCGCCCGGCGGCACCGACTCCCCGAGGTGACGAATCCCGACGAAGGCGCTCGCCCACAGGACCAGCGTGGTCGCGACCGCCACGAGGGGCAGCCAGGCCGGTGTGGCGTCAGCCGGTGGGGTCGACGGAACGTCGGCGGGCTGGGTGGGTGTCATGCCGGGGGTCGTTGTCACGAGTCAAGGCTACGGACGCCCATGACCGGTCGCGAGCGGATTTCGGACAAGGAACCGCGACTTCCCGCCGTCGCTCAGAGATCGAGCTTGTACCCCAGGCCACGCACCGTGACGAGGTACTTCGGCTCGCTCGGATCGGGCTCGAGCTTGGCCCGCAGCCGCTTCACGTGGACGTCGAGGGTCTTGGTGTCCCCGACGTAGTCCGAGCCCCACACGCGGTCGATGAGCTGGCCGCGGGTGAGCACCCGACCCGGGTTGCGCAGGAACATCTCGAGCAGCTCGAACTCCTTGAGGGGCAACCGCTGCTCGGACCCGTCGACGGTGACGACATGACGCTCGACGTCCATGCGCACCGGTCCGGCCTCGAGGGTGTCGGGCAGCAGGTCGGGCTCCTGCCCTCGGCGCAGTACGGCGCGGATGCGCGCGACCAGCTCGCGCGGCGAGTAGGGCTTGGTGATGTAGTCGTCGGCTCCCAGCTCGAGGCCGACCACCTTGTCCACCTCGTCGTCCTTGGCGCTGACCATGATGACCGGGACGCTGGAGGTCTGACGGATCTGGCGGCACACCTCGGTGCCTGGCACACCGGGCAGCATGAGGTCCAGCAGCACGATGTCGGCGCCGTTGCGCGCGAACTCCGCGAGCGCGGCGTTGCCGTCGGCCGCGACCGCGACCTCGTAGCCCTCCTTGCGGAGCATGTAGGCGAGCGGATCGCTGTAGCTCTCTTCGTCCTCGACGACGAGCACCCGTGTCATGCGGGGTCCCCGAGGCGTTGTTCGTCGGGGGCGCGGAGCGGGGGAGACGGACAACGTCGTGGGGTGCTCACCGGCGTACCTCCTGCTGCTTGATGTGGTCGGCGTCGGGTGTTGGCTCAACGGGTCGTAGGGCCTGTTCGTGGGGGGCGAGGGGGGCCTTCGGCGTACGCCGCACCGGAGCCACCACCGCAACCGGCTCCATCGGCCCGGTGCTGCCGGGTTCGGGACTCAGCGGCAGCGTGAGCGTGAACGTCGATCCCTGGCCCTCGACCGACCAGACGCTCACGTCGCCGCCGTGCGTCGCGGCGACGTGCTTGACGATGGAGAGGCCGAGGCCGGTCCCTCCGGTGGAGCGGTGCCGGGCCGGGTCGACGCGGTAGAAGCGCTCGAAGATGCGGTCGATCTCGCCAGGGGGGATGCCGATCCCCTGGTCGACGACCGAGACCTGGGCGGTGTCGTCGACCGACTTGGTGCTGACGAGGACCCGCGAACCGGCCTCGGAGTAGGTGACCGCGTTGGAGACGAGGTTGGTCACCGCCGCGCTGATCTGGTCGAGGGAGCCGAACACCTCCAGGCCGCGGTCGCCGGCCGCGACGAGGGTGATCCCCTTGGCACCCGCATCGATGACGCTGGTGTCGACGGCGGCCGCCACGACGTCGTCGAGGGGCACCCGGGCGGGGGTCTCGAGCGGGTCGTCGCCCTGGAGGCGGGACAGCTCGATGATCTGCTGGACGAGCTTGGAGAGCCGGTCGCTCTCGGTGAGCATCCGCCCGGCGAAGCGCTGGACCGCCTCGGGGTCGTCGGAGGCGTCGGTGACGGCCTCGGCGAGCAGCCGGATGGCACCGACGGGGGTCTTGAGCTCGTGGCTGACGTTGGCGACGAAGTCGCGGCGCACGGACTCCACCCGGCGTTCGCGGGTGCGGTCCTCGACCAGCGCCAGGACGAGTCGGGAGCCCAGCGGGGCCACCCTGGCCACGACGGTGCGGGCCGTGGAGCTCTGCGTGCCGAGCTGCATCTCCTTCTCGCGGATCTGGCCGTCGCGGCGGACGAGACGGATCAGGTCGAGCAGGTCGTCGACCAAGACCTCGTTCCCGCGCACGAGTCCGAGGGCATAGGCCGGGGCGGATGCCTTCAGCACGTGGTCCTCGGGGTCGATCACGACGGCGCTCGACCTCAGGACGGCGAGCACGGCGGCCACGCCGGCCGGGACGAGTGGCTCGTCGACGTGCGGGCGCTGCGACTGCTGCCGGTCGCTGATGTGCCAGGCAAGCACCCCGCCACCGGCGACGATCGCCCCGATGGCGGCAGCAAGACCTGCCAGAAGCGTCGGATCCACACGGTGATCGTACGCACCGTCCGGGTCTCCACCCGCCGATCAGACGACGAGCACCGAGTGTTCACGCGGCGTTCATCGCGACCCCCCGCCCCGCCCGCATTGCGACCCTAGGCTGGCGACATGCGTGAGGCCTTCCATGACCAGCTCGACGCCGTCTTCCTCGACCTCGCCGCCATGTGCGGGCAGGTCGAGGTCGCGGTCAACCGCGCGACGGCAGCACTGCTGACCGGCGACGCCGCGATCGCCGAAGAGGTGATCAGCGCCGACCGGGCGATCGACGCCAACCGGGAACGCGTGGAGGACAACGCCTTCGCGCTGCTCTCGCTGCAGCAGCCCGTGGCGGGCGACCTGCGCGTCGTGGTCTCCGCCCTGCGCATGGTCAGCGAGCTGGAGCGGATGGGCGACCTCTCCGTGCACGTCGCCAAGATCGCCCGGCTCCGGGTCCCCAACCTCGCCGTACCCGCGTCGATCCTCGAGACCGTGGAGAAGATGGCCGAGGTAGCCGAGGACATGGTGCGCCGGGTGAAGTCCATCATCGCCGACCGCGACGTCGAGGCAGCCATCGAGCTCGGCCGCGACGACGAGATCATGGACCAGCTCCGCCGGCGCAGCTTCGCCGAGCTCCTCGGCGACGACTGGGCGCACGGGGTCGAGGCTGCCGTGGACATCGCGCTGCTCGGCCGCTACTACGAGCGCATCGCCGACCACGCCGTGTCCGTGGCCAACCGGGTCATCTTCGTCGTCACCGGCGAGCAGGTCTCGCGCCGCGAGAACTGATCCTTCTCACTGGTCCCCCGGCTACCCGGGGGAGTCGAACCTTCCAGCGGCCTGCAACACCCGGGAAGGTGACGGAAACCTCGCGGAGTACGTCAAGAGGGCCGGTCAGCGGCCCTGGTTGGCGACGGCCGCCGCGGCCGCGGCAGCTGCCTCGGGGTCGAGGTATTCCCCGCCGGGAACGGTCGGCGTGAGCTGCTCGTCGAGGCGGTAGACCAGGGGCATCCCGGTGGGGATGTTGAGACCGGCGATGTCATCGTCGGAGACGCCGTCGAGGTGCTTGACCAGGGCGCGGAGGCTGTTGCCGTGGGCGGCGACCAGGACGGTCTGCCCCGACCTCAGGTCGGGGACGATCGAGTCCTCCCAGTAGGGGAGGAACCGGGCGATGACGTCCTTGAGGCACTCGGCGCGGGGCATGTCGGCGCCGAGGCCGGCGTACTGCGGGTCCCCGACCTGGGAGAACTCGTCGTCGTCGGCCAGCGGCGGGGGAGGAGTGTCGAAGGACCGACGCCAGAGCATGAACTGCTCCTCGCCGTACTCCTCGAGCGTCTGCTTCTTGTCCTTGCCCTGGAGCGCTCCGTAGTGGCGCTCGTTGAGCCGCCAGGAGCGCTTCACCGGGATCCAGTGGCGGTCGGCGGCATCGAGGGCCATGCACGCGGTGTTGATCGCGCGACGCTGCAGGGATGTGTGGACGACGTCGGGGAGCACGCCCGCGGCGACCATGAGCTCGCCACCGCGCACGGCCTCGGCGCGGCCCTTGTCCGTCAGCCCCACGTCCACCCAGCCGGTGAACAGGTTCTTGGCGTTCCACTCGCTCTCGCCGTGGCGGAGCAGGACGAGGGTGTAGGTCACGAAGTTCCCTTCCAAGGGTCGTCGCTGCGGGTCACTCGGTCTCGGACTCAGGAACCCCGGACTGGGGTGCTTCCTCGGGCTCTGGGGTCTCGCTCGGGGCCGGCCCGTCGAGGTCAGCGTAGTAGCCGCCGTTCTCGACGACCTCCACCTCCATCTCGACGCTCTCGCCGTTGTCGAAGCCGATCGCGATCTCGACGAAGTCACCGGCAGCGAAGTCGCCCGTGAGCTTGATGTCGGCAGCCGGCTCAGCGAGGTTGACGAGCGTGTTGGGCTTGACGACGACGGGCTCGAACTCGACCGGGGCCGGGGCCTCACCCGCGAGCAGGGTGAGCTCGGTCATCGAGGCCTCCTCCTCGAGGGAGTTGTTGGACAGCGACGCGATGAAGGTGCCTGAGCCAGCCTCCGTCGACACGATCACCGCGCTGAGCACGTCGATCTCACCGTCCTGCGCGTTGACCGCGGAGGTGATCGGGTTGTCGCGATTGGTGGCGTAGTCGAAGCCGCACGACGACAATCCGGCAGTGGAGAGTGCAACGGCGGCGGTGGTGAGCGCGAGGGAACGTCGGAGCTGCATGGCGCACAGCCTAGCGGCGCCTCAGTCCAGGCCGAGCGCCCGTGCGGAGATGGGAAGCGCCACACCCACGACACTCGTGAAGATGCCCGCGATCAGCAGCAGCCGCGGCGCGCCGGTCTTGAGCGCGAGCCGCAACGGCAACGACCGCATGCCGTCGATGTTGTCGGGGACCAGGCCGGGCAGCGCGCGCAGCACGTGGACCCCCAGACCGAGGAGGGCGGCCAGCACCGTGATCGTCACCGTGGGGGGAGTCTCGGAGGGCACTCCGTTCCAGCCGCCGTAGGCGATGTAGGCGGGGTAGAGGCCGAAGCTCAACACCCAGGGCACGAAGGAGAGGAAGCTGCCGCGCAGGAACCGGTTGCCGACCAGCGCGATCAGCAGCGAGACGAGGTAGGCACCCCCGGCCCTCGGACCGGCACTGAGGGAGAGGGGTACGACGAGCAGCAGGGCACACGTGACGGTGAACCACACCGTGCCGGGCTCGAGGAGTCCGTGGGCGATGGGCTTGCCGGGACGCTCGTGCCGCTCGTCGCGCACGCGGTCGACCAGGTCGTTGTCCCACCCGAGGATGGCCTGACCGACGAGCACGGTGACGAGGACCAGGGCGGCCTCACGGGCAGGTCGGCCAGCGACAGCAGCCGTGGCAGCGAGGCCCAGGGCGGTGAGCACAGCCTGCTTGGGATGCGCGGCACGGAGCAGCAGGACCGGCAGGGTGTGGCCCAACCTGTGGCCCAGCCCGGACGGGGGACTCCCCTGGGGCCCGGCGTCGCCGGCCCGCGTCGGAGCACCGGCCGATGCCCCGGCAGGTGCAGGCTGCGGGGCAGGGGTCGATGCGTCCGCGGGCGTGCGGCCGCGCAGACGCTTGAGGGGCGACATGGGACGAAGTATGTCCACACCCGGGCCCTGCGCACAGGCAAAGACGTCGGAGTCGCTCGGAAATCTGTGGACCGCCACCGGGCGAAGCGGGGTGGGCGGACCACATGACGGACGGTCTGTCAAGCCACGATGGGTGCTCTGACCTGCACAAACGATGTCCGGAGGCGCTCGGGGTCCGTGTTAGACTGGTCACCTAGGAAGGGGTACCAGTACATGACTTTTACCGTTGGTGAAACGGTTGTTTACCCAAATCACGGGGCTGCTGTCATCGAGAACATCGAGATGCGGACCATCAAGGGCGAGGACCGGGAATACCTCGTCCTGCGCATTGTCGCTCAGCAGGACCTGGTCGTCCGCGTCCCGGCCTGCAACCTTGATCTGGTCGGAGTTCGCGACGTCGTCGACAAGGCGGGTCTCGAGCGGGTCTTCGACGTCCTTCGTGCTGCGCACGTCGAGGAGCCGACCAACTGGTCGCGTCGCTACAAGGCGAACCTCGAGAAGCTGCACTCCGGTGATGTCATGAAGGTGGCCGAGGTCGTGCGCGACCTGTGGCGCCGCGAGCGCGACCGCGGGCTGTCGGCCGGCGAGAAGCGGATGCTGGCCAAGGCTCGTCAGATCCTGGTCTCGGAGCTCGCGCTGGCCGAGCAGACCAACGAGGACAAGGCCGAGGCGATCCTCGACGAGGTCCTCGCGTCCTGACGCTCCACTGAGCGCTCCGGCAACTCAGCTGCACGTGCACGAGGCCCCGGCTCCGGCCGGGGCCTCGTTGCGTGTTCGCACGTCCTAGGCTCGTGCCCCTGATGACTCACACCTTCTTCGATCCGGCGGACGAGGGTCCCCCGGCGCTGGGGATGGTCCTCGACGAGGGGCGCGGATCGCTGCCCTATGCGCTCATCCACGGTGAGGCGCTGGTGGCGTGCGCGGCGTGGGCGCTCGGCGAGGCCGGCGTGACTGCGATCGACGCCGGCATCCAGTGGGACGCGGTCCGTGGAGCGGGAGAGCCCCTCGTCCTCCACGACTCGTTGTGCCCGATGACACCGGCCGACTTCATCGCGGCGTGCCTGCGTCGCGCGCTGGACGAGGACGCCGTGGTGGTCGCCGTCCACCCCGTCACCGACACGGTCAAGCTGGTCGCGGACGGCCTGGTCGGCGACACCGTGGATCGCGAGGGTCTGGTGACGGTGGCCTCACCCGTGGTGCTGCCGGCCTCGGTGGTGGCCGCGATGGTCGACAAGCCCGGCACCGACCTCGTCGAGCTGGTCGCGGAGCTCGCGCGCTCGCACCACGTCGTGCTGGTCGAGGCGCCGGCCGCCGCACGCCGGGTGTCCTCGCCCGACGACCTGCCGGTGCTCGAGGGGCTCACGAGCGGCTGAGGAGCACGCCCCGGGGGCATCCATGTTCGTCCTCCTCGAGAGATATCCATGGGCGAAACGGCTCCGGCCAGGCCATATTCAGAGCCGTTTCACCCATGGATATCCCGCATGAGGAGCAGGCTCTCGGCCAGGGTGACGTCGTCGGGGAACGTGATCTTGATGTTCTGCGGCGTACCCCGGACGGCGGCGATCGCCACCTCGGCGTGGTCGGCGAGGACGGCTGCGGTGTCGGTGCCCTCGAAGCCCGTCTCGGCGGCGGCGCGGTGTGCCGCGAGGAGGAGGCGGGCACCGAACGCCTGCGGCGTCTGTACGCCGCAGAGCTCCCCGACGACCGCGGTGAGGGAGGTGGTCAGGAGGTGGCGCGCCGGCGTCACCGGGATCGCGCCGTCGTGATGGCGGGCTGCGGCCAGCGTCTCCTCGAAGAGCGCCTTGCCGGCGAGCGGACGGGCGCCGTCGTGGATGGCCACCAGATCGAGGTCACCGGCCTCGATCGCGGGTGCGAGGAACCGCAGCGCTGCCCATTCGGACTGGTGTCGGCTGGCACCGCCATCGACGAGCACGACCTCGGCGTCGCCCAGGTGGGGTGCGAGCGCCGTCTCGACCGCCCCCCGGTCGGCTGCGCGGACCACGACGACCACCTGGCGCACGTCGGCGGTCGCGAGGGCGTCGCGCACCGACCACGCCAGGACCGGCCGGTCGCCGAGGGGCAGCAGCACCTTGTTCATCCCCGCACCGACGCGGGTGCCCGAACCGGCGGCAACGATGACGATGGCGGCGGGCATGCGGTGAATCGTAGGCGTGGATCGCTGCGGTCAGCAGCCCCGTGAGGTCGTGAGGACAAGTTGACCCATGGGTGAAACAAACGAGAGCCCCGGCGAAACCTCCGGTTCCTAGCGTCCCTCCCTGCCGGTGCCTCGATGCCGAGGTCGCCAGGCTCGGCGCCGGAGCCCGGGCAGTCGTCGTCGGTGGTGGACTGCTCGGCCTCCAGGTCGCGCGGGCGCTGGCGATGCGCGGGCTGCACACCGAGATCGTCGAGGGCGCCGAGCACCTCCTCGCCTCCCAGCTGGGCGAGCCCGGCGGGCGCGTGCTGGCGCGCGACCTGCGCAGGCTCGGGACCGAGGTCTATACCGGCGCGCGTGCCGTCCGGATGACCGAGCCGGGGCTGCGCCTGGACAACGGCTACGAGCTCAGCACCGACCTCGTCGTGCTCACGGCCGGCGGCCGACCCTCGACGGCCCTGGCCCGCCGGGCGGGGCTGATGGTCAGGCGTGGCCTCGTGGTCGACTCCGCCCTCCGGTCGGTGTCCGACGTGCGCGTCCACGGGCTCGGGGACTGCGTCGAGCACCGCGGCCGCACCACCGGCTTCGTGCCACCGGCCTGGGAGCAGGCAGGCGTGCTCGCCGACGTCCTTACCGGTGGCTCCGCGCGATACGACGGGTCGCGCAGCGTCGCCCGGCTGCGAGCCACGGACCTCGAGGTGGCTGTGCTGGGCGATCCGGAGCACGCCACGGGCGAGGTGGTCGAGATGACCAACCCCATCGCGGGCTCACACCGGCGGCTCGTGATCGACGGGGGAGTGATCGTGGCCGCCGCCCTCGTCGGGGACCTCTCGCGGGTGGGGCTGATCACCCAGCTCTACGACCGGGGAACAGTCCTCGGAGCCGACGAAGCCGGCCAGCTCCTCCTGGCTGAGGCCGCGGCGGCTTCCGTGGTCCTGCCCGACGTGGCAGAGGTCTGCGCCTGCGCCGGAGTCAGCGCCGGGGCGATCCGGGCGTGCGCGAGCCTCGAGTCGTGCCGCGAGTCCACGCGGGCGACCACCGGCTGTGGTGGGTGTGAGGGCGTCGTACGCCGCCTGCTCACCCAGGGACGAGAGTCTCGTCCTCGGGCACCGACAGGGTGAGGACGGCTCGTTCGATGTTCTCGTGCTCCTCGAGGCGAGCAGTGACCGCACGGAGTCGCCGTGATGTCGCGGTCTCGGGTGAATCGCCGATGAGGTCGACGGCCGCGACGAGGAAGACCTTCCCCGGACCGACGAACTCCAGGTGGAGGAAGGTCACCCGCTCGACCTCGGGATCGGCCCGCAGGCTCCGGAGCCCATTCGCCCGAAGCGCCGGCGAAGCCGCCTGCCCCACCAGGAAGTCTCGGTTGCGGCTGATGAGGAAGACCGCCACGCAGCCAAGGAGGATCCCGACGAGCACGGACCCCGCGGCGTCCCATCGGGCATTCCCCGTGACCTGGTGCAGCACGATGCCCGTCGCAGCGATCAGGATGCCGAGCAGCGCTGCGGCGTCCTCGGCGTAGACGGCTCGCAGGGTCGGGTTGGAGGTGCGTGCGAGGAAACGCAAGGGGTGCAGCCCCGCGGCCCGCGCTGCCGCCCGCGTCTGACGACGTGCCTGCAGGAAGGACACGCTCTCGAGCACGAAGGCCAGTGCCAGCACGGCGTAGGCCCAGGTGTAGTCGACCTCCTCGCCGTGGGGAGCGTTCCAGCTCGAGACGCCGTGCCAGATCGAGACGATGGCGCCGGCTGTGAACAACCCGAACGCGGCAAACATCGACCAGACGTAGGCCTCCCGTCCGTGACCGAGGGGATGGGAGTCGTCGGCGGGTTTGGCCGCGCGCCGTTCGGCGACCAGCAGGAACACCTCGTTGCCGGCATCGGACCACGAGTGCGCTGCCTCGGCAACCATCGACGCCGAGCCGGTGATGGCGGCCACCACCGTCTTCGCCACAGCAATCAGGGTGTTGGCACCGAGGGCGATGATGACCGTCAGGAGGCTCTCGCTCCCCGGGGGCTTCGATGCTGCGCCGTCACCGGGTGCGGAGGAAGTCGTGGTCTCGGCCATGGTGACAGTCTGGCCCTGGTCGGCAACCAGAGCCCCCGCCGTACCTCCTGCTGGGTGTCCTGGGTCGGGGTGATTCGTAGGTGCCAGTCGGCTGCCGACCGCCGTGGCAGGACGCGGACTCACGCAGGCGGCGTACGACGCAGCCGTCGCCCACGACTACCTGTGGCACGAGTTCGGGGACCCGGCGCTTCTGCTGCGGTGACCTGTGAGGGGAGTGCGCGAGGGTTTTCCTCCTCGAAACATGAGGAAACACCGCGCACAACATGGCTTACCTACCGTCGGGGCATGACGCACCTGCGAGCCACCCTCGTCGTCGTCGGCCACGGCATGGTCGCCCACCGCTTCGTCCAGGCGGCGATCGAGCGCGGACTCACCGAGACCCACGACATCGTGGTGCTCGGCGAGGAGCCGCGACCGGCCTACGACCGGGTCGCGCTGACCAGCTTCTTCGCTGCCGACAGCCCCGACGAGCTGTCGCTGCTGCCCGAGGGGGAGTACGCCGATCCGCGGGTCAGGCTCGTGCTCGACGCGGCTGTCACCGAGATCGACCGGCCCGGCCGGGCCGTCACCTACGTCTCGCCGACCCCGCGCCCATCCCTCGACCCGCCCCATGAGCCGCTGACAGGGCCGGGAGAGGTGCACACCCTCGGTTACGACGTCCTCGTGCTGGCCACCGGCGCCGCGCCCTTCGTGCCCCCCGTGGCGGGACGCGACAAGGACGGGTGCTTCGTCTACCGCACGATCGAGGACCTCGAGGCGATCCGCACCGCCAGTCGTGATGCGACCAGCGGCATCGTCATCGGCGGGGGGCTCCTCGGGCTCGAGGCGGCCAACGCCCTGGTCCAGCTCGGCCTCGACACCCACGTGGTCGAGATGGCACCGCGCCTGATGCCGGTCCAGCTCGACCCCGCCGCCGGCGCCACCCTGGTGCGACACGTCGAACAGCTGGGCGTCAACGTGCACGCCGGGGTGCTCACCGAGGCCATCACCGGAAACGACTTCGTCACCGGCCTTCGGCTGCGCCCGGCCGGCACCGAGGAGGGCCACGAGACCGAGACCATCGACGCCCAGGTGGTGGTCTTCTCCGCCGGGATCCGTCCACGCGACGCCCTTGCCCGTGAGTGCGGTCTCGACGTGGCCTCCCGCGGGGGCATCCTGGTCGACGAGCAGTGTCGTAGCTCCGACGAGCACGTCTTCGCCATCGGTGAGTGCGCGGCGCCGGGCGGCACGATGTACGGCCTCGTCGCACCCGGCTACGCGATGGCCGAGGTCGTCGTCGACACGCTCCTCGACGGCCCGGGCACCTTCGACGGCGCCGACATGTCCACCAAGCTCAAGCTCCTCGGCGTCGACGTCGCCACCTTCGGCGACGCCTTCGCCACGACCGACGGCGCCCTCGAGCTCGTCTTCTCCGACGCGGTGGCGGGCATCTACAAAAAGCTCGTCGTCTCCGAACCAGACCCCGCGAACGGCTCGTACCGGCTGCTGGGCGGGATCCTCGTCGGGGACGCCTCGGCGTACGGCGTCCTGCGGCCGCTCGTCTCGAGCGGCATCGCGCTCCCTGCCAACCCGGAGGAGCTGATCCTGCCGGCGGGCCGGGGCGGCGTGAAGCTCGGCATGACCGACGAGGCGCAGGTCTGCTCGTGTAACGACGTGTCGAAGGGCGACATCCTGGTCGCGGTCCGCGACGAGGGCTGCGAGGACGTCAAGAGCGTCAGGGCGTGCACCCGCGCGGGCAGCACCTGCGGGAGCTGCGTCAACGTGGTCAAGAACATCATCGAGGAGCACTTCGCCAGCGTCGGCAAGGTGGTCGACAAGGGATTGTGCGAGCACTTCCCGCTCAGCCGCCAGGAGCTCTTCGACATCGTCGCGGTGCACGGCTACCGGCGCTTCGACGACATCGTGGAGGCCCACGGCACCGGCCGCGGCTGCGACGTGTGCAAGCCGGCGATCGCCAGCATCCTGGCCAGCCAGTTCAACGGGCACGTCCTCGACCGCGACAACCGTCAGCTGCAGGACACCAACGACGCCTACCTCGCCAACATCCAGCGCAACGGCACCTACTCGGTGGTGCCTCGGATCCCTGGCGGGGAGATCACCCCCGACAAGCTGATCGTCATCGGCGAGGTCGCTCGCGACTTCAGCCTCTACACCAAGATCACCGGCGGCCAGCGCATCGACCTGTTCGGTGCCCGGATGGAGGAGCTGCCCGCGATCTGGCGGCGACTGGTGGACGCCGGCTTCGAGTCCGGCCATGCCTACGGCAAGTCCCTGCGGACGGTGAAGTCGTGCGTCGGGTCGACGTGGTGCCGCTTCGGCGTGCAGGACAGCGTCGGCCTCGCGATCACGCTGGAGCAGCGCTATCGCGGGCTGCGCAGCCCCCACAAGCTCAAGGGCGGGGTGAGCGGGTGCGCCCGCGAGTGCGCCGAAGCCAGGGGCAAGGACTTCGGCGTCATCGCGACGGAGAAGGGCTGGAACCTGTACGTCGGCGGCAACGGCGGCGCCGTACCCGCCCATGCTCGGTTGCTTGCCGGCGATCTCGACACCGAGACGCTGGTGTCCTACCTCGACCGGTTCCTCATGTACTACGTCCGTACCGCCGACCGCCTGCAGCGCACGGTGGGGTGGGTCGACCAGCTGGACGGTGGGCTCGACCGGGTCCGCGAGGTGGTCGTGGACGACGCCCTGGGCCTCGGCGCCGAGCTGGAGGCCGAGATGGACCGCCACGTCGGCAGCTACTTCGACGAGTGGAAGGCGACCCTGGAGGACCCCGAGAAGCTCGGGCGCTTCGTCTCCTTCGTCAACGCCCCCGACACCCCCGACCCGTCGATCTCCTTCACCGAGGAGCGCGGGCAGATCCGGCCCGCCGAGCCTGGAGTGCCGGTCGTGCTGGCCACCACGATCCCGGTCGGAGCCCCGGCAGGCACGGGCGGCCTCCGATGACCCGCGCCGACCGGACGTGGGAGAAGGTGTGTCCCGTCGATGAGCTCGAGACCGAGCGCGGCGTCGCGGCGCTCGTGCACGGCCAGGCAGTGGCGATCTTCCGGACCCACGACGGCCAGATCTATGCCGTGGGCAACCACGACCCGTTCGCCAAGGCCTCCGTGCTGGCCCGCGGCATCGTGGGCACCCGCGAGGGCATCCCGTTCGTGGCCAGCCCGATGCACAAGCACGCCTTCGACCTGCGCACCGGACGCTGCCTCGACGACGAGCACACCAGCGTCCCCGCCTTTGACGTGCTGGTCGAGGACGGGATCGTGCACGTCGGCGCACGCCGCGAGGTGGCATGAGCGTCGGTACGAGCTGTGGGGCGCCGCTCCACGGCTACCGGGTGGGGGTGACGGCCGCCCGCAAGGTGGAGGAACAGATCACCCTCCTCGAACGGCGTGGTGCGAAGGTCGACTGGGCCCCGGCGCTCTCCAGCGACCCCAACCAGGTGGACGACGCACAGCTGCGGGCCGCGACCGAGCGGGTCCTGGCCGAGCCGATCGACATCTTCGTGGCCACCACCGGCATCGGCATGAAGGCGTGGTTCGAGGCGGCCCGCACCTGGGGCCTCCACGACGAGCTTGTCGCCGCCATCGGCGACTCCGAGGTGCTGGCGCGCGGTCCCAAGAGCGTGGGGGCGCTGCGTCGCAACGGGCTGCGCGAGCTGTGGGCGCCCGACTCGGAGTGTTTCGAGGACGTCCTCGTGCACCTGCGGGGACGTGACCTCGGCGGCCTGCGCATCGTCGTACAAGAGCATGGCCAGTCGCTGTCGATGGTGGCCCATGCGCTGCAGCGCCAGGGCGCGCGCGTCGACGTGGTGACGGTCTATCGAGTGGCGAGCGCGGAGGACCCGGAGCCGATGTTCTCCATGGTCGAGTTGATCGCCGACCGCGAGCTTGACGCGGTCACGTTCACGTCTGCGCCGGCGGTCGCGTCCCTGATGGAGGCGGCCGGGGTGACCGGGCGCCGGGACGAGGTGGTCGCCGCCTTCCAGGCCGACGTCGTCGCCACCTGCGTGGGGCCGGTCACCGCCGCTGCCTTCGAGCTGTGGGGCGTGCCGACGGTCACGCCCGACCGGTCACGGCTTGCCGCGATGATCAAGCTGCTGGAGACCGAGCTGCCGTCGCGTCGGGAGGGTCTCTCGACCGAGGTCGCCGGGCACGTGCTGCTCCTGCACAGCGACCGCGTCCTGCTCGACGGCGTGGAGGTCCGGCTCTCCCCGGCTCCGCTGGTGGTCCTGCAGGCTCTGCTGGTCAACCCCGGTCACGTCGTCGCGCGCCGCGAGCTCCTCGCGGCCCTGCCGAGCGGGACCGCGGGCTCCGAGCATGCGGTCGAGATGGCGGTCGCGCGGCTGAGGGCGGCTCTCGGCACCAAAGTCGTCCAGACCGTGGTCAAGCGCGGCTACCGCCTGGCGGTCGCGGGCTAGCTGGTCTGGACGACCGGCACCACGAGGGCGGTCGCGATCGCCGCGACGCCCTCGCCGCGGCCGGTCAGCCCGAGACCGTCGGTCGTGGTGGCGCTGAGCGAGACCGGCGCGCCGACAGCGGCGGAGAGCGTCTGCTCGGCCTCGCCACGTCGCGGACCGAGACGGGGGGCGTTGCCGATGACCTGGATCGCGATGTTGCCGATCTCGAAACCCGCTGCCCGGACGCGGCTCGCGGACTCCGCCAGCAGGCTCGCCCCGGACGCTCCTGCCCATGCGGGCTCCGAGGTGCCGAAGTGGACACCCAGGTCACCGATCCCTGCCGCGGAGAAGAGGGCGTCGCACGCCGCATGGGCGGCGACATCTGCGTCCGAGTGCCCCTCGAGCCCGCGCGGTTCGTCGGGCCAGGTGAGCCCGGCCAGGTGCAGCGGGACGCCCTCGACCAGCCGGTGGACGTCGGTGCCGATGCCGATGCGGGGGAGACTCACGGTCGCATCATGCCCGATCAGACACAATGGCCGGGTGCAGGAGAGCAAGGGCCGCTGGACAGGGGCCGGAGTCGTCGCGATGGTCGTCGGACTGGCGACCAGCTACGCGACGGCAATGGTCCTGACGATCCGCGAGTCCCCGGTCGTGGCGGTGGCGGAGCTGGTCATCCAGGTCACTCCGGGAGCGGTCGCCGAGAGGCTGATCCGCATCGTGGGTCGGCTCGACAAGCCGCTCCTGATCCTGGGCATCCTGCTGTTCCTGCTGGCCATGGGCGCCGTCGCGGGAGTCCTCGCGAGGAGGAGCAGCCTCAAGCCGATGCTCCTCTGGCTGGGGCTGGCTGCGCTTGGCAGTGCTGCCGTGCTCCTCCAGCCCGGTGCCAGCGTGGTGGACGTGCTGCCCGTGCTGGTCGGCTTCGTGACCTGGGTCGCCGTGCTCCCGGCCCTCACCAAGCCGCTCCTCACCGAGCGGCACCACCCGGAGCTGGCCTCACGCGAGCGGCGGGTCTTCCTGATGGTGGCCGCAGCTCTCGGTGTCGGTGCGATCGGGATCGCCGGCGCCGGTCGGGTGCTGGGCCGCGGTCGTCGCCACGTGGCGGAGAGTCGGCGACTGCTTCGACTCGATGGGGTGACCCGGCCCATCGCTCCGGCCGACACCGCCGTCGGGTTGCCGGGGCTCTTCCCGTGGCAGACCCCGAACGAGGACTTCTACCTGATCCACACGGCGATCGCCGTACCCACCATCGAGCCCAAGGACTGGACGCTGCGCATCCACGGCCTCGTCGACCACGAGCTCACGCTCACCTACAACGACCTGGTGAAGCGAGAGCTGACGGAGTCGTGGATCACCCTCAACTGCGTCAGCAACGAGGTCGGCGGCGACCTCGTCGGCAACGCCTGGTGGAGCGGCATCCGGATCGCCGACATCCTGGCCGAGGTCGGCCTGGATCCCTCGGCCGACTGCGTCCTCCAGACGTCGGAGGACGGCTGGAACTGCGCCACGCCGCTGTCCGCCCTGACCGATGACCGTGACGCCATGCTGGCGGTGGCGATGAACGGCAAGCCGCTGCCCATCGAGCACGGCTTTCCGGTCCGCACGATCGTGCCGGGTCTCTACGGCTACGTCTCGGCGACCAAGTGGGTGGTGGACTACGAGGTCACCCGGTTCAGCGACGTCTCGGCGTTCTGGACAGAGCGGGGGTGGTCGGAGGAGGGTCCGGTGAAGATGGCCTCGCGCATCGACGTCCCACGCTCCGGTGCAGAGGTGGACGCCGGCGAGGTCAACGTCGGCGGGCTGGCGTGGGCCCAGCACACCGGGATCGCATCGGTGGAGGTCGCGGTCGACGGCGGGGAGTGGCAGCCGGCGCAGCTCGGCCAGGCGCCGAGCACCGACACGTGGGTCCAGTGGGCGCTGACGGTCCAGCTCGGGCCCGGGGACCATGAGCTGAGCGTGCGGGCCACCGACAAGGACGGGCTCGAGCAGACGGGCGTACGCCGCGACGTGCTGCCGAACGGCGCCACCGGCTGGCACACGATCCAGGTCAGCGCCGGCGGCTGATCCCTGCCCAGCCGAGTGATGAAGTGGCTCCATCCACGGAGCGGTCGATCACTCGACGCCGGCGTCAGCGGTTGATGACGTAGACGATCCCGCCGCTGGCGTTGACCCAGATGTCCTCGAACTGGTCACGGTCATACACGCGGCGTACGGCGCCGTTGCTCGCGCCCGCCGGGTCGTTGACGACGACGTCGCCGTCGGCCTCGAAGCCGACGATCACCAGCAGGTGGCCGTTGCTGGACGAGATGGGGGCACCGGTGAGCTGGTTGCGCCCGAAGGCGACCGACGCGACCAGCGGGACGCCGGCTGCGATGAAGCTCTCCGCCGCGCGCAGGTCGGGGAGTCGGGTGACGTAGGAGTCCCCGGTTGTCAGGGTGCTGGCGTAGGCGGTGTTGAACGCCCAGTTGCCGGTGCCGTCGTAGGAGTGGTCGTAGACGAGCCGAGCTGTGTGGTCGACCTGTGGGTCGGCGTGCCCGGCCGTGATGTCACTGAACGGGCCAGGCTGCAGGTCGTAGTAGGCCAGCACCATCGCGGTCGAGGTCGGCGAGCACCAGGCCTCACCGCCGCCGCCCCACTGGGGGTAGTGACCCGTGTGCGTCATCTGGGAGTAGGCCGGCACGTCGAGGACGGTCCCGACGGTGGGGCCGGGAGTCGAGGTGGGTGCCGCGCCGCGGGGGACGAGCGCGCTTGCCATGGCGCCGACGCGGTCGAGACGGACGGCCGGTCTGGTCGCGGCGTTGCGGTAGAGGCTGACCCGCACCTGCCACCGGGTCAGGGGCGTGGCGGCCTGCCAGGTGTCGACGCTGACCCGCGCCAGGTCGTCGGTCTGGCTGCCGAGGGAGCGGCGCGAGCGCGCCGGGTTGTCGAGGGTCCACTCGGCCATCGAGTCCCAGCTCGAGACGGTTCCGTCGGGCGCCTCCCCGCGGACCTGCACCTTGACGACCGAGTCACCGTCGGTGACGGCCTCCCAGCTCGGGATCAGCTGGGTCAGTCCGAAGTCGGGGGAGGACCAGGGAGACGTCCACGTCCCGACCTCGTAGTCCCGACCGCCGAGACGCCCGGGGCGCGGCGACTTGGGCACGAGTGAGCCGGCCTTGACGCGTAGCCCCCGGAGCTCACCTGACCGCCACTGCGCGCCGGTCGACCAGGACGCGTTCGCGATGCTCGAGGTCGCTCGTCGGGCCTGGGGCTCCGCGGCGGCTGCGGGAGCGATCGTGGCCAGGGAACCGGCGAGCAGGGCGAGGACGGCGGCGCCGACGGAGGGACGAGGGCAAGGTCGACGAGACACCGGACGACGGTACCCCGGCCATGTCCCATCTGTCCCATGAGTCACAACTCCGACGCGGCAGCGTCTCGTAGGCACCGCAAGGAGTGGGCAAAGCTTGATGCTCCTGGCCCCAGTGCGGTGAAGAACGCCGCGTCGCGGGCC
Organism: Nocardioides sp.; assembly: GCF_025964975.1. Taxonomy (GTDB): domain Bacteria; phylum Actinomycetota; class Actinomycetes; order Propionibacteriales; family Nocardioidaceae; genus Nocardioides. The sequence continues at coordinate 29,618 of NZ_JAOPXV010000025.1, forward strand.
TCGACCACCGCGTTGGCTCGTCGGGCGAGGTCCGCACCCCTGTCCGTCGCCGCCAGTGCCCGGGCGCGGCCATCGGTGGGATGGGCTGCCCGCTCGACGAGGCCCCGAGACTCGAGCGTGCGCAAGACCTGGGAGGTGGTCATCGGATCCATGGCCACGTGGTCCGCCAGGTGGCGCTGCGTGACGGGACCCTTTGCGTTGAGCCACGTCAGCGACGCCAGCAGCACGAACTGCGGGTGCGTGAGGTCGAACGGCTTCAGTGCCGCCCGCAGGGTGGCCTGCCAACGTGAAGTGACCTGCCACAGGAGCAGACCGGGGCTGTCGTCCGCGTGCTCGTGGGCGCTCTGCAGTCCTTCGGCCATGCCTAACGGTGACTGTTCGTGCCGGCGGCGACAACCAGGGAGTCGAGGTCCTGCCGGAGCGTGCGGACGATGCCCCCGCCGAGGATGACCCGCCATGCCGCCGCGAGCGGCCCGGTGAGGGTGACGGTGACGTCGACCCGGGTGCCCTCCTCGACGGGACTGACGACGTGGGCACAGACCAGGCGTGCTCCGAACAACCGGGATTCATCGACGAACGCGTGCTCGTCGAGGCGGGTGATGAGGAAGGGGACCTGGGGCCCGCCCTGGGGCTTGAGGACGCCCGTGGCGCCTTCGATGAAGGGGCCGTCGAGGCGGACCCGTTCGGTGTCGACGTTCCAGTCGGACCACGTGGACATGTCGGCCCAGCGGGCGAAGAACGCGGAGGCCGGCAGGGGCGAGGTGAGGGAGGCGGTCGCAGGAGTTGTCATGAAAGTAGTACGCGTACTTACTATTTGACGTCAAGGAGCCTCTCCGACCGGCTGGGCGCGGCAGGCGAATCGGGGATAGGCCCAGACGCCTCTAGACTCGGCTGGTGACGCAGCAGCACCAGAGCCGGCTCAGGCTCCATGACACCGCGACCCGTGAGGTCCGCGACTTCGTTCCCCTGCAGGAGGGGAGGGCCGGCATCTACGTCTGTGGCCTCACCGTGCAGTCGGAGCCGCACGTCGGGCACGTGCGCTCTGCCGTCAACTTCGACGTGCTGCGCCGGTGGCTCACCGCCAGCGGCTACGACGTCCACTTCATCCGCAACGTCACCGACATCGACGACAAGATCCTCGCCAAGGCGGAGGAGCAGGGTCGGCCCTGGTACAACCTCGCCTACGCGATGCATGCCGAGCTCACGACCGCGTTGGCCTCGATCAACGTGCTGCCGCCGACCTACGAACCCGGCGCCACGGGCACGGTCCCCGAGATGCTCGAGCTCATCAGCACGCTCATCGCTCGCGGCCACGCCTACGTGGCCGAGGACGGTTCGGGCGACGTCTACTTCGACGTCCGCTCCTGGCCGCAGTACGGCGAGTTGACCCGGCAAGGCCTCGACGACATGGAGCCCGCTACGGATGCGGATCCTCGTGGCAAGCGCGACCCGCGGGACTTCGCGCTGTGGAAGGGCTACAAGAAGTCCGAGCCCGAGTCGGCAGCCTGGCCCTCGCCCTGGGGTCCGGGCCGCCCCGGCTGGCACATCGAGTGCTCCGCGATGGCGTCGAAGTACCTCGGTCCCGCCTTCGACATCCACGGCGGTGGCGTCGACCTGCGCTTCCCCCACCACGAGAACGAGCAGGCGCAGTCGCGTGCTGCGGGGATGCCGTTCGCGTCCTACTGGCTGCACAACGCCTGGATCACGACCGCCGGCGAGAAGATGAGCAAGTCTCTCGGCAACTCGCTTCTCGTGCCGTCGGTGCTCGAGCGCGTCCGCGGCATCGAGCTGCGCTTCTACATGGTCAGCGCGCACTACCGCTCGCACGTCGAGTTCAGCTTCGAGGCGCTCGAGGAAGCCGCTGTCGGGTTCCTGCGGATCGAGAACTTCCTGAAGCGCGCGGAGGTGATCGAGGCCGCCACTGAGCTGCCCACTGAGCTGCCCGACGCGTTCGTCGCGGCCATGGATGACGACCTCGGCACGCCCGCGGCGGTGGCCGTGATCCACGACCTCGTCCGCGAGGGAAACACTGCGCTGGCAGCCGACACCCCGGCCGCTGCGGGCATCGCGTCGCAGGTCCGCGCGATGCTTGCCGTGCTCGGGCTCGACCCGGCCGACCCGGCCTGGGCGACCACGAACGGGGCCGGCGACGAGAAGCTGCGCGAAGCCGTCGACGTACTCATCACCGCACTGCTCGAGGAGCGCGCGACCGCGCGCGCCGAGAAGGACTGGGCCCGGGCGGACGCGATTCGCGACCGCATCGCCGCGGCCGGCATCGAGATCGAAGACACGCCCTCTGGGCCGAAGTGGAGCATTTAATGCCAGGCAATTCCCAGCGCAAGGGCGCCATCAAGAAGAGCGGCAAGGGCGCAGTCGTCGGTTCGGGCGGACGCGTCCGCCGAGGGCTGGAGGGCAAGGGCCCGACGCCCGCGGCCAAGGACCGGCCCTATCACAAGGCCCACAAGGACGCGAAGCGCGCCGAGCGCTCGGGCAACGACCGCAACGAGACCGGCCGCCCCAAGCGACGGTCGGCGAAGTCGACCGAGGCCGAGTGGGTCGCTGGTCGCAACTCCGTCGTCGAGGTGCTGACCGCCGGGATCCCGGTGACCGGCGTCTATGTCGCCGAGGGCGCCGAGCGCGACGGCCGACTGCGCGACGCCTTCAAGATCGCAGCCGAGAACGGCTATCCGCTCCTCGAGGTCACCCGCTCCGAGTTGGACCGGATGACCGGTGGTGCCGTTCACCAGGGCCTCGCGGCCCGGTTGCCGTCCTACGAGTACGCCCACGCCGACGACCTCCTGGGCCGCGCGGCCGAGGCCGGGGAGAAGGCGCTGATCGTCGCTCTCGACTCCGTCACCGACCCTCGCAACCTCGGTGCGGTCGTGCGGTCGGCCTCGGGTTTCGGCGCCCACGGCGTCGTCATCCCGGAGCGTCGCGCCGCCGGCATGACGGCAGCGGCCTGGAAGTCCAGCGCCGGGGCGGCTGCTCGAATCCCGATCGCGCAGACGGTCAACCTGGTCCGCCAGCTCAAGGCCTACCAGTCCGCCGGCTGCATGGTCGTCGGCCTGGCAGCCGACGGAGAGATCTCGCTGCCCGAGCTGACCGCCCCCGGTGGGCTCGCCACCGGCCCCTTGGTGGTTGTCGTCGGCTCGGAGGGCAAGGGCCTGGGCCGGCTGGTGTCAGAGACTTGCGACCAGCTCGTCTCGATCCCGATGCACAACCAGCTGGAGTCGCTCAATGCGGGAGTCGCCGCGTCGGTGACGCTCTATGCGGTTGCTCAGGCGCGGAGCTGATGGCCGGCGGGTCCTGACCGGACTCGTCCTCACCGCGGTCTGCGCAGGAGTCGCCGTCGCCTCCGGGTCCACGTTCTTCCTCAACGACAGCCGCACGGTGGTCGTGGCGAGCCATGACGCAGTCGTCAGTCCCACCTTCGACGGGTACGTCGCACTGCGGACGGGCCCGTTGCTGCCCGACTTCCGGCTCGCCGGCGACGGTCCCGTGGGTGTGGACGTCCTGTTGGGCAAGACCGAGACCGAGTCGGTCGAGGAGCTCTTCGCCCGCTACGCCTTCATCGCCAGCGAGCCCGACTCGCAGGTGGCCAAGGTCGAGGGCGCGGTGCGCGACATGGCTGTCTCGGCCGCCCTGCGCGGTGTCGGGCTCGGCCTGGTGCCGTTGGCGGTGTGGTGGCTGCTCGGTCCGCACCGGCGCGGCGAGCTCTTCCGTGGGGTGCGCACCCGCAAGGGAGCCGCCGGCGGCGTCCTCCTGCTGGCGGTGCCGCTCGTCCTCTGGCAGCCCTGGAACGCCCATGAGGACACGCAGGAGGACCAGCGCGCGTGGGAGCCGCTCGAGACCTTCATGGCCGGCTTCCCCCTCCCGCCCGAGGCGGCCGGGATCGAGATTCGGACCAGCCCGACGACGACGCAGACCCAACGCCTGATCCAGAGCGCCGTGGACACCTACGAGAAGAGCAAGGGCTTCTACGACGAGGCCGCCGCCGCTGCCGCTGACCTCGACCTGCGGGAGCCCAGCGAGGACGAGACCGTCGCCATCGTCCTCAGTGACCGCCACGACAACATCGGCATGGACCGGGTGGCTCGGGCGGTCGGGGACCGTGGAGGCGCAACGGTGGTGCTCGACGCCGGCGACGACACCTCCACCGGTCAGCCCTGGGAGGCGTTCAGCCTCGACTCCCTCGACCGGTCATTCGACGACCTCAACCGCTTCGCCGTGGCGGGCAACCATGACAACGGCAGCTTCGTCGGCCGATACCTCGACGACCTGGGCTGGACGATGCTCGACGGCTCTCGGGTCGAGGCGCCCTGGGGCGGCGAGCTGATGGGGGTCGACGACCCGCGGTCCAGCGGGCTCGGCAACTGGCGCGACGAGACCGGTCTGAGCTTCAGCGAGGTCGGCGACCTACTCGCGGACGTCGCCTGCGACGGGGACCGGATCTCGACCCTGCTGGTGCACGACGCCGACCTCGGCGACGAGGCCCTGGCCCGCGGCTGCGTCGACCTCGTCATCGGCGGCCACACCCACGTCCAGGACGGACCGGACGCGGTCGCAGGGACCAACGACCAGACCGGCTACACGTTCACCAACGGCACCACCGGCGGCGCTGCCTACGCCATCGCGGTCGGCAGCAAGCCGCGTCGGGACGCCGACGTCACCCTCGTCACCTACGCTGACGGCCGCCCCGTGGGGACGCAGTGGGTGCGGCTACGCACCGACGGGGTCTTCGTGGTCGGGCCGTATGCCGAGCTGGCGCTCGACGCGACGGAGTGAGTCAGAAGTAGTCGCGGACGTGCACCTGCCGGCCGCCGAAGAGGCTGTCCCACACGCGGTCGCGGTCCTGGACCCCGCTGAGCAGGCCTGCCATACGGAGGTCGGCGCAGGAGGCGGCCCCGGCGTACAGCAGAGACAGGCCACGCGGGGCGAACGTCGGGCCACCGACAGGCCCCGCCGCGCACGTCGAGACGCCACCGTCGACGCTCAGGGACCAGTGCCCGTTCATGGTGTCGAGCAGGTCGCCTTCCACGCCGAAGGCGAGCCCGTCGACCGCGACGCCCGGCGAGGCGAGCCGCAGCCCGGTGAAGGCGCCAGGGACGTCGTGGATGCGCAGCATGTAGGGCTCGCTCTCGACGACCTGCCAGCCGGCGAAGGGCAGCGCGAGCCTGGCGGAGTCGCGGCCGGAGGTGGACAGGTGGACGCGGCCGGTGACCGAGGCGAACGTCGCGATCATGCGCCACAACGCCCGGGTGGCGTCCCCGGTCAGGGTGACCAGGTCGGCGACCTCGAACGTCGAGGTGTCGCCGTAGCCCGAGCCGCGGTTCCACGAGGCGTAGCCGACGACGTCGTCGCCTGCCAGCGCCAGGGTCACGCCGGTGAAGGAGCCGATGAACTCGTCCGCGTCGGCCGGGAACGACGCGCCTGCCCGCGTCAGCGGCCCGTTCTGCGCCGAGGCCCAGGTCTTGTACACACGGCGTACGGCGCCGAAGTCGTCGGCCGTCGCCCGCCGGGTGGTAGTCGACTCGGGCGGCTTGACCGCCGCCAGTCGGGAGGTGGTGATCTCGACGGTGTCGTAGGAGGTGACCAGCTCGAAGCCGTAGCGGCGATAGATGCCGGGCGCCGTCGCGAACAACGTCGAGATGGCCTCGCCCCGCTCGCGCTTGCCTTCGTCGAGGACCGCGGCCATCAGGTCGTCGAGCAGGCCCGCACCCCGGTGCTCGGCGGAGACCGCCACGCCCGCGATCCCGTTGGTCGGGACCTGCGTGCCGTGGAACCACGAGTCGTACTCGCGGCGGACGACCTTGGCGACGAGCCGGTCGCCGTCGAACGTGCCCCAGGTGTGTCGTCCGGGAGCCGGGTAGTCGGCCGGTCCGGGCAGCGTGTAGCCCGCCGGGAAGGCGCCGAACGCCTCTTGGCCCAGGGCCAGCAGCTGCGGGATGTCGTCGGCCAGCAGCGGCCGGGGTCCAGTTGTCATGGGTGCATTTGTTCTTCCTCGCGGAGGACTGCCCGCAAGCGAGGCAGCACACGGTGATGGCGCACTGACGTTGTGGGCAGGGTATCGGCGCACCATTGCCACGCTCCGCGCTGGGC
>NZ_JAOPXV010000033.1 GCF_025964975.1 Nocardioides sp.
GATGCGTGAGCGCCTCGTCACGGAGGTCCGGCGGCGGTTGCGCGAGTCGTGGCTGCAGCGCGGTGCGACCGACGCCGAGCTCGGCTGGACCGACGCGGCGTTCGACCCCGACGTGCTGACGATCGGCTTCGCGCGTCGCGTGCCGTCGTACAAGCGCCTCACGCTGATGCTGCGCGACCCCGCCCGGCTCAAGGCGCTCCTCCTGCACCCGGAGCGGCCGGTCCAGCTGCTCATCGCCGGCAAGTCGCACCCGGCCGACGAGACGGGCAAGCGGCTGATCCAGGAGATGGTGCGCTTCGCCGACGACCCCGAGGTCCGGCACCGCATCGCGTTCCTGCCCAACTACGACATCGCCATGGCCCAGCCGCTCTACCCCGGCTGCGACGTCTGGCTGAACAACCCGCTGCGTCCCTACGAGGCGTGCGGCACGTCGGGCATGAAGGCCGCCCTCAACGGTGGTCTCAACCTCTCCATCCTCGACGGTTGGTGGGACGAGTGGTACGACGGCGGCAACGGCTGGGCGATCCCGTCGGCCGACGGCATCGAGGACCCCGACCGGCGCGACGACCTCGAGGCGGCCGCGCTCTACGACCTGGTCGAGAACGAGGTGGCGCCCCGCTTCTACGAGCGCAACGACGAGGGCGTGCCGCCGCGCTGGCTGGAGATGGTCCGGCACACCCTCAAGTCGCTCGGGCCCAAGGTGCTCGCGACCCGTCAGGTGCGCGACTACGTCCGTGAGCTCTACGCCCCGGCGGCCCGCACGTCCCGGACCCTGAACTCCGACTACCAGGGGGCGCGTGAGCTCTCCCAGTGGAAGCAGCGGGTCCGTGCGGCCTGGCCGTCGGTCAAGGTCGAGCACGTCGACACGGACGGTGTCGGCGACGCAGCCGAGGTCGGCGCGACCGTCCACGTGCACTCGTTCATCGCCCTGGGTGAGCTGCGCTTCGAAGACGTCGAGGTGCAGGTGGTGCACGGCCGTCCGAGCGCCGACGACGTGCTGCTCGACGCCGCCACGTCGGTGATGCACCCGAGCGAGTCCTACGAGGGCAACCGGCACCGGTTCGACGCCTCCGTCACCCTCGAACGCTCAGGCTCGTTCGGCTACACGGTGCGCGTCGTGCCGCGTAACGATGCGCTCTCGTCGGTCTCGGAGATGGGACTCGTCTCCCTTCCCGCCTGACGACCGATGGCCGTCGAGCGGTCTTTCTGGCTGGACGTGACGACGCGAGAAGCAGGCCGCAGCGAGTCGCCGGTCACGTCCATGTGCCTGGAGGAGTCCGGAGACGTCGTCGGGCTGTGGGCCTGGACGTTCATAACCTGGTCGAGCGACGCGAGACCTCACCCTGGGTCACCGGCACGATCGTGAATCCTGGAGCTGGACAGCGAGGAGCGGGCGCGACGGCTCCACCTCTCGCGCTTCCACCTGGACCGCATCGTGTCCGCCGTAGCCGGTGAGCCGCCAGAGCGGATGCGCCGGCGCCTGCTGCTCGAACGGGCCGCCTACCAGCTGGCGGTGACCGACCGACAGGTCCTCGATGTCGCCCTGGAGGCCGGGTTCGGATCCCACGAGGCGTTCACCCGCGCGTTCACCAAGGCGTACGGCGCACCGCCGGCCCACTGGCGTCGTCGTCCCGGCAGGACGCAGATCCCTGCGCCCAGCGAGGTGCACGTCCACCCGCCCGGCAGCGTCGGCTGCCCACCACCGCGAAGGTAACCCCCATGGAGCTGTTGACCCGCATGGTCGAGCACCACCTCTGGCTGACCGGCGAGCTGCTCGAGCGCGCCGGCCGGCGCACCGATGCGCAGCTCGACGAGCCGATCCAGGTCTCGGTCGGCACGATCGACGACGAGATGTCGATGCGCTCCGTGCTGGGCAGGCTGGTGGGACAGCTCGCCCAGTGGAACGCCGCCTGCACGCAGCGGCGACACGACTGGGAGTCCGAGCGCTCCAAGTCCACCAGCACCCTGCGACGCGAGCTCGCCGTCGAAGGGCCGCTCTTCCTGGCCCAGGTGCACGAGACGATCCGGGAGGGGCGGCTCGACGACACGTTCCTGGACGTCACGTGCGACGAACCCAGGCTGTTCACCTACGGCGGATGATCGCCCACGTCCTGACCTTCGCTGCCGTCCGCCGCGTCATCGTGCTCGGGGCCCTGGAGAAGGCCGGGATCACCGACCTGGACGCGGGGGATCCGGCCGACTGGGTCAGCCGACCTGCCTGGAGGCCTGCCACTGGTACACATGGCTTGTGGCAGTCGTCGTCAGGCCGGTGGAGGAGCGCGATCGCGAGCGGTGGGCGGAGCTCTACCGCGGCTACTGCGCGTTCTACGAGGTGCCCGCGCCCGACCTCGACCACCTGTGGCACCGCCTGGTGAGCGAGGGCGAGCTCGAGTGCTTCGTCGCCGAGCTGGACGGGCTCGTGGTCGGGTTGGCGCATGTGCGGGCCTTCGCCCGGCCGCTCGAAGGGGACACGGCCGGTTTCCTGGACGACCTCTTCGTGGACCCGACCCAGCGTGGGGCCGGGGTCGGCGCAGGGATTCTCGAGCACCTGCGTTCGGTCGCGGCGGAGCGGGGCTGGGGCGTGGTCACCTGGATCACTGCCGCGGACAACCAGGTCGCACGAGGGCTGTACGACCGAGTGGCCGAGCGTCAGCCGTGGGTCACCTACGACATGGCGCCGCAGGCCTGCTGGCCCCTCGGCTCGACGTCGCGGGCATCGTCAACACACGCTGACGACATGGTGACTTCGGTGG
>NZ_JAOPXV010000058.1 GCF_025964975.1 Nocardioides sp.
GTGGGGGTCGGCGTGGGGGTGGGGGTGGGCGTCGGGGGATGGGGGTTCTTCACACCAGGGTCGTCGACGGGCCCACCAGGGGTGCCGGGGATGGTGGGCGGCATGCTCGCGCCCGGTCCCTGGGACGGAGTGTTGGGCCCGGACGGCTCCTCCGGAGGCTTCTCGCCGTGGATGTCCGCCATCACCTGCGCGGCTTCGGCGTAGTCCTGGTCCAGCTTCTGGAGCGCCAGCTTGGCCTTCTCCTCGAGGGCGGCCTCGTTCGCTTCGTACTGCGCGACGTTGGCGTTGTAGGTGGCCAGCGCCGTCGTCTGCTCCGGGGTCGGAGGAGCGCCGGGCAGCGCGCCCTCCGGCTTGGTGGGCATCGCGTTGAACCCGCCGGAGATGTAGATGGAGTTGTGGGTCTGCACCGCGGCCTGGACGGCCGCAGCGGCGGTGTCGAGGGCCTTCGAGCCCTCCAGCATCCGCAGGGCGTCGGCCTCGAGCTTGTCGCCGATCGCCGTGACGTTTGCCACCATCGCGTCAGCGGCATTTCCCTCGACGTCGGGCTGGACCTCGAGTGCCTTCGAACGGATCTTCTCCGACACGCTGATCATCAGCTCGGAGGCCTTGCGCCACTCGCCCACGGAGTTGTCGATCGTGTCGTGGCGGGCGGTGTCCGCAACCTGTGTGAGCTTGTCCCGGTAGAAGCGGCTCGTCGTCACTGGTCGCTCCCGTTCGGCTGCTGGGGTGGTGGGGTGTTGCGGTTGTCGTCCATGTTGTCTCGGGCGCGTTCGGTGCTGCGGAGGAGCGCCGTGCTCGCAGCGTGCGAGTTGGCGTCTGATTCCTCGAGCTCCCGGTCGAACTTGTCCATGGCCTCCGTGGTGATCTGCAGGCTGGCCACGGCTTCGAGCACGGCGTTGTTCAGGCGCGCGTGCGCCTTGTCGGTGTGCGTGCCGAGATTCTCACCACTGAAGCGCGTCCCGAAGGCCGCTGCGGGGACGGGAGGGAACGATCGTTCGGAGAGGGAGTCCGACTCCTCCTGCAGGATCTTCACGATCTTTTCGATCACTCCGGCCGGGACCAGGATGGAGCTCAGCGTGTTCCTGACCCCAGTCAACCCGCCGACATCGGAAAGTAGAACCATTGTTGGTGCCTCCCCTTGGCTCCATGAATGTGGTGGACAGAGTGTGAGCAACCCGACACGGGTTGCCGGAGCGTTCTTTCCCACCCTGGCCTGCGCTAAACACGTCGTCGGTCCGGCCCTAGTCTGGGGCATCCAACGGCCACGTCGTACACCTCGGGAGAATGCGTCATGAACCACTGGATCAGATGGGTGAGCCTTGTGCTGATCACCTTCGCGCTGCCGGGGTGCTCGACCTCGGCAGACCGAGCATCAGAGGAGCCGACGGGGACTCCCTCCTCGGCGACGACGTCCTCGCCCAGTGAGGCGCAGAGCGCTGTTGAGGAGGTCGCCCCCGCCACCGGGACACTGCTCGCGGTCCAGGGGTCGCAGCTCAGGATCCCGGGGCACTGGGAGGCCGACTCACAGCTCCTGATGCAGGTGGCGGGCCACGACCCGGAGGATCCCCTCACGTTCATGACGCTGTTCCGCTTCCCGCAGATCAACCGGTCGATCGACGAGCTGACCCGGGAGAACGCCACGAGGAGGACTTGGGACTTCAAGCTGAAGCGCCGTGCGGACGTCACGGTCGACGGGCATGTTGCCTCCCACCTCGAGGGCAAGGTGTACGCCGATGAATACGTCGTCCTGTTCTCGACGCTGTGGAACGGCGAGTCGCTGGAGCTCCAGTTCAACTTCGCCAACGGCGAGCCGAAGGTCGAGCGTGACGAGATCGTCCAGAGCGTGCTGGCCACCTGGGAGTTCACCAGCTGACCAGCATGATTGCTCCTGCACACCCACCGCTGCTTGTCTGAGCGCGGTGGTCGTCCGACGAAGGAGTCACGCATGCAGCAGGTGAAGGCCGTGGTGGCCCACGGCAAGGGGCAGCCGGTCACGATCGAGACGATCAACGTGCCCGACCCGGGCCCGGGCGAAGCCGTGGTGAAGGTGCAGGCCTGCGGGGTCTGTCACACCGACCTCCACTACCGCGAGGGCGGCATCAACGACGACTTCCCCTTCCTGCTCGGACACGAGGCGGCCGGGGTCGTGGAGTCAGTGGGCGCCGGTGTCACCGGACTCGAGGCCGGGGACTTCGTCGTACTCAACTGGCGTGCTGTCTGTGGCAGCTGCCGGGCCTGTCAGCGCGGTGAGCCGTGGTACTGCTTCGCCACCCACAACGCCACCCAGAAGATGACGCTCGCGGACGGCACCGAGCTGTCCCCGGCGCTGGGCATCGGCGCCTTCGCCGAGAAGACGCTCGTCGCCGCCGGTCAGTGCACCAAGGTCGATCCGTCCGCCCGGGCCGCGGCCGTCGGTCTGCTCGGGTGCGGCGTCATGGCGGGTCTCGGGGCCGCCATCAACACCGGCAACGTCAGTCGCGGCAAGTCCGTGGCCGTGATCGGCTGTGGCGGAGTGGGCATGGCCGCGATCGCCGGCTCCGTGCTTGCAGGAGCCTCCAAGGTCATCGCCGTCGACATCGACGACACGAAGCTCGAGTGGGCGAAGAAGATGGGCGCCACCGACACCATCAACTCCTCCGACACCGAGCCGGTGGCCGCGATCCAGGCGCTGACCGACGGCAACGGTGCCGACGTGGTGATCGACGCCGTGGGCCGTCCCGAGACCTGGAAGCAGGCGTTCTACGCCCGTGACCTCGCCGGCACGGTCGTCCTGGTCGGAGTGCCGACGCCGGACATGAAGATCCCCGACATCCCGCTCATCGACGTCTTTGGTCGGGGTGGGGCGCTGAAGTCGAGCTGGTACGGCGACTGCCTGCCCTCGCGCGACTTCCCGATGCTCGTCGACCTCTATCAGCAGGGCCGGCTCGACCTCGATGCGTTCGTCAGCGAGGAGATCGGCCTGGACGACGTCGAGGCCGCGTTCGCCAAGATGCACGAGGGCGGCGTGCTGCGCTCCGTGGTGGTGTTCGAGCCCGAGGCCCGTGATGGATCCTGATCGTGCGCGGAGCCTGCTCGAGTCTCAGCGCCGGCGAACAGTGCATCCGGACCGAAGTCGATGACGTACCAACGCGGCAGCTCGACCACGGTGAAGCCCACGATGTCAACGTCCGGGTTCGCCTCGAGGTAGCGGGTTGCCGGTCCGTTACGAGGTCGCCCAGGCCCACCTCGCCCGCACCGCCTCGATCCAGACCGTGCGTTGGAACGAGGAGCTCAGGATGGTCGACCACAACGACTTCTTCAGCCGAGCGAGCGGGACCTTGGTCAACGTGGTCGACCCGACCAACGTCATGTACCACGCGCGGACCCCCTTCAACGCGGAATACACCGCCCTCCGCAACGACGTCGCCGACGACCTGGCGTGGCTCGCCAGACACTGGGGCTGAGGCTTCGGCGGCCGAAACCTTAGACTTGTCGCATGACTGCGCGCATCGACCACGTCCAGATCAGCGGCACGTTCAGCCTCGACGGTGAGACGCACCAGGTGGACAACAACCTGTGGGTCGTGGGGGACGACGAGGAGTGCATCGTGATCGACGCCCCTCACTCCGTCGACGACATCCTGGCCGTCGTGGCCGGCCGCAACGTCAAGGCGATCATCTGCACCCACGCGCACGACGACCACGTGCGGGTCGCGCCCGCGTTGCGGGAAGCCACCGGCGCCCCGATCCTGCTGCACCCCGACGACCGGCCGTTGTGGGAGCTTACGCATCCCGACGAGCTCTGGGACGCCGACCTGGCGGACGGCCAGACCATCAAGGTCGCCGGAGCGGCGCTCAAGGTGCTGCACACGCCCGGCCACGCCCCCGGAGGGGTCTGCCTCTACGTCCACGACCTCGGATGCGTCTTCACCGGCGATACCCTCTTCCAGGGCGGACCCGGGGCGACCGGGCGCTCGTTCAGCGACGAGCACCAGATCAAGGACTCCATCCGCACCCACCTCTTGCGGCTGCCCGACGAGACCGTGGTGCACACGGGCCATGGCCCGGACACCACCATCGGCGCCGAGCGGGACAACCTCGGCTGAGGCCCGCCTCAGGGCCGGATGCGAGACTGCTGTGATGCGTCGGGTGGTCTGGGTCTTGGTCGCGCTGAGCCTCGTTGGCTCCGGCTGCAGCAGCGCCCCCGAGTCCCCCGCTCCGTCCCCGGACGAGTCCCCGGCGGCCACCGAGAGGTTCACGACGCCCCCGACGCCGGCGGAGAAGCTCGGGTTGGTGGCGGGTTGGGGACCTACGACGTCGGAGCTCGAACGGGCGGCGCGGCTCGTCGACTCGATGCCGCTGCCCGAGCTGGCCGGACAGGTGATCATCGCCGAGTGGCAGGGCACGTCGGCCCCCGTCGACATGGTCCGGAGCCTGCACCTCGGCGGCGTCATCGCCTTCTCCGACAACGTCACGTCGACGGCTCAGATCCGTGACGTCAACGCACGGCTTGCTGGCGCCGTACGCCGCAAGTGGCCCCTCTTCATCGCCGTGGACCAGGAAGGCGGGGTCGTCGAGCGCATCAAGGGCGACGCGACGCGCTTCCCGACGTTCATGAGTGCGGGGGCTGCAGGCAGGCTGAGCGTGACGAAGCAGGCGGCCCGGGCGAGCGGCGCCGAGCTGCGAGGTCTTGGCTTCGACGTCGTCTTCGCTCCCGACGCCGATGTCACGACGGGTCCCGACGACCCCACCATCGGGTCTCGCTCAGCCGGTTCGGACCCCCGGACCGTGATCGACCGGGTGGGCGCGGCCGTCGACGGATACACCGCCTCGGCGCTGGTCCCGGTCCTCAAGCACTTCCCCGGCCACGGCTCCGTGCCGCAGGACAGCCACCTGACGCTGCCGGTGCAGACCCGCACGCGCAAGCAGCTGACGGCTCGTGACCTCGCTCCGTTCGCGGCAGCCGTCGACGTAGGAGTGCCAGCGATCATGGCGGGCCACATCGACGTACGCTCCATCGACCCGCGGGTCCCGGCGTCGATGTCGAAGGAGCTGGTGACGGGGGTGCTGCGCGAGGACCTCGGCTTCGAAGGTCTCGTCGTGACCGACTCCCTCTCGATGGCGGGGGTGCGGGCGAGGTACGACGCAGCGCGCTCGGCTGTGCAGGCACTGCGAGCCGGCAACGACGTCCTGCTCATGCCGCCCTCACCGGCGGTGGCGCGCGCCGCGATCGTGGCAGCCGTGCGAGCCGGGACGCTCAGGCGCGAGCGCCTGGAACAGGCGGCCGCGCGGCAGATCGCGCTGCTGACCCACTACGCAGGCACGCCCGAACAACGCCGCGGGCGACCGCCTGGCTCGGGTCGCGCCGCCTCCAGGGCGCTCAGTGCGGCTGCCGTCACGATGGTGGCTGGGGACTGCGGCGCCCGGCTGGTCGGGAGGGCGGTCACTCCGGTCGGGGACCCCGTGGCCGTGACCAACTTCGCGAGCGCTGCCCAGGCAGCGGGACTGGTGGTGCTGTTCCGGCAGGCGACGCCGCGGGCCCTCTCGACGCCCGAGCCCGCGCCCCGGCGGCAGAAGAAGGAGAAGGTCAAGGCCTTCCGGCGTCGCGTGCAGGCGTGGGAGGTGCGCGAACGCCGCCGCGGGTCAGAGCTGAGTCGCTTCCTCGCGGCCGAGGAGTCACGCCTGGCCGCGGGCACCAACATCGGCTTCACCGGCTATCAGGACCTCGCACACGACGGCGAGATCGCCATCGCGACCGACACCCCGTACGTCCTGGGGACCTTGCAGGCACCGGTGAAGATCGCCACCTTTGGTGACACCGCGGGCGCGATGTCGGTGCTGGTCGAGGTGCTACTGGGGCGGACAGCGACCCCCGGCTCGCTGCCGGTGCCTGTCGCGGGACTCGAGCGCGAGGGCTGTTAGCCAGCCGCCACCTGAGGTCGACGTCCCTACACGACGGTGCAAGCCCTGTCTGGTGATCCTGACACTGGTGATGGCAGTGGGGCCCCGGCTCCCAGGGTCGATGCAACTACAGGGACCGGGGAGCCCGACATGGTCAGCAAAGCCGTTCGTCGACGCACGGAACGGCCTGCAGGGGCCGGGATCGCCCGCCGCACCCTCACGCGAGGGATTGCCTGGTCAGTGCCTGCCGCGTCGGTCGTCGCGGCTGCTCCTGCGTTTGCTTCCACGCCGCCCCCGCTGATCGTCACGCAGCAGGGCAACGCCTGCAAGCACCCGGGCAACCCAAAGTTTTACCGCTTCACCTTCCGCTTCAGCAGCGACTACGCCACCACGGTGACGCTGACCAGCATGGTCGTCAACGGACAGATTGGCGCGACGCTGTTCCCCACCACGGTGAACGTGCCGGCGGGTGGCTCGGGGTGCACGTACATCGAGCCGGCCTGTGCACCAACAGTGCCAACGGTGAAGCACCGCTCAACTACACCTATGTCGTCGCCGCGACCTCACCGTCTACCCGGGGTCGTTCGATACCGAGGCGAACGACCTGCCGGTGTGTGGCTCTCCGCACGACGCCAGCAACGCGCCGGACTACGACCCGCCGCACTGCGAAGCGTCGGGGACCGGTGAGAACCCGAACAACCCCGCCGCAATCTGCAACCAGAACTAGGCCAACGGCTCCACGAGGTAGGCCCTGCCGACTCCGGCGACCCGGGTGAGGACGAGCGTCGTCGTGTTGTCGCCTCGCAGGTCGAGGCGCTTGCGCAGCTGCTCGGGCACGATTTCCACGCCGCGCTTCTTGATGGTCAGCGAGCCCACACTTCGGTCCCGCAGTGCGGCCTTGAGCTGCTTCTCCCGGTAGGGGACCTCCTCCAGGACGCGGTAGGAGCGGGCGAAGGGCGTCTGGAACGGTGAGTCACTCGTGACGTAGGCGATGTGCTCGTCGAGCAGCCCGCCCCCGACCCCAGCCGCGACGGCGGTCACCAGTCCGGCGCGGATGACCGCCCCGTCGGGTTCGTAGAGGAACGCGCCCATCTCCCTGACCGGGCGTGGCTGCCCGTCGTAGGGGTCGTCCTCGTCGGTGATCGTGGCCAGGCCGCCGGTCCCGATCACAGTGGCTCGTCGGTCCGTCGTGGCGAGGGCGCGGGCCCAGAGGACGGCCTCCTTCACGTCTCCACCCTCACTCACCCACTCGGCCTCCACGCCGTCGGGGATCACGTCGTGGGAGATGCCCGGAGCCACCTTCACGACACCGCGCCCGGCCAACAGTCCCAGGACGAAGGTCCAGGGCGGGGTCCACCCGTCGACGTCGAAGACCCGTCCGCGGGCGCCACGACGTGCTGGGTCGGCAAACGCCGCGCCGAACGCCTGGGTGTCGATCGCTTCGACGTCAGCCACCTCGACGGCGCCAGGAAGCCCGAGCGCGGCGAGGTTGGCTCGGGCGACGGCGACCCTCACCGGGTCGAGGTCGACGCCGGCCGTCGTGAGGCCCGCGCGGGCGAAGGCGATCAGGTCGCCGCCGATGCCGCACCCGAGGTCGATGATGCTCCCGACCTGCGCGGCAACGAGCCGGGCGGCTCGATGCTCGGCCACCCGCAGTCGTGTGGCCTGCTCGAGTGCGTCCGGGGTGAAGAACATGTGCGGTGCGAGCTCGCCGAACTTGGCCACGGCGCGTCCGCGCAGCTCCACCTGCGTCGATGCCGCCGCCGCGCGTTCGGCGTCAGGCTCCACCCGGCGGACTGCTGTCGCTGCCCGGACCGGGTCACCACCGGCCTCCACGTGGATGGTCGCCGCTGTCTCGAGCAGGGCGCGCCCTGCGTCGGTCGTCAGCCACACGAGCGTGGAAACCTCCATTTGTGCATCCTGTCAGGCGGGTTCGTCGCGCCCCGCGGCGGTGGAGTGGCCCAGTCGTGGCATGGTCATGTCTGTGCGCAAGTTCATCTGGCCAGTCGTCCTCGTCCTCGTCACCGTCCTGCTGATCGGGGGCGGCATCCTGTTGTCCCGTCAGCAGGAGGGTGGGCTCAAGCCCGGGACGCTCATCTCCGAGAGTGGATCCGTGGCCCTGGTGGGTCGCACCACTGAGGTGCGTGTCCCGTGGGGGAGCCTGCAGGTGACGGTGACCGAACCGCTCGACGAGACCGAGGACGGCGAGAAGGTCGGCCCGGGCAAGAGCCTGATCGGGGTGCAGGTGTCCCTCCGTGGGCCCGAGGACCTCCTGATGACCGATCGGGTACCGAACGGCTACCTGCTCGACCCGACGTTCACCCTCGTGGCCGACGACGAGGAATACCTGCTGGAGGGCCTGGCGGGGTGGATCAACGACGAGGAGATCAGTCCGGTCTCACGCCGCCAGTACGTCGCCCTGAAGGGCGTGCCGGAGAAGCTGAGCCTGAAGGTGGGCTACGAAGGCGTGGAGCAGGTCGTGGACGGCCTCACCGGCCGCCTCGTCCGCGGCAAGGCCCAACCCCTGTACGACCTCGGGTTCCCCGGAGGAGCCCAGCCGTGCGGCGAACCCCTGTGGAGCCCGGGGGCCGGCGACGTGGGCAAGGCCGTCACCACCTGCCTGATCACCTCCGCGGCGACGCGGCCCTACGCCGCCGGTCTCGGCTGGGCGCCCGAGGGGAGCCGCTGGATGCTGGTGAACGTGCTGCCCGGGACGCCACCGGAGTTCAAGGGCCCGGAGGGCACCTACACCGTGGTGGACTCCACCACGACGTACCTCCTGGACCTGCAGGCGCCTCAGAAGACCTTCGACTTCAACGACGCCCTGCCGCCGGGCGCAATCGCGGCGGAGAACGACTCGCAGGTAGCCGTCTTCGAGGTCGCCGAGGACCGCCCGACGGGGCAGTTCGAGGTCCGCACCGAGTTGGTGGGGGAGACCGAGGTGACGATCGGCAAGGGCAAGAAGAAGCGGACGAAGACGGAGACGTTCGAGGCGCTGGTCGCCCTGGGCGCCTTCCTCTGACCTCCCGTTGCAGGGCTCAGGACGGGCCACTCTGGCACTCGGGCAGGTGGAGTGCTAACGTCTGAGTTGGCACTCTCGCTATGAGGGTGCCAGTGCTTGCCACGACGTGCGACCCCCGCGACGGCGTACATCACGGCAAGCCCAAGCGTGCGAAGGACATCCGTCCTTCGGGTCCAAGTTCAAGCCCAACGTGGAAAGTGGAGGTCGACACGTGTCGGTCAACATCAAGCCCCTCGAAGACCGGATCGTCGTCAAGCCCCTCGACGCCGAGCAGACCACGGCCTCCGGCCTGGTCATCCCCGACACCGCCAAGGAGAAGCCCCAGGAGGGCGAGGTCCTGGCGATCGGTCCGGGTCGCGTCGACGACAACGGAAACCGCGTGCCGCTCGACGTCGCTGTGGGCGACAAGGTCATCTACAGCAAGTACGGCGGCACCGAGGTCAAGTACGCCGGTGGCGACTACCTCATCCTGTCCGCCCGCGACGTCCTCGCCGTCGTTTCCTGATCAACTCCTGATGGTCCGTGACGGGTGGACCCTGAATCAGTCGATTCGGGGACCGCTCGTCACGGGCCATCTGCATTCACTCCCAAGGAGCACCTGAATGTCCAAGATCCTCGAATTCGACGAGAACGCCCGCCGCGCCCTGGAGCGCGGGGTTGACGCGCTCGCCAACGCCGTCAAGGTGACGCTCGGCCCCAAGGGCCGTTACGTCGTCCTGGACAAGAAGTGGGGAGCCCCCACGATCACCAATGACGGTGTCACCGTCGCCCGTGAGATCGAGCTCGACGACCCGTTCGAGAACCTCGGCGCCCAGCTGTGCAAGGAGGTCGCGACCAAGACCAACGACGTCGCCGGTGACGGTACGACCACCGCGACCGTGCTCGCCCAGGCGATGGTCCACGAGGGCCTGCGCGCCGTCGCGGCCGGTGCCAACCCGATGGGACTCAAGCGGGGCATGGACGCAGCGGCCGAGGCCGTCGGCGACGCCCTGCGCGAGGCGGCCCGCGAGGTCGAGTCGCGCGAAGACATGGCGTCGGTGGCCACGATCTCCTCGCGCGACAGCCACATCGGCGACCTGCTCGCGGAGGCCTTCGACAAGGTCGGCAAGGACGGCGTGATCACGGTCGAGGAGTCCAACACCATGGGCACCGAGCTCGAGTTCACCGAGGGGATGCAGTTCGACAAGGGCTACATCTCGGCCTACTTCGTCACCGACCCCGAGCGGATGGAGTCCGTCCTCGACGACCCCTACATCCTGCTGCACCAGGGCAAGATCGGCGCGATCGGCGACCTGCTGCCCCTGCTTGAGAAGGTCATCGGTGCCGGCAAGCCGCTCTTCATCCTCGCCGAGGACGTCGAGGGCGAGGCCCTCTCCACCCTGGTCGTGAACAAGATCCGTGGCACCTTCAACGCGGTGGCGGTCAAGAGCCCCGCGTTCGGTGACCGTCGCAAGGCCATGATGGAGGACATTGCCGTCCTCACCGGCGGCCAGGTCGTCGCTCCCGAGGTCGGGCTCAAGCTCGACCAGATCGGTCTCGAGGTGCTGGGCCAGGCCCGCCGCGTCGTGATCACCAAGGACAACACCACGATCATCGACGGGGCCGGCGACTCCAGTGCCGTCGAGGGCCGCGTCAACCAGATCAAGGCCGAGATCGAGTCCTCCGACTCCGACTGGGACCGCGAGAAGCTCCAGGAGCGCCTCGCCAAGCTCGCCGGTGGTGTCTGCGTGATCAAGGTCGGCGCCGCCACCGAGGTGGAGCTGAAGGAGAAGAAGCACCGCATCGAGGACGCCGTCTCCGCGACGCGCGCTGCGATCGAGGAGGGCATCGTCCCCGGCGGTGGCTCGGCCCTCATTCACGCGGTCTCCGTGCTCGAGGACAACCTCGGTCTCACCGGTGATGAAGCGGTCGGCGTGCGCGTCGTGCGCAAGGCCGCCGACGAGCCCCTTCGCTGGATCGCCGAGAACGGTGGCGTGAACGGCTACGTCGTCACCACCAAGGTCCGCGAGCTCGGTGTCGGCAACGGCTACAACGCCGCGACCGAGGAGTACGGCGACCTCGTTGCCCAGGGCGTCCTGGACCCGGTCAAGGTCACCCGCTCCGCGCTCGTCAACGCCACCTCGATCGCGGGCATGCTGCTCACGACCGAGACGCTGATCGTCGACAAGCCCGAAGAGGCCGAGCCCGCTGCGGCTGGTCACGGTCACGGTCACGGTCACTGATCGACGTACCCGCTCCACCGACTGACCCGTCCGGGGTTCCCCGGGCGGGTCAGTCGCATTCCAGGGCGATGCCGTCAGGGCGCCTCGGCGACGGTCTGGGCGAACCCACGGTCTCCCTGGTAGGCCTCGGCCCACAACAGGTAGCCGGGGGCGACCTGGGCCGGCGGGACGTAGAACACGGTGGAGGTGCTCAGCCGCAGGAAGTCGCCCGACGCCAGGTCGTAGGAGTAGACGCCCTCGTCCCCCTCCCCGGGGCCTCGATGAGCAGGTGGCCACCGCCGTCGAGTTGCCCCCGGATCGAGTCGTCCTGGAAGGTCACGACCGGCTCGCCGGTCATCGAGACGACCTGCACCCGGTCGTCGGTCACGCCTCGCAGCGACAACGGCGGTCAGAAGGGGAACCAACTGCGGGGATCCGAGGTGTAGAGACCATCGATCCTCGGAGGAATGAATGACCTCGACCTCGCGTGGACGTCATCCACCGACAGTCGGAGCAGAGATGTATCGAGGGTGTACGAGGCACGGATGGCGCAGTCACCCGGCGGCAGGGAAACTTCAGCGACAGGTCCAAGGGGAGCGGTCTGGACGAGCACCTTCTCCTCGACGACGGACAGCTCAAGGGTTCCGGTGCTGAGCAAGGAAGGCTGGGTGGCCGCTCGCGCCATGTCACACGTCGTCTCGACGGAGATGCGATGAGGCGCCTGACGGGTCAGCTGCAAGGCGCCCGAGTCCGCCGCCGACTCGGGGAGCCACGTGACGGTCGACGTGTTGAAGTTGGCGGGTGCGAACGCAAAGACGGTGGCCAGGATGAAGGAGATCATCACCAGGGCGGCGCCGATCCGCGTGCGCGAGCTCATCGGCACAGCGGTCCGCCCGCACAGGTCAGGCGTGCAAATCGTGTGTGCAGGCCGAAGTCGCGTGCACAGCAGACGTCATCCAGGACCTGTTGTCACGGGCCAGACTGTGCCACGTCTGGGCGCACCGTTAGACTGTCGGGGGTGGAGATCCCCGAGAAGTTCGCTGCGCTGGGCCTCACCTACGACGACGTCCTGCTGCTGCCGGGCGAGTCCGACCTCGCGCCGAGCGACATCGACACCACCAGCCGCCTCACGCGTGAGATCTCGATCAAGGTCCCGCTGGTCAGCGCCGCGATGGACACCGTCACGGAGTCCCGGATGGCCATCGCCATGGCCCGCGAGGGGGGCCTCGGCGTGCTCCACCGCAACCTGTCGATCGAGGACCAGGCCTACCAGGTCGACCTGGTGAAGCGGACCCAGACCGGGATCATCTCCAACCCCATCACCATCGGTCCTGACGCGACCCTCGAGGACCTCGACCGCGTGTGCGGCGAATACCGGGTCTCCGGGCTCCCGGTGGTCGACGTCGACAACCGCCTCATCGGCATCATCACCAACCGCGACCTGCGGTTCACCCCCGTCGCCGAGTGGGCCACGACCAAGGTGGACGAGGTGATGACGGCCGAAGGATTGATCACCGGCCACTCGAGCATCTCCCGCGACGACGCGACGGCCCTGCTCCGCCAGCACAAGCGCGAGCGGCTGCCCCTCGTCGACGGCGGAGGTCACCTCACCGGGCTGATCACGGTCAAGGACTTCGTCAAGAGCGAACAGTTCCCGCATGCGTCGTACGACGCCGACGGCCGTCTGCTCGTGGGCGCGGCCATCGGCTACTTCGGCGACGCCTGGGAGCGCGCGACCACCCTGGTCGAGGCCGGCGTCGACGTGCTCGTCGCGGACACCGCGCACGGTCACGTCCACCTGCTGCTCGACATGGTGCGGCGGCTCAAGTCCGACCCGGCGACCCGCCACGTCCAGGTCATCGGCGGCAACGTCGCGACCCGGCACGGCGCCCAGGCGTTCGTGGACGCCGGCGCGGACGCCGTGAAGGTCGGCGTGGGTCCCGGCTCCATCTGCACCACCCGCGTCGTGACCGGGGTCGGCGTGCCGCAGGTCTCGGCCGTCTACGAAGCCTCGCTGGCCTGCAGGCCGGCCGGGGTGCCCGTGATCGCCGACGGCGGCATGAAGTACTCCGGCGAGATCGCCAAGGCGCTCGTCGCCGGTGCCGACTCGGTGATGCTCGGCTCCCTGCTGGCCGGCTGCGAGGAGTCGCCCGGCGACCTGGTGTTCGTCAACGGCAAGCAGTTCAAGTCCTACCGCGGCATGGGCTCGCTCGCGGCGATGAGCAGCAGGGGCAAGAAGTCCTACTCCAAGGACCGCTACTTCCAGGCGGAGGTCGCCAGCGACGACCAGATCGTGCCCGAGGGCATCGAGGGCCAGGTCGCCTACCGCGGACCCCTCGGCGCCGTGGCCCACCAGCTCGTCGGCGGCCTCATCCAGTCGATGTTCTACGTCGGCGCCCGGACGGTTCCCGAGCTCCAGGAGAAGGGCCGCTTCGTCCGGATCACCAGCGCCTCGCTCACCGAGAGCCACCCGCACGGCGTCACCATGACCGCCGAGGCGCCCAACTACTCCGGTCGCTGAGGAGCCCGTGTTCCCCCGGCCTTCAGCAGCTTGCGCTGTGTACGCCGTCCCTTCTTCACGAACACCGGCGCCACGGCCAGGCTGAACGCCGGGAAGGTGTCACCGAAGCGGACCAGCGCTCCCCGGGCCCGCGGCACGGCAGTCACGAGGCGCGGCCTGTCCAGCACCTTGCGGACCGCCTGGACCACGTCAGCGGGCTGGAGCAGCGTGCCGGAGAAGGACAGCGCCGCCGCCGGGTCGTCCAGCTTGTCGTACAGCATGGGGGTCCAGATGCCGTCGGGACAGATGCACGAGATGTCGATGTTCCTGATTCCAGCGGCGCGCAGGTCCGCCATGGTGCTGAGGCTGAAGCCGATGGCAGCGTGCTTGGACGCGGCATAGACCGCCTCACCCGCCACGGCGCTCAGGCCGGCCAGCGACACGATGTTGATCACGTGTCCGCCGCCGGTCCCGTCCGGACCACGCATGGATGTGAGTGCTGCGAGGGTGCCGTTGATCGTGCCGAGGGCGTTGACCTCGACCATCAGCCGGCGGGTGGGCTCGTCCTGCTCCCAGGCGGGCCCGGTGACGATCACGCCGGCGTTGTTCACCCACACGTCGAGCCGACCTGCACGCGCCACGACGTCCTCGCAGGCCGCCACGACCGCGGCGTGGTCCCGGACGTCGAGGGTGCGGGCGACGGCGCGGTCGCCGAGCTCGGCAGCCGTGGCCTGCGCGGTGGCCTCGTCGACGTCGGTGACCAGGACGAGGTGCCCGCGCTCCACCAGCAGCCGGGCGATCTCCTTGCCGAGCCCGCGGCCCGCGCCGGTGACCACTGCTCCGCCTGCCGTGATCTCTGAGTCCATGCGCACATCTGACCACGGTCGGCGGCGTGCGCCCCGTTAGGCTGCGTCAGTGACTGAGATCGAGATCGGCCGAGCCAAGCGAGCCCGTCGGGCTTACTCCTTCGACGACATCGCGATCGTGCCCTCGCGGCGCACCCGCGACCCCGAAGAGGTCAGCGTGGCCTGGCAGATCGACGCCTACCGCTTCGAGATCCCCGTCATGGGCGCCCCGATGGACTCGGTGATGTCCCCGGCCACGGCCATCGCCTTCGGGAGGTTCGGCGGGCTGGGCGTGCTCAACCTCGAGGGCCTCTGGACGCGGTACGACGACCCGTCCGACCTGCTCCAGGAGGTGGCTGGGCTCCGGGGGAGCGACGCCACCCGGCGGATGCAGCAGATCTATGCCGAGCCCATCAAGGCGGAGCTGATCACCGAGCGACTCAAGCAGGTGCGGGAGGCGGGCGTCACGGTCGCCGGGTCGCTCTCCCCGCAGCGCACCAAGGAGTTCGCCAAGGCCGTCGTTGACGCCGGGGTGGACATGTTCCTCATCCGCGGGACGACCGTGAGTGCCGAGCACGTCTCCTCGCGGGCCGAGCCGCTCAACCTCAAGGAGTTCATCTACGAGCTCGACGTCCCGGTCATCGTCGGCGGGTGCGCCACCTACCAGGCGTCGCTGCACCTGATGCGCACCGGTGCGGCCGGGGTGCTCGTCGGGTTCGGCGGGGGAGCGGCCCACACGACGCGGACGGTGCTCGGCGTCGCCGTACCCATGGCCTCCGCGGTCGCGGACGTGGCAGCCGCTCGTCGCGACTACCTCGACGAGTCCGGCGGTCGCTACGTCCACGTCATCGCCGACGGCTCGATCGGTCGCTCCGGCGACATCTCCAAGGCCATTGCCTGCGGTGCCGACGCCGTCATGGTGGGCTCTCCCCTGGCACGGGCGACCGACGCGCCCGGATGCGGCTTCCACTGGGGCGGCGAGGCCCACCACCCGGACCTGCCCCGCGGCGAGCGGGTCGAGTTCGGACCCGTCGGCACCATGGCCGAGATCCTCTTCGGCCCCTCGCGTGTGGCCGACGGAACGATGAACCTCATCGGGGCCCTACGTCGCTCGATGGCCACGACCGGCTACACGGACATCAAGGAGTTCCAGCGCGTCGAGGTCGTCATCGGCTGACGCCGCCGGCGTCCGACGATCCGGCCGCGATGAGTGGAAGCTGACGCTCGCTGACGAAGTTCCGGCTCGTCCCGTCGACCGGGTCGACGAAGTCCAGCTCGCTGGCGAGCAGCTGGAGCGGGCGGGAGAAGTCGTCGATGGACGTCTCGCGCACGACGGGATAGAGCGGGTCGCCCTCGATCGGGATGCCGAGTCCGCTCAGGTGGAGACGCAGCTGGTGGGTCCGTCCGGTGCGGGGCGTCAACCGGTAGACCGCAAGGTCGCCCATCCGCGATTCCAGCTGGACCAGGGTCTCGGCGTTGACCGGTGCGTCGGGCACCACCTCCGCCTGCCAGGTTCCGCGGGTCTTCTGGATGTGGTTGCGGACGGTGACGGGCAGGGTCAGATCGGGGCGCCAGGGGGCCAGGGCACGGTAGGTCTTGTGGACGGTGCCGTGCTCGAACATCACCTGGTAAGGCCCGCGCCACCGACGTTCGGTGGCCATCAGCAGCAACCCGGACGTCACCCGGTCCAGGCGGTGCAGCGGTGAGAGCTCGGGCAGCCCCAGCTCGTGCCGCAGCCTGACCACAACGCTCTGGCGCACGTGCTTGCCGCGGGGGATGGTCGAGAGGAACGCGGGTTTGTCGACCACGAGGATGCGCTCGTCGCGGTGGACGACGACGAGGTCCCCGGGCACCTCCACCTCGGCGCGCAGGTCCCGGTGGAACCACACGAACGTGTGCGGGAGATAGGGGTCCTCATCACCGACGGCGCGCCCGTCGTCGTACACGAAGCGTCCCTCGGACACGAGGGCGTCCACGTCGACGTGCTCGGGCAGCTTGTGCCGGAGCCAGTTCGCCATCGTCGGCCAGGAAAGCTCGGGTGCCCCCGGACGTGCCTGTCGGTCCGGCGTGCGCACCCACGCCGCGCCGAGGCCGTGACGGGCGGGCAACGGAGAACGGCGGGGCACCCTGAGATGCTAGGCCCGCGGTTCGGAGCGGCTGAGAGGATGGGGGCGTGACCTACCAACTCAGCCCCGGGCACCGCGCCGACGCCCTTGCCGCGATGACCGGCTCGCAGCTCGACGTGCTGGTGGTCGGCGGCGGCATCGTCGGCGCCGGAGCGGCCCTCGACGCCGTCACAAGAGGGCTCAGCGTCGGTCTGCTCGAGCAGCGAGACCTGGCCTCCGGCACCTCCTCGCGCAGCTCCAAGCTGGTGCACGGCGGCCTCCGCTACCTCGAGATGCTCGACTTCGCCCTGGTCAAGGAAGCCCTGGAGGAGCGCGGACTGCTGCTCAGCCGGCTGGCGCCGCACCTGGTCCGACCGGTGCCGTTCCTCTACCCGCTCAAGCACGCCTGGGAACGGCCCTACGTCGGGGCGGGGGTCGCGTTGTACGACGCCATGGCGATGACCGGCAAGTACGAGATGGGTGTGCCGAAGCACAAGCACCTGTTCCGCAAGCAGCTGGCCCGGATGGCCCCCGACATCAGGACCGAGGACCTCCATGGCGCGATCCGGTACTACGACTGCCAGGTCGACGACGCGCGACTCGTGATGACGGTCGCGCGCACAGCGGCCAACAACGGTGCCCAGATCGCGACCCGCACCAAGTTGACCGGCTTCATCCGGGAGGGCGACCGGGTCGTCGGGGTCACCGCGCTCGACCTCGAGAACGACGTGGAGCTCGAGGTGCGCGCCAAGGTCGTCATCAACGCCGCCGGTGTCTGGACCGACCACGTGCAGGAGCTCATCGGGGGTGACGCGACCCTTGACGTCGGCGCCAGCAAGGGCGTCCACCTCGTCGTGCCGCGCGACCGGATCCGCTCGGAGTGCGGCTTCATCACCAAGACCGAGAAGTCGGTCCTCTTCGTCATCCCGTGGGGAGCCTTCTGGATCATCGGCACCACCGACACCCCCTGGGACTTCGACCTGGCCCATCCAGCAGCCAGCCGGACCGACATCGACTATCTCCTCGGGCACGTCAACGCCCTCCTCAAGGACCCGCTCGACCACCGCGACGTCGTCGGGGTCTGGGCCGGCCTACGACCGCTCCTCAAGCCCGTCGTCCGCAAGGGCGAGCTGGGCGAGACGACCAAGCTCTCGCGCGAGCACACGGTCGCCAACCCGGTGCCCGGGCTCGTCCTGGTCGCCGGCGGCAAGCTCACGACCTACCGCGTGATGGCCAAGGACGCGGTCGACCACGCCATCCGCGACTTCGGCGCCGCCTCGCCGAGCATCACTGAGCGCGTGGCACTGCTCGGAGCCTGGGGGTACGAGGCCCGTACCAACCAGCGGGTCGCCCTCTCGCGTGCCTCGGGCATCGAGGTCGGGATGATCGACCACCTCCTCGGCCGCTACGGCGGGCTGATCGACGAGGTCCTCGAGCTGATCCGCGCACGACCGGAGCTGGCGGCGCCCCTCCAGGGGGCTCCGCTCTACCTGGCGGCCGAGATCGTCTACGCCGTCTCCCATGAAGGTGCACGACACCTCGACGACGTGCTGACCCGGCGTACCCGCATCTCCATCGAGACCTTCGACCGCGGGGTGCACAGCGCTCGACCGGCGGCGTTGTTGATGGCGGAGGCGCTCGGCTGGGATGCGGCGCGGGTCGACGAGGAGGTCGGCCACTACCTGCGCCGGGTCGAGGCCGAGGAGCAGTCGCAGCTGAAGATCACCGACCAGGAAGCCGACGAGGCGCGCGTCCGGGCGCCGGAGATCGTCTGAGCGTCGATCAGGCGTCGAGGCTGATGCCGGGCCTCGGCGCTTGACAAATCAAGGTCGTGTGTCAAATGTCGGGACGATGTGACTGGCCAGTAGCAGGGGGGCCCCGCGCGCCCTACCCTCGGAGGATGAGCGAGCAGACCCCCGCCTCCGGCCACCTCGTCAACGGTCCTGCGGACCCCGAGCACGACCCGAAGGCCAGCTACGCACTGGAGCCCGACTACGTCGCCAACCTGACCCGGCGCGTCATCAGCACCACCGGGGCGACCGTCGCGGTCGAGTCACCCCTCAACGGCCAGCCGCTCGCACACATCCCGCAGTCGAGCGCCGTGGACGTGGCCGAGGCCTACGCCCGCGCCCGACGTGCTCAGGTGACGTGGGCGCGTACCTCGATCGACGATCGCGCCGCCATGCTGCTCCGGCTGCACGACCTGGTCCTCGATCGCCAGGAAGAGATCATCGACCTGATCGTGCTGGAGTCCGGCAAGGCCCGCAAGCACGCCTACGACGAGCCGATGCACATCGCGCTGACCGCTCGCTACTACGGGCGTACGGCGCACGAGCACCTCGACCCGCAACGCAAGATCGGCGTCGTGCCCGCCCTGACGCGGGTCGAGGTCAACCGGATTCCCAAGGGCGTCGTCGGGATCATCTCCCCGTGGAACTATCCCTTCACGATGGCGCTGTGCGACGGGCTGCCCGCACTCCTGGCGGGGAACACCGTGGTGACCAAGCCCGATGCGCAGACGATGCTCTCCGCGCTGCTCGGCGCCCAGCTGCTCGAGGAGGCCGGCTTCCCCGAGGGCGTGTGGAACGTCGTGGCCGGGCCCGGTCGCGAGATCGGCACGCCGATGATCCAGCGCTCCGACTACGTCTGCTTCACCGGCTCCACCGCCACCGGCAGGCTGATCGCCTCCCAGTGCGCCGACCGGCTGATCGGTGCGTCGCTGGAGCTCGGCGGGAAGAACCCCATCCTGATCCTGCGTGACGCCAACCTGGAGAAGGCAGCCGAGGGCGCGGTCCGCGCGGCGTTCTCCAACGCCGGCCAGCTGTGCGTCTCCGTGGAGCGGATGTTCGTCGCCGACCAGATCTACGACCGTTTCGTCCAGCGCTTCGTCGCCCGCACCCAGGCCATGACGCTCGGCTCCTCGATGGAGTGGGGCGTCGACATGGGCAGCCTCATCTCGCAGGCCCAGCTCGAGACCGTGCAGGCGCACGTGGACGACGCCGTCGCCAAGGGCGCCCGCGTGCTGGCCGGCGGTCGGGCGCGTCCTGACCTCGGACCCTTCTTCTTCGAGCCGACGATCCTCGAGGGGGTCACTCCCGACATGACCTGCTTCGGCGACGAGACCTTCGGGCCGGTGGTCGCGCTCTACCGCTTCCACGACGAGGCGGACGCCGTCGCACGCGCCAACGCCGGCGAGTACGGTCTCAACGCCTCGATCTACACCCAGGACGGTGCTCGCGGGCGGGCCATCGCCCGGGAGATCACGTGCGGAACGGTCAACATCAACGAGGCCTTCGGGGCGACGTTCGCCAGCATCGACTCCCCGATGGGAGGCATGCGCCAGTCCGGGATGGGCCGGCGGCAGGGCAGCGAGGGGATCCACCGCTACACCGAGTCGCAGTCCGTGGCCACCCAGCGGCTCGTGCGCTTCGCCCCCATGCTCGGGATGTCGGACGAGACCTATGCCAAGGTGATGACCACGCAGCTGCGCCTGTTGAAGAAGCTGGGTCGCGCCTGATGGGCACGCACTACGACGTGCTGGTCATCGGGTCCGGCTTCGGCGGTTCGGTCACGGCTCTTCGGCTGACCGAGAAGGGCTACCGCGTGGGCGTCCTCGAGGCAGGCGCACGCTTCGACGACTCGTCCTTCCCGGCGACGTCTTTCGACGCCAAGAAGTTCCTCTTCGCACCCGCGCTGGGCATGTACGGCATCCAGCGCATCGACATGGTCAAGGACTGCATGATCCTGGCGGGCGCGGGCGTCGGCGGCGGGTCGCTGGTCTACGCCAACACGCTCTACGAGCCCCTCGACGCGTTCTACCGCGACCCGTCGTGGGCGCACATCACCGACTGGAAGGCCGAGCTCCAGCCCTACTACGACCAGGCCAAGCGGATGCTCGGCGTGGTCGAGACGCCCTGGCACACACCGTCGGACGAGGTGATGAAGAAGGTCGCCGAGGAGATGGGTGTCGCGGACACGTTCCACCCGA
This sequence comes from Nocardioides sp., assembly GCF_025964975.1. Taxonomy (GTDB): domain Bacteria; phylum Actinomycetota; class Actinomycetes; order Propionibacteriales; family Nocardioidaceae; genus Nocardioides. The sequence continues at coordinate 20,541 of NZ_JAOPXV010000058.1, forward strand.
CTCCCGTCGGGGTGTTCTTCGGTGATGTGGCCGACCAGGCCGACAAGCAGGGACGCAAGCACGCCGACCCCTACTTCGGTGGCGCCGGGCCCGAGCGTGCCGCCTGCATCGGCTGCGGTGAGTGCATGACGGGGTGCCGGCACAACGCGAAGAACACGCTGGTGAAGAACTACCTCTACCTCGCGGAGACCAACGGTGCCGTCGTACACCCCCTCACCACGGTCACGCGGGTCCGGCCGCGCGCCGAGGGCGGCTACGCGATCGAGACCCGCTGGACCAAGGCGAAGATGTCGCGTCGCAAGGCGGTGCGCACCTTCACCGCCGACCAGGTCGTCTTCTCGGCGGCGGCGCTCGGCACCCAGAAGCTGCTCCACCAGCTCAAGGGCGAGGGCGACCTGCCCCATGTGTCGGACCGGCTCGGTGTCCTGACGCGCACCAACTCCGAGGCCATCCTCGGCGCCCTCGCGCCCGACCTGTCCGTCGACTACACCCAGGGTGTCGCCATCACTTCGTCGTTCCATCCCGACGAGCACACCCACATCGAACCCGTGCGCTATGGCAAGGGATCCAACGCGATGGCGCTCATGCAGACCGTGCTCGCCGACGAGGTCGTCGGCGAGCACCGGCTCAAGACCTGGCGCCGCGAGCTCTGGGCCAAGCGCCGGGACGTGCTGGACCTCTATGACATGAAGCACTGGTCGGAGCGCACCGTCATCGCCTTGGTCATGCAGACGCTGGACAACTCGATCACCACGATGGGGGTCAAGGGCCGCTTCGGCTGGCGGATGACCAGCAAGCAGGGACACGGCCTGCCCAACCCGACGTACATCCCGGTCGCCTACGACGCCGTACGCCGCATGGCGAAGGTCATCGGTGGCGAGCCCGGCGGCAACGTCGGCGAGCCGTTCGAGCGACCCCTCACCGCGCACTTCATCGGCGGCTGCACGATCGGGGACAGCCCCCGGACGGGCGTCGTCGACCCCTACCAGCGCATGTTCGGCCACCCCGGTCTCCACGTCGTGGACGGGTCGACGATCTCCGCCAACCTTGGCGTCAACCCTTCCCTGACGATCACCGCCCAGGCGGAGCGCGCCATGGCCTTCTGGCCCAACAAGGACGAGGTCGACACCCGCCCCTCCCTCGGTTCGGCCTATCAGCAGGTCGCCCCGGTCCCGCCCAAGAACCCGGTCGTCCCCGACGAGGCCCCGGCCGCCCTGCGGCTGCCCATCGTGGGCGTCAGCTGAGGTCGCGAAGTTTCTTTCAGCCAGGCGTAACCCGGTGCGATCGGGGTCGTTGCCCCAGTGACGGACCCGGGCAATGCGCTCCCTCCCAGCAGCCGGGCCCGTCTTGTCCCAGCGGTCTCCAGCAGACGCGAGGACGCTAGGGCCCGACCAACCTCCCTCCCCGGTCGGGCCCTAGGCAATTTCTGGGGTCGGCCCCGGGCCCGACACTGTGCCGTCGCTCCCCGGTCGGGCCCTAGGCAATTTGCTGACCCGACCGATTGGGCACACAGCGATAGTCCACTGCCATCAGGTGGCACCGGACGACCGCTCTCATGCGACGGGTCTGGGCGGCACTGGGCTCGATAGACTCCGCGCGTGACGAACCCACACGCCGACCACGACCTCGTCCTGGTGGTCGACTTCGGCGCCCAGTACGCCCAGCTGATCGCCCGGAGGGTGCGGGAGGCCCGCGTCTACTCCGAGATCGTCCCGCACTCCATGCCGGTCGCCGAGATGCTCGCGCGCCGGCCCAAGGCGATCATCCTCAGTGGCGGACCGTCCTCGGTCTACGCCGACGACGCCCCCGGCATCGACAACACCGTCTTCACGGCGGGTGTCCCCGTCTTCGGCATGTGCTACGGCTTCCAGCTGATGGCCCAGGGCCTCGGCGGCGAGGTCGCGCACACCGGAGCGCGTGAGTACGGGCGTACGCCGGTCACGGTCACCGCCGCAGGCACGCTCCTTGCAGGCATCCCCGAGGCGCACAAGGTCTGGATGTCGCACGGCGACTCGGTCGCAGCAGCCCCCGACGGCTTCACTGTGCTGGCGTCGACCGACGTCACCCCGGTCGCCGCGTTCGAGCACGTCGGCCGCGGACTGGCCGGCGTGCAGTGGCACCCCGAGGTCCTCCACTCCGAGCACGGCCAGCAGGTCCTGGAGCACTTCCTCCACGAGATCGCCGGCTGCCGGCAGACCTGGACGATGGTCAACATCGTCGAGGAGCAGGTCGCGCAGATCCGTGAGCAGATCGGCGAGACCGGCCGCGCCATCTGCGCGCTCTCCGGCGGGGTCGACTCGGCTGTCGCCGCCGCGATCGTGCAGCGCGCGATCGGCGACCGCCTGACCTGTGTGTACGTCGACCACGGAATGATGCGCCAGGGCGAGACCGAGCAGGTGAAGCGGGACTTCGAGGAGGTCTTCTCCGGCCTGGACGTCGTCGACGCAGCCGACCAGTTCCTCGACGCGCTCGCCGGTGTCCGCGACCCGGAGGAGAAGCGCAAGATCATCGGCCGGGAGTTCATCCGCACCTTCGAGGCGGCAGAGGTCCGAGTCTTCGGTGGCCTGGCCGCGGGCGACGCCACGGCGTGGCTCGTGCAGGGGACGCTGTATCCCGACGTCGTGGAGTCGGGCGGTGGGGCGGGGACGTCGACGATCAAGTCGCACCACAACGTCGGCGGCCTGCCCGACGACCTCCAGTTCGAGCTCGTCGAGCCGCTGCGCACGCTCTTCAAGGACGAGGTCCGGGCAGTGGGCGAACAGCTAGGCCTGCCCTCGACCATGGTGTGGCGCCAGCCCTTCCCGGGCCCTGGGCTCGGGATCCGGAACATCGGCGAGGTCACCCGGGAGCGGCTCGACCTGCTCCGCCAGGCGGACGCGATCGCTCGGGAGGAGCTGACCCGCTCCGGGCTCGACCGCGACATCTGGCAGATGCCGGTCGTGTTGCTGGCCGACGTCCGCTCCGTCGGGGTCCAGGGCGACGGTCGTACCTACGGACACCCCGTCGTCCTGCGGCCGGTCACGTCGGAGGATGCGATGACCGCCGACTGGGCGCGACTGCCGTACGACGTGATGGAGAGGATCTCGACCCGGATCACCAACGAGGTGGCCGAGATCAACCGGGTCACCCTCGACATCACGTCCAAGCCCCCCGGCACGATCGAGTGGGAGTGACCGGCCCAGTCGTGTGACGGACGGCAGCCGTTCAGCACTAGGATCGACGCCTCGGATTCCGGACATTCCCCCAACACATCACACCCCGGAGCAGGACATGGACGAAGCAGCACGCGATGAGACGCAGGCGGAGATCGAGTCGCTCCAGGACTTCCTCGACGACAAGCGCGTCGCCCAGCAGGCCCTCCAGGAGGAGGCCGACAAGGAGGCCGCGCGCATCACGGAGCTGGAGTCGGAGCTGGCAGACCTCCAGGCACAGGGCGAGCCTGCCTGAGCCCCAGCACACCCGGGAGGGGGTGCGCCGACGGCCCGAGCCGGTCTAGGTTGTTGGCCACTCGCTCCGTCTCGGGAGGTTTGCGTGCACTCGATCACCCCCATGGCGACGCTCATCGAAGCGTCCTGGCTCGACTACCTGTTGGTCGGCATCTACTTCGCGTTCGTGCTCGGTATCGGCGTCATGGCGAGACGCTCGATCTCTGACTCGATGGACTTCTTCCTGTCCGGGCGCTCGTTGCCCGCCTGGGTGACCGGACTGGCATTCATCTCCGCGAACCTCGGTGCTGTCGAGATCATGGGCATGTCGGCGAACGGCGCCCAGCTCGGGTTGCCGACGTTCCACTACTTCTGGGTCGGTGCCGTCCCGGCGATGCTCTTCCTCGGCGTCGTGATGATGCCGTTCTACTACGGCTCCAAGGTCCGCTCGGTGCCGGAGTTCATGTTCCGCCGGTTCGGCACCGGGGCGCACCTCGTCAACGCGATCAGCTTCGCGGTCGCGCAGCTGCTGATCGCGGGTGTCAACCTTGCGCTCCTGGCGGGCATCGTGCGTGCCCTCCTCGGCTGGCCGATCTGGGTCTCGCTGATCGTGGCAGGCGCGGTCGTGTTGTCGTACATCACCTTGGGCGGGCTCAGTGCGGCTATCTACAACGAGGTGCTCCAGTTCTTCGTCATCGTCGCCTCTCTGGTCCCGCTGACGTTGATCGGCCTGCACCGGGTCGGTGGGTGGGACGGCTTGACGGACAAGATCAGCGCCGCCTCGGACACCGCAGCCTCCGCCTCCGACGCACCACCGGCGT
>NZ_JAOPXV010000071.1 GCF_025964975.1 Nocardioides sp.
GTGTCCATGTCGTTCAACGTGCTGCAGATCCTGGTCGTCGCGATCGCCGTCGGCATCGCCGCGCTCAAGGTCGGCGAGGCAGCTGACCCGTTCCTCGCGTTGGTGCGCTCCGCGCTGGCCGTCGTGCAGAAGGTCCTTTGGTGGGTCATCCTCCTCGCGCCCATCGCCACGGTGGGCCTCCTCGGCAACGCGGTCGCGACCTACGGCTGGGACGCACTCGGTTCGCTGGGAACGTTCACCGTCGCGATCTACGCCGGACTGGCGCTGGTGGTCTTCGGGGTCTACCCGGTGCTGCTGCGTCTCAACGGGCTGTCGGTCAAGCAGTTCTTCTCCGGCGCCTGGCCCGCGCTGTCCCTGGCGTTCGTGTCCCGCTCCTCCGTCGGCACGATGCCGGTGACCCAGTCGGTCACCGAGCGCAACCTCGGCGTGCCCCGCGCCTACGCGTCGTTCGCCGTACCCCTCGGCGCGACGACCAAGATGGACGGTTGCGCGTCGATCTACCCGGCGATCTCGGCGATCTTCGTCGCCCAGTTCTTCGGTCTGGACCTCTCGATCACCGACTACGTCCTGATTGCTTTCGTATCGGTCATCGGCTCCGCCGCCACGGCCGGCGTCACCGGGGCGACCGTCATGCTGACGCTCACGCTGTCGACCCTGGGTCTGCCTCTTGAGGGGGTCGGGCTCCTGCTCGCCATCGACCCGATCCTCGACATGGGCCGCACCGCGGTCAACGTCGCCGGTCAGGCGCTCGTCCCGACCCTGGTGGCCAAGCGCGAGGGAATCATCGACCTCGAGGCCTACAACGCCCCCCGCAACGGCGCCGCTTGGCGTGAGGAGACTCCGTCGGAGGGGCTCGCCTCAGTGGCCTGATGCCGGTCCGTCCGCCCTGGAACGGGCGGCCAACAGTCTCCTGAAAACGATCGAGCCCCTGACCGCTGCTGCGGTCAGGGGCTCGATGCATTGGGGTGAGTAACGGGACTTGAACCCGCGACATCCGCCACCACAAGGCGGCGCTCTACCAGCTGAGCTATACCCACCATGGCCCCTCGCGCAGGCGCGAGGCCGATGAGAAGTGTAGGGCAATCAGGCAGTGGGCCCGGAATCGGGGGCCCGCCCGGTGATGGCGCCGGCGTGCTTGGCAGCGACCTCGCGCGCCGACGCGGTGTCGAGGCCGGGCTGCGGGACGAAGACGGCCTCACGGTAGTAGCGCAGCTCCTCGATGCTCTCCTGGATGTCAGCGAGCGCCCGGTGGTTGCCGCGCTTGGCCGGGGCGGCGAAGTAGGTGCGGGGGTACCAGCGGCGGGCCAGTTCCTTGATGGAGGAGACATCCACGTTGCGGTAGTGCAGGAAGCCTTCCAGCGTGGGCATGTCGCGGGCCAGGAACGCGCGGTCGGTGGCCACCGTGTTGCCGGCCAGCGGAGGGCGACTGCCGTCGGGGCAGTGCTCCTTGATGTAGGCGAGCACCTGCTGCTCCGCATCGGCCATCGTGAGGCCGCCGTCGAGCTCCTCGAGGAGCCCGGACGTGACGTGCATCGTGCGCACGAAGTCGATCATCTGCTCCAACGCCTCCGGCGGAGGCTTGATGACCACGTCGATCCCCTCACCCAGGACGTTGAGGTCGAAGTCGGTGACCAGCGCGGCGACTTCGACCAGCGCGTCGGCTCCCAGCTCGAGGCCGGTCATTTCGCAGTCGATCCAGACAAGTCGCTCATTCACGGTGTGCACCCTACTCAGCCCTCTCAGCAGCGCCTCAGCCACGCGCCCTATCGTCTGGGGCGTGAAGCAGCGGATCGGTCTCCTGGCGCGGCTGATCACCGGCAGTGTCTGGATCGTGGCGGGTGCGATCAAGCTTCCCGATCCTGCCGAGAGCGTACGAGCCGTGCGTGCCTACGACCTGCTGCCCGAGGCCGTCGTCCCCACCGTCGGGCACCTGCTGCCGATCGTCGAGGTCGTCATCGGCGTGTGCCTCGTGCTCGGCCTGCTGACCCGCTCGATGGGGGTGATCTCAGGGATGCTGTTCGGCCTCTTCATGTTCGGCATCGCGTCGGCCTGGGCTCGTGGGCTCGAGATCAACTGCGGGTGCTTCGGTGGCGGTGGTCTCGAGGAGGGTGCCTCCTCGAAGTACCCCGCGGAGATCGCCCGGGACCTCGGGTTGCTGCTGCTGTCCGTCTGGCTCGTGGTCTGGCCACGCACTCGTTGGTCACTGGATGCTGTTGTCTTCCCGCCTCGTGCGGGTGAAGTCTCGCCCGGACCGGGCGACGGAGAGGATGGGGATGTCGAAGCGCAACGTCAACAAGACCGCTGAGCGGGCCGCTCGGGCCGCTGCCCTGAAGGCGGAGCAGGAGCGCAAGGAGAAGCGCCGTCGACTGCTTCTCATCGGAGGCGTGGTCGCCGCGCTGGTCTTCGTGGTGGCCGCCGGCTTCCTGGTCCAGAACCTCCGCAACACGACCGGTGAGGCCGCCACGCCGCCCGCTGGCGTGGTCGACGACTACGGCGTCGTCGTCGGAGACCACGCGGCACCGACCACGGTCACGATCTACGAGGACTTCCAGTGCCCGGTCTGCGCCGAGTTCGAGAAGGAGATCGGGGAAGAGCTCAACGCGGGCATCGAGGCGGGCACCGTGAAGGTGGACTACCGCATGGTGTCCTTCCTGGACCGTGCGTCCGGCAACGAGTACTCCTCACGCGCATTGAACGCCGCCGCGGTGGTGCTCGACATTGCTGGCGTCGACGCGTTCAAGGCGTTCCACGATGACCTCTTCGCCAACCAGCCCGACGAGGGCACGGACGGCCCGGAGGACGACGAGCTCATCGCAGCCGCCGCGGCAGCGGGGGCCGACGAGTCGGAGGTCCGCAGCGCCATCGAGAACAAGGTCTTCGCCCAGTGGATCGAGAACGCCACCGAGCAGATGTCCGTGGACGAGGTCAACGGCACGCCGACGGTGTTCATCGATGGTGAGCTCGCCGGATCGACCCCGCAGGAGTACGCCGACGCGATCCGCGCCGGGCTGGGCTGATCCACCCGGGACTGATCGCCGGTCGGTCGGCGGTGCAAGACTCAGGGCGTGACTGACGCGCTCCTGACCGACTTCATCGCCGGCCTGCCCAAGGCCGAGCTGCACGTCCACCACGTCGGCTCGGCGTCCCCACGGATCGTCGCCGAGCTGGCGGCCCGGCACCCCGGGACCGTGCCTGAAGACCCCGAGGCGCTGCGGGCGTTCTTCGAATTCCGCGACTTCGCGCACTTCATCGAGGTCTACCTCGCGGTCGTCGACCTCGTCCGCACTCCTGAGGACGTGCGGTTGCTGACCTATGAGGTCGCTCGCGAGATGGCAGTGGGGCAGCGGCTCCGCTACGCCGAGCTCACGTGCACGCCGTACACCTCTGTCCGTCCTGATCGCGACGACATCGGCATGCCGATCGAGGCCTACACCGAGGCCATCGAGGACGCTCGGACGGCGGCCGAGCGTGACTTCGGCCTGGTGCTGCGGTGGATCTACGACATTCCCGGTGAGTCCGGGATCCCGGCTGCTGACGCGACGTTGGCCTACGCCCTGGACCACGGCCCGTCGGCGCTGGTCGGCTTCGGCCTCGGCGGCCCCGAGATCGGCGTACCGCGAGCGCAGTTCCAGCCGCACTTCGACGCCGCGCGGGCGGCTGGGCTGCACTCGGTGCCGCACGCCGGGGAGACCACCGGCCCGGAGACCGTGTGGGAGGCTCTCCGGCTGCTCGTGGCCGAGCGGGTCGGCCACGGGACGTCCGCCGCCGCGGACCCGGCGCTGCTCAGGCACCTCGCCGACGAAGAGATCACCCTCGAGGTGTGCCCCTCGTCGAACGTCGCGACGCGGGCCGTCGCCAGCCTCTCCGAGCACCCGCTCAGTGTCTTCGCGGAGGCGGGAGTGCCGGTGACGATCAACTCAGACGACCCGCCGATGTTCGGGACGACGCTGAATGCGGAGTATGCGATCGCTGCGGACCTGCTCGCTCTCTCCTCGGACGGGGTGGCCGATCTTGCGAGGACGGCCGTCCGATCGTCCTTCGCGCCGCCGGACGTGAAGTCTCGGGTCCTCGGCGAGATCGATGACTACGTGTCCGGCCACCCCTGAGGTGGGCGCAACGTCAGCTGCCCCCGCGTGTCCGGGGCGACACGCCGAGCGCGGGCAATCTTGTCTCACGGACCTCTTGCCCAGGACGCCGCAGCGGGCATAGAACAGTGCCTGTCGGAAGGACTTCGGTCCGGAAGACGCCCGAAACCCCGGCAACTCATACGTGCCGGGGTTTCACCAATGTCACTGGTCGGCGCCCGGCGGTCTCATACGTCGCCGGACAGGCACTTGTGTAGCTCCTGGGGGCGCGCTGCAGCGGGAGGCGCGCCGTCCGGCGCGGGTGGTGCGCATCCTCCGCGGCAGCGAGTCGTGGCACCCCCGGGCAGGATTCAGGCGTCGAGGCGAGTTGGCCCTCAACACGGCCACAACTTCCTGCCGCCGCCATAGGTGGTCAGGGCAGTGAGGACCGACGAGCCGACGTTGCCGGTCGCTTGGTGACAAGGACGGGCCGCTCACTAAGCACCGTTCCCGTGACTGACGCGTTGCGCAGCCAACTCCTGTCCCCACGCGCGGGCGCGCTCGACCTCTCCCGCCTGCAGCGGCCCGGCCATGTCGTCCACGTAGAAGCTCACGGTTGCGACCAGGCGCCCGAGGCGGTGGCGACGTACTTCTCTGCCCGCCGCCTTGGCCGCGGACCCGGGCAAGTGGCGGACGGAGCCGACGCGCGTGCCGAAGGTTGCCACGTCGATGCGATCCGTGGCCTTCAGCTGCGCCAGCCACTCGCGCACGCCACGCCCGGTGTGCGCATCGGGAGCGCCCTTGGCGACGGCATCGCGCCGCGTCGTAGGGCGGCTCAGCGAGAAGGCATGGGTTGGTCCGCCGACCACCAGGCAGTCGACGTCGTCCGGCACTGGCACCGGAGCGTCGGACACATGGACGATCGCGACATCGTGGCCGATCCCTTCGGCTACGGCACGGGCGACGATCTCGGTGTTGCCCCACATGGACTCGTACACGACCAGAGTGCTCATCAGCGTGCTCCTTGCTTGCTTGTCGGTGTCGTTGCTCACGGCCCGTACGCCGTGACTCCTGTCCAGCGTGCAAGCACGGGCCCGCCCGCCGATAGGGTCAGGGGTCCCGGTCTACGACGTCGATGGTCCCTGGACCCGGTGACGAGGGACCAATGACCCTGCCGTCAGGGTGCCGAGCGGAGCAGCCTCAGGGTATGGACGAATCGACGCAGGACATCTTGGTCGGCTTCGACGGTTCGCCGGCGGCCGATGCCGCGCTCCAGTGGGCGGTCGACACCGCATTGCTCGAGCACAGAGCGGTCAG
>NZ_JAOPXV010000078.1 GCF_025964975.1 Nocardioides sp.
ACTTCCGGAGCAGGGTGGTGTCCTTGTAGTCGACACCAGTCGCCTTCTCCTTGCAGAACTGGCAAACCTTCTTCTTCGGCTTGCGAATCACTGCCTTGGCCATTGTGGTGCTCCCTTTCTAGAAGCCCGGCCCGGTCGTAGGACAGGGGCGGAATGGTTGAGGTTGTATTCGGTTGGTTTGAAACGTCTGTGCAGGACTGTGTGACCAGTCGGGGACGATCAGAACGGGGGCTCGTCCGAGCCGCCCCCGACGCCGGGGGCACCCCATGGATCGTTGGCGGGCGCGGAGGAGGCTCCCTGGTTGCCACCGCCCTGCTGCCCGCCGTAGCCGCCGCCCTGCTGGGGAGCGGGCGTGGCCCACGGGTCGTCGGCCGGAGCCCCACCCGCGGAGCCGCCGGCAGCGCCACCACCGAAGCCACCGCCGCCGCCACCGCCGGAGCGGTTGGCGCGGGTGACCTTGGCCGTGGCGTACTTCAGCGACGGTCCGACCTCTTCGACCTCGATCTCGAAGACGGTGCGCTTCTCACCCTCGCGGGTCTCGTACTGACGGGACTTGAGGCGACCTTGCACGACGACACGCATGCCGCGCTGCAGGGACTCCGCGACGTTCTCAGCAGCCTGGCGCCACACCGAGCAGGACAGGAACAGCGCGTCGCCGTCCTTCCACTCGTTGCTCTGCTTGTCGAAGGTGCGCGGAGTCGACGCGATCCGGAAGTTCGCCACGGCGGCCCCCGAGGGGGTGAAGCGCAGCTCCGGGTCGTCGACGAGGTTGCCGACGACGGTGATGATCGTCTCGCCTGCCATGTCAGGTCTCCCTAGAAGTCAGCTGATCAGTGATGTCGGTGGCCACCATGGCGGGCGGCACCGACAGTTGTTTCCCGAGGGTCCTCGAGAGCGCCCTTGCGGGCACGTCTCACTTGGCGTCGGGACGCAGGACCTTCGTACGCAGGATCGACTCGTTGAGCGTGAGCTGGCGGTCGAACTCCTTGACCGTGGCCGGCTCGGCCTGCAGCGAGATGACCACGTAGATGCCTTCGGCGTTCTTCTTGACCTCGTAGGCCAGACGACGGCGACCCCAGACGTCGACCTTGTCGACGCTGCCGCCGTCCTTGCGGATGACGTTGAGGTACTTGTCGAGCGACGGCTCGATGGTGCGCTCCTCGAGACTGGGGTCGAGGATCACCATGACTTCGTAGGCACGCGTCATGCGTGTCTACCTCCTTCGGACTAAGGGCGGCCACGGACGTTCCGTGGCAGGAGGATGCCCCCAACGGAGAGGGGGCGACGGGCAAGGTTAACAGCGCCGCACGCGATGGCTCAATCAGCGGCAGGACCGGGCGCCGCCCGGCAGGCTGTGGATGAACGGACGCGCGTACCACTCGTCGCCGCTAGCGTCAGTCCCATGCGATCGGCCCCCGTGTCCCAGCCGGTGTCCCGCCCTCGCCACCGCACCGTGATCGCCGGCCGCTACGCGATGCTCGACCAGATCGGCACCGGTGGGATGGGGTCGGTGTGGCGGGCACGCGATGTGCGCACGGGCCAGGTCGTCGCCGTCAAGGTGCTCGGGCAGCACAGCGCGGCGCTCCTCCTGAGGTTCGTCCGCGAGCAGGCGGTCCGGATCCGTCACCCCCATGTGGTCGCGCCGACCGGGTGGGCCGCCGAGGACGACACCGTGGTCCTCGCGATGGACCTCGTCACGGGTGGCTCGGTGCGTGACGTGCTCGACGCGCACGGCCCGCTCCCCGTCGGGTACGCCGCTGCGTTGCTCGAGCAGCTCCTGCAGGGCCTGGCCGCGGTGCACGCAGCGGGGCTGGTCCACCGCGACGTCAAACCCGCCAACCTGCTGCTCGACGCCACAGGTCACGACCGACCACACGTGCGTCTTGCCGACTTCGGGGTCGCGGCCCCGATCGCCGACGCTCGCTACACCACGGTCCCTGGGGCCATCGGCACCGACGGCTACATGGCCCCCGAGCAGGCCCGCGGCGCCGTGCCGGACCCGGCCCAGGACCTCTACGCCGTGGGCCGCGTCGGTCTGGAGCTGCTGACCGGGTTGCCGCCCGAACGCCAGGGTCGGATCGGGTCGGGTCCGCTACGACCGCTGCTCGAACGCCTGCTGGTGACCGACCCCGAGCAGCGGCTGGCGTCCGCGGAGGCGGCGCTGCGCCTGCTCCGGCGGCTGGCCGTCCCCTTCGAGCCCGGCCCACCCGTCCTCGACCGGCATCCCTCGCCGCGGCAGCCGGTCGACTGGCTCGCCTGGAGCGCCGTTGCGGCCTGCGCGGCGATCGTGGCCGTCTGCGCGACGGTCGCTGTCGGCGTACTCCTCTAACGTCTGTGCCATGAGTCCCACCGCCGACCAGACCGCCTCGCTCGCCATCGGTGCCCACGTCGCTCAGTCCGACCCGGTCCGCGAGGCGCAGTCGCGTCGCGCTCCGCTGGTGCAGTTCTTCCTCGGCGACCCGCAGGGCTTCAAGGGCCCCGAGGTCGCATACGCCGGTGGCGCAGCAGCGCTCCGGGCGGCGGCGGCGGAGGCGGGGGTCGCGCTCTACGTGCACGCGCCCTACATCGTCATCGTCGCGACGACCAACAACCGCATCCGGATCCCCAGCCGCAAGCTCCTCCAGCAGCACGTCGACGCCGCGGCCGAGATCGGGGCCAAGGGCCTGATCGTGCACGGCGGGCACGTCAACAAGGGCGACGACCCGAGCGTCGGGTTCGACAATTGGCGCAAGGCCATCGACGCGACCGACCTGAAGATCCCGCTGCTGATCGAGAACACCGCCGGCGGCGACAACGCCATGACGCGCTACCTCGAGCGGATCGCCGGTGTCTTCGACGCCATCAGCGCCTGCGAACAGGCCGACATGGTCGGCTTCTGCCTCGACACGTGCCACGCCCACGCAGGCGGCAACGCGCTCGAGACCGTGGTCGGCGACGTCCTGGCGATCACCGGACGCATCGACCTGGTGCACTGCAACGACAGTCGCGACGACTTCGACTCCGGTGCAGACCGGCACGCCAACCTCGGGGCGGGACGCATCGACGCCGACCTGCTGGCCGCGGTCGTCCGCGAGGCGGGAGCGCCCGTCGTCCTGGAGACACCTGGGGCGACGGCCGAGCACCGGGCCGACGCCGACTGGCTGCGCGAGCGCCTCTGAGCGCGATCAGCCGGCCGTGACCACCGGGTCGGCGGTCACGATGACACTGCTCTAGTAGGCCGAGCGAGAGGACGGCTGCGGCGGCGAGTCGGATGTGACGTCGATCCAGGTTGGCGCTCGTTCTCTTACTCCCTCAAAAGAGGCCTGGTCCCTCGTGGACCAAGCGTTTCGACGGACTGCGGTGTCGAACGCCCCTCGAGATCGGGCTCGCCGTGCGTGTCGTCGTTGACAGCAAGAACGACGGATCCCCGAAGTCATGCCACCTAGCCCTCAGGGGAGGGATGACTTCTAGTCATTCGTGGCCCAGACCGCCACCAGCCTGCTTTCCGGCGTCTCGGATAGCCTCGCCGCGTGAGCACCTCCGGCACGGCACCCGTCACGATCCGCACCATCACGACGGCTGAGCACTCCCGGTTCATCGCGGCCAGGTCCAGCGCCAGCTTCCTCCAGACGCCCGGCTGGGCGAAGGTCAAGCCGGAGTGGCGCGCCGAGTCGCTGGGCTGGTTCCGCGACGACGAGCTGGTCGGTGCCGCGCTCGTGCTGTACCGCCAGCTGCCCAAGGTCAAGCGCTTCCTTGCCTACCTGCCCGAGGGTCCGGTCATCGACTGGACCGACGACGAGCTCGGCACCTGGCTCGAGCCGCTGGCTGCCCACGCGAAGTTGCAGGGGGCCTTCGGCGTACGCATGGGGCCGCCCGTCATCACGCGTCGGTGGAGCGCAGCGCAGGTCAAGGCTGGCATCGCAGACGACGCAGTCCGCCGCCTGACCGACGTGCCTCCGCTCGAGCGATCACGTGACGGCGCGGCAGTCGTCGCCCAGCTCCACGAGCTCGGCTGGCGTCCCCAGGGAGCTGAGGGTGGCTTCGCGGCCGGCCAGCCGAAGTACAACTTTGTGATCGCCCTGACCGAGCCTGCCGGGGACACCGTGGTTCCCCGGACCGAGGACGGCGTCCTCAAGGGGATGAACCAGCTCTGGCGACGCAACATCAAGAAGGCTGCCAAGGAGGGTGTGGTCGTCGAGCAGGGCACGCGCGCCGACCTGAAGGCCTTCCACGACCTCTACGTCCACACCGCCGAGCGTGACCACTTCACGCCGCGCCCGCTCGGCTACTTCCAGACGATGTACGACGCACTCAACGACGAGGCAGCCGGCCGGATCACGCTGTGGCTGGCTCGTCACGAGGGGGACCTCGTCGCGAGCACGATCGGCATCCAGGTCGGTACGCACGCGTGGTACTCCTACGGCGCCAGCTCCACCGAGAAGCGCGAGGTCCGCGGCTCCAACGCCGTCCAGTGGGAGATGATCCGCCACGCCATGGCCAACGGGGCCGAGGTGTACGACCTCCGCGGCATCACCGACACCCTGGACCCCGACGACCCCCACGTGGGGCTCATCCAGTTCAAGGTCGGGACGGGCGGTGAGGCCGTCGAGTACGTCGGCGAGTGGGACCTCCCGCTCAACCGGGCGATCTACAAGGCGTTCGACCTCTACATGGCGCGCCGCTCATGAGCCTGCGACTGTGCGTGGACGGCGACCGCTGGCGCCAGCACCTCCTCCACACCGTCAGCGCGCGGCCAGGCATCGTGCCGGTGGCCAAGGGCAACGGCTACGGCTTCGGCATCGGCTCCCTGGCACGCCGGTGCGAGTGGCTGACCACCCAGTCGGAGCAGACAGGCACAGGCATCGACGTGCTGGCGCTCGGCACCTACCTCGAGCTCGCGCAGGCAGCCGACCGGTTCTCCGGCGACCTCCAGGTCCTCACGCCGTGGCGTCCCCTGGGCGCGGCGCTCGACGTCTCGGAGACCTTGTCGAACCGCGTGATCCACACCGTCAGCAGGACCGAGGACGTGCGGGACCTGACCGAGCGCAAGCCCGACGCCCGTTTCGTGCTGGAGCAGCTCACCTCGATGCGGCGGCACGGCATGACGCGGCGCGAGCTGGTCGAGGCCGCCCGCGTGCTGGACGACCGGCGGCTCGCGGGACTGGTCGGCGTCTCGATGCACCTACCCCTCAACACCGCCTCCCACGTCGGGGAGGTGGAACGCCTCCTCAACGACGTGGTCTCCACCGGGCTCCCGACGCGCACGGTCTTCGTCAGCCACCTGACGATCGGTGAGCTCACCCGGCTCCGCTCGTCCTTCCCCGACTTCGTCATCCGCCCCCGCGTCGGCACCGACCTGTGGCTCGGCGACCGGACCGCCCTCAGCGTCACTGCCACCGTGCTCGACGTCCACCCCCTCGAGCGTGGGGAGGCGTTCGGCTATCGCGGGCGCTCGATGCCGAAGAGCGGCCACCTTCTGATCGTGAGTGGCGGTACGGCGCACGGCATCGGGCTGGAGGCGCCGAGCGGCGACCAGTCACTCAGGAGCAGGGCTGCCACCATCGCCCGCAGCGGCATGGACGTCGTCGGTCTGGTGCGTTCGCCGTTCGCGATCGACGGCAAGCAGCGGCTCTTCGCCGAGCCACCGCACATGCAGGCCTCGATGCTGTTCCTGCCCTCAGGCGCGCGCGTGCCCGGTGTGGGCGAGGACATCGAGGTCCGGGTCCGCTTCACTGCGACCACCTTCGACCGGGTCGACATCAGCTGAGTCGGGATCGTCGGCGTGCCTCCTCGTCGCCGCGACCAGCCACACGAGCCCGCCGATGCGCATCGCGACGGCCCACCAGTAGGCCCGCGCCTCTCCGCCACCAGCCGGGGCCAGGGCGCCACCGAGGTAGAAGCCGAGCAGGGCCCAGTGGACGACCTCGCACCCCTGCCAGATGAGCAGGTGGCTCCATGACCGCACGGCGGCCACAGCGAGAGGCAGGAGCACCAGGGCGTAGGACGGCGCCGAGGCGGGGCTGAGGATCAGGGCCGGGGCGATCAGCAGCGTGCCGAGGCTCGCGAAGGACCACCGCGTCCGCCAGGCCAGCCCCACCACCACGGCGCCGGCGAGCAACAGTCCGGCCGCCGTCACCGCGACCATCACCGTTGGCGACGGGTTCCAGCCGAGCACCTGGCTCACCAGCAGCCAGCTGGAACCGATGTCGGCGCCGTGGAAGAACCCCCGCCAGGACGTCTGCCACGCCGGCGGCGAGCTCAGCAGCGCGGGCGCCATCAGGGCCGACCACGTGGCGACCGCGACGGCGGCGAGGGTGCCTGCCTCGCGAGGACGTCGATGACGCAGGTGCAGCGCGAGTGCCGGGACGAGCAGCAGCGCCACGAAGGGCGAGGTGGCCGCGCCGAGCCCGATGGCGAGCCCGGTCGCGGCGGGTCGCTGCTGGGCCCAGGCCCACAGAGCGCCCGCCACGGCGGCGGCCGCCAGCAGGTCCCAGGTGATGGGGAAGAAGAGCACGAGCACAGGAGCGGCGGCGAAGGCCGCGGCGTCCCACGGCCGGCGACGGCGCAGCCGCGTCAGCAGGCCGGCCGCGAGCAGTCCCGCGGCGGCCAGCAGCACGGCATTGACCAAGGTGAAGATCCGCGCCTCGCGCAGCACCTCCGGGCGCGTGACGACCTCGCTCACGGGGAGCCGCGCCCGTTCGTCGAGGTCGGGTGAGCCACTGGCCACGGCCGTGATGCGCTGGGTGACGAATGCGACGTACGCCGGCAGCGGCGGCACCCAGCCCGGGGAGTAGCGCGCACGCACCTGCGCGTCGTCGGTGAAGGGCCAGTAACCCTCGGCATGGCCGTGCTGCACGTAGGCCGTCGAGGTGTCGGTCCAGCAGAGCGCGGTGTAGCGCCCGGTCCCGGAGCCGCCGGCCGTGTCGAGGCAGGGCGCCTTGGCCAGGATGCCCAGCGACATCGCCACGGACGCCAGGAGCAGCACCACGCGCAGCGGGGTCCACCAGGGGTGACGTCCGGCGTGGTCGCCGAGCGGACCGCCGACGGCCTCACTGACCGAACGGACCACCGGGTCCTCGCGACTGGGTGCCACCTGAGCCTCGAGCGCGCCGGACGGCCGGTGGTTGTGCGCCGTCACGGTTTCACCGTCCGGTGATCCCACCCGAGTCGGTCGATCTCAGCGCAGCGCGCGCTGGCGGTGTGCCGCCCGGGCGGCCGGGCTGGACGGTGGTGGAGTCGTCTCCGAGGGAGGGGGGGTCGTCGGCGGCGGCACCGGGATCGTCTCGGTCGGGGTCTCGGTCGGCGGCGGGACCGGGGTCGGAGCGGGAGTGGGAGTCGGGGTCGGCGTCACGGTCTCCGTCTGCGTCGGGCTCGGCTCGGCGGTGATGGTCGCCGACTTGGTGGGCTTCCGCGTGGGCTGCGGCTGGGGCTGCGGGTTGGAGGTGGTCTCCGGCGGGATGTACGCCTCGTGCCCCTCGTCCGGCGCGTCGCCCTCGACGTACGCGGGCTCCGGGAAGTCCTCGACCTCGAGGCCCTCCATGAGCGTCCCCATGATCGCGGTCCACGTCTCGGCGGGGTAGGCGCCTCCGAAGTAGGACGGCAACCAGCCCTCGAGCTGCTCGTTGCCCTTGCCCCGGACGTACATCACAGCGGTGGCCATCTGCGGCGTGTAGCCCGCGAACCAGGCCGAGGAGACCTCGCCGTCACCGTTGGTCGCGGTGCCGGTCTTGCCGGCCGCCGGCCGACCGAGCTCGAGCGCCGCCGTGCCCGAACCGGACTGCACCACCTGTTGCAGGCAGTAGGAGACGTCGGCGGCGATGTCTTCGTCGACGGTCCGGGTGCTGTCGTTCTTCCATGTGTAGCGCTCTTCGCCAGTGGCGTCCACGACCTTCTCGATCACGTGCACCGTCGAGCGCTGCCCCTGACCGGCGATCGTGGCGTAGGCGTTGGCCATGTTGATCGGGCTCACGGTCGCGTTGCCGAGGGCGACGCCGGTGATCGGCTCCAGCCCGGGCGATGAGTTGGGGATGCCCTTGACCTTCTTGCTGGGCTCACCCGGCGGGATGCCGAGGTCGCCTGCGGCCGCGATGATCTTCTCCGGCCCGTCGTCCATGCCGATGGTCATGTCGATGAAGGCGGTGTTCACCGAGTTCTCGGCCGCGGTGATCATCGAGATCGCCGAGCCGTAGTCGGTGTCGCCCTGGTTCTCGACGTCGGTGCCGTCCTCCAGCACGTAGGGCGAGTTGCCCTCGAAGGTGTCCTCCAGCTCGTAGCCGTCCTTGATCGCGGCCACCAGCGCGGCGACCTTCATCGTCGAGCCACCCTGGCCACCGGCCGAGGCCCAGTTGAGCTGGGAGTCGAGGTAGTCCTGCCCGCCGTAGAACCCGCGCAGGGCACCGGTGCCGACCTCGACGGTCGCCGCACCGACGTGGAGCTGGGAGTCGGAGAATCCCTCGGGTCGCTGCTCGAGCACCCCCTTCTCCACCGCCGCCATCGCCTCAGGCGTGAAGGTCGTGGTCACCCGGAGCCCGCCGCCGTCAATCTCCTCATCGTCGAACCCGAGGCGCAGCAGCTCGTCCTTGACGAGCTCCAGCATGTGGCCGCGCTGGCCGCCGTACTGGCTCTGCGCCGCGATCTTGGGGAACTTCGGCAGTCGCTTGGCGGCCGTCTCGGCCTCCTCCGCCGAGATCGTCCCCATGTCGGCCATGCCGTCGAGGACGTAGCCGAAGCGTTCCTTCAGCGCCTGGCGCGATTCCTTGCCGTCGGCGGGGTCGTAGCGAGAGGGGTTGTTGAGCGTGGTCGCCAGCACTGCGCTCTCGCGCAGGCTGAGGTCCTTGGCCTCCTTGTCGAAGAAGGCCTTCGCCGCCGCCTGCACGCCGTAGGCGCCGCGGCCGAAGTAGATGGTGTTGAGGTAGCCCTCGAGGATCTCGGTCTTGCTCAGCTGGTTCTGCAGCTTGAGCGAGACGATCGCCTCCTTGGCCTTGCGCGTGTAACTGCGCTCGCTGGAGAGGTAGAGGATCTTGACGTACTGCTGGGTGATGGTCGACGCGCCCTGCTGGGCGTTGCCCCGCGCGTTGGAGAAGGCCGCGCGGAGGATGCCCTTCGGGTCGATGCCCTGGTCGGTCCAGAAGGTGCGGTTCTCGGCGGCGACGACCGCGTCCTGCATGGACTGCGGCATCTCCTTGAGCGAGATCGACTCGCGGTTCTGGTCGTCGTAGAAGGTGCCGAGCTCGTCCTTGCCGTCGCTGTAGTAGACGAAGGTGGTCTGCGCCTTGAACGTCTCGTCGGGCTGGGGGATGGCGATGGCCTGGTAGAGCACGACGAACAGGCCGACACCGAGCAGCAGGCCGACCAGTCCGAAGATCAGGAGGGCCTTGAACACGCCGCGGGCGCGCTGACCGGCCGTCCTCTTCGGCTTGTTCGGCTTGCGGGTGACGGGACGACCGTCGGCTCTGCGCTTGGTCACGCGCGCAAGGGTACGTCGAAGGCCCTCGTTCGCTCGACTCGCGCGGCCGACCGGTACCCCGAGCAACGCCTCAACTAGCGTCCCGTGGATATATCGCTACGATAGGTCGTATGGCACGTCGCGCTGAGACCATCGAGCTGGCAGTCCTCGGACTGCTGCACGAGGGACCCATGCACGGCTACGAGCTGCGCAAGCGGCTCAACCTCATGCTGGGGTGGGGACGAGTGCTGTCCTACGGCTCGCTCTACCCGGCCTTGAAGAAGATGCTCCGCGCCGACCTCATCAAGGAGGCCGTCGCCACCACGACGCCGGTCACCCGACGCCCGCGGATCGTCTACGAGGTCACTGCGGCCGGGCACAGCGAGTTCGAACGCCTGATGTCGGAAGTCGGTCCCACCGCGTGGGAGGACGACAACTTCGACATCCGGTTCGCCTTCTTCGGGCGCACCGACATGGAGATCCGACTCCGGGTCCTGGAGGGACGGCGAACCCGTCTCCAGGAGCGGCTCGCTCGCGTCCAGTCCGATCTCGAGCGCACGCAGGCCGAGGTCAACAGGTATGCAGAAGAGCTTCAGCGGCACGGGGTGGAGTCGGTCGAGCGTGAGGTGCGCTGGCTCTCCGAGCTGATCTCAGCCGAGCGAGGCGAGACCTCGCCCGAGCACCAGGCCAGCACCAGCACCAGCACCGATCAGTAAGAACCAGACAGCCAGCAGCCAAGAGCCAGGTCAGAAGGCCACCAGTCCGGCCAGAGACCGAAAAGAGACAGGAGAGCCCCATGGGGTCCGTACGAGTAGCAATTGTGGGGGTGGGCAACTGCGCCACCTCCCTCATCCAGGGCGTGGAGTACTACAAGGACGCCGACCCGACCGCTGACGTGCCGGGTCTCATGCACGTCAAGTTCGGGGAATACCACGTCTCCGACGTCGAGTTCGTCGCCGCCTTCGACGTCGACGACAAGAAGGTCGGCAAGGACCTCTCGGAGGCCATCAACGCCTCGGAGAACAACACGATCAAGATCTGCGACGTCCCCACGGTGGGTGTCGAGGTCCAGCGTGGCCCGACCATGGACGGTCTCGGCAAGTACTACCGCATGACCATCGACGAGTCCCCGGTCGAGCCGGTGGACGTCGTTGCTGCGCTCAAGGCCGCCCGCGCGGACGTCGTCGTCTCCTACCTGCCGGACGGGTCCGAGGACGCGGAAAAGATCAACGCCCAGTGCGCCATCGACGCCGGGTGCGGCTTCGTCAACGCCCTCCCCGTCTTCATCGCCTCGGACCCGGAGTGGGCCAAGAAGTTCGAGGACGCCGGCGTCCCGATCGTCGGTGACGACATCAAGTCGCAGGTCGGCGCCACCATCACGCACCGCGTCATGGCGAAGCTGTTCTAGGAACGCGGTGTGACGTTGGACCGCAACTACCACCTCAACGTCGGCGGCAACATGGACTTCAAGAACAAGCTTGAGCGCGAGCGGCTGGAGTCCAAGAAGGTCTCGAAGACCCAGGCCGTGACGTCCAACCTCAAGGGCGAGCTGGCCGACAAGATCAGCGACCGCAATGTCCACATCGGGCCGTCCGACTACGTCGCCTGGCTCGACGACCGTAAGTGGGCCTACGTCCGCCTCGAGGGCCGCGCCTTCGGTGACGTCCCGCTCAACCTGGAGTACAAGCTCGAGGTCTGGGACTCACCCAACTCGGCCGGCATCATCATCGACGCCGTGCGCGCCGCGAAGATCGCCATGGACCGAGGCGTGGGTGGCCCGATCATCCCCGCGTCGACCTACCTGATGAAGAGCCCGCCGGTGCAGATGCCCGACGACATCGGCCGCGCGGAGCTCGAGAAGTTCATCCGCGGCGAGTAGTCGGTCGCCTCTCGGTCGATACCGAGACCGACACGATGGCCCGGTGGGAGAGATCCCGCCGGGCCGTCGTATGTCGGGCGCTGACCTCCCGCCCTGGGGCCGGAGCGCCTACGGTGAAGTCACCCGGACCCGGGGATGACGACGATCGGAGTCGTGATGACCGTGCTGCACCTGCTGTCCGCCTCGCGGCGGCTGAGCGAGGTCCGTCATGCCCAGCCGTGACGAACACGCCCCCGAGCTCCCCGACGTCGACCTGCGCGCGGTGGCCGGTCTCGAACCGTTGTCCGCCCGGCAGCCGCTGTCACGCGAGCGCATCGTCGACGCAGCTGTCGAGTTCATCGACACGCACGGACTCCCGGGGCTGACCATGCGCCGGCTGGGCAACGAGCTCGGTGTCGAGGCCATGGCCCTCTACCGCTACGTGCCCGGCAAGGAGGAGCTGCTGGACGCGGTCGTCGAGACCCTCGTCGAGAGGATGGAGCGCGACGACGACGTCCTCGACTCCCCCCGCGACGGCTGGCAGGACTTCCTGGTCCGACTCGCCCATGGCGTACGCCGCGTGGCACTCGAACACCCGAAGGCCTTCCCACTCGTGGCCTCCCGACCGCCCGAGGCGCCTTGGCTGCGCCCGCCCCTGCGCAGCCTTGACTGGGTCGAGACCTTCCTCGCCGAGCTGGTCGACGAGGGATTCGCCGACGCGGCCGCGGTGGGCGCCTACCGCGCCTACACCAGCTTCCTGCTGGGGCATCTCCTGCTCGAGGTGTCGACCCACGGAGCCGACCTCGGACCCCTCGACGTGCTGGACGACGGGACCGGTGACAACGCCGCCGTGCGTGCCCACCCGACGGTGCGGCGGCTGCGCGCCCAGCTCTCCCAGGACCACGCTGCCGAGGAGTTCGAGGACGCCCTCGAGGAGCTCATGATGCGGTTGAACCTGCTGCGCACGGAGCACCTGGAGTCCTGAGTCTCCTGCCCTCGGGGCTGTCTGACGTCGGGTGTTCCTCTCACCCCCAAGGGGGCGTCGCCCTTGCCCTCGACGCGTGGGCGGGTGTTTGTTTACGACGTAAGCACTTCGCGTCGGGCTTGATCCGATGCAGAGACCGAGCCGCACATTCGTCGCGGAAAAGATCCATTCCCCCTTCGCAGGCGAAGCGCTGCCCGGTCACCGAGCTCCCCGACCAGAAGAGGTAAGCGCATGGAATCTGCAATCAGAAACGGCTTGACGACGATCGCCGAGTTCGTGCCCAAACTCGTGTTGTTCCTGGTGATCCTGATCGTGGGGTTGATCGTTGCGAAGCTCGTGGCCAAGGCCCTCAACGCCTTGCTCGAGAAGGTCGGATTCGACCGCGCCGTCGAGCGGGGCGGAGTCAAGAAGGCCATGGCCAACTCCAAGATGGATGCCAGCGACGTCGTGGGCAAGCTGATCTACTACACGTTGGCGCTCTTCGTCCTGCAGATGGCGTTCAGCGTCTTCGGCCCCAACCCGATCAGCGACCTCATCACGCAGGTCATCACCTTCCTGCCCAGCCTGATCGTGGCCATCATCATCCTGGTCGTCGCCGCAGCCATCGCCGCAGCAGTCAAGACCCTGATCCAGAACACGCTGGGCGGACTGTCCTACGGAAAGGCGCTGGCCAACGCCGCGTCGGTCTTCATCCTGTTCCTCGGCGTCGTCGCGGCCCTTAACCAGATCGGGGTGGCCACCACGGTCACGACCCCAGTCCTGATCGCCATCCTCTCGGCTGTCGTCGGCGTCATCGTCGTCGGCGTGGGCGGCGGCCTGATCAAGCCGATGCAGCACCGCTGGGAGGGCTACCTCACCAGGGCCGAGCAGGAAGCTCCCCGCATCAAGGAGCAGGCGGCCAACGCTCCCAGCATCCCGCGGCAGGCAGAGCACGCCGCATCGCAGGCTTCCGCGCAGGGTACGACCCAGGCCGGCGGCTCGACGAGCTACGAGATCACCTCGCAGCACTACGACAGCACGACTGACAGCAGCACCCGCCAGTTCTGAGCAGGACCGACTGACGGCAGTTCGAAACACAACCAACCAAGGGAGAACATCATCATGATCTCGACCGACCAGACACAGCAGCTGCTCACCGGTGGCGGCAACGTCGTCGACAACGACGGCAGCAAGATCGGCAGCATCGGCCAGGTCTACCTGGACGACCAGACCGGCCAGCCCGAGTGGGTCACCGTCAAGACAGGCATGTTCGGCGGCGGCGAGTCCTTCGTCCCCCTGCGCGAGGCCGAGGTCACGGGCAACGACCTCCGCGTGCCCTACGACAAGGACAAGGTCAAGGACGCCCCGCGGATCGAGGACGCCGACAGCCACCTCAGCGAGACCGAGGAAGCGGAGCTCTACCGCTACTACGGCATCGGTGGCGCTGACTACGACACGTCGTACGACCGCGAGACCTACGCCGCCACGGGCGACACCGGCCACGACACGTCGGGCCCCAACACGGACTCGGCGATGACCCGCTCGGAGGAGCAGGTCGAGGTCGGCACCGAGAAGCGCGAGGCCGGCCGTGCCCGCCTGCGCAAGTACGTCGTCACCGAGAACGTCACCACGACGGTGCCGGTGAGCCACGAAGAGGTCCGCCTCGAGCGTGAGCCGATCACCGACGGCAACGTCGACCAGGCCATGTCGGGTGGCGACATCACCTCCGAGGAGCACGACATCGTCCTCACCGAGGAGCAGGTCGTGGTGAACAAGGAGACCGTCCCGGTCGAGCGCGTCCGCGTCGACAAGGAGACCGTCACCGAGCACCAGCAGGTCAACGAAGAGGTCCGCAAGGAGCAGATCGAGCTCGAGGGCGACACCTCCCTCGGCAACGACACGGACGACCGCCGTGTCTGATCAGGACCGCACGACGCGCAGCTCGGGGTCGCACGCGGTGGACCCGGACGCGCTCCACGATGAGAACCGGCAGGGGACGGCGCACACCCCCGTCCCCGGCCGCCGGGAGGTCGTCGACCGCGAGCGGGAGGAGCACGGTGGTCTCAAGATCGGCTCGTGCTTCTTCGGCTGGCTGACCGCGACCGGCATGGCCATCGTGCTGACCGCGCTGGCCGCCGCCGCTGGCACGGCTGTGGGACTCGCCACCGACACCACCGTCGGCGAGGCCACGGACAATGCCAGCTCCCAGGCCGATACCGTCGGCATCGTCAGCGGCATCGTCCTGCTGGTCATCGTGTTCGTGGCCTACTACTGCGGTGGCTACGTCGCCGGCCGCATGGCTCGCTTCGACGGGATGAAGCAGGGCCTCGGTGTGTGGCTGTGGGCGATCGTGATCGCCGTCCTCGTCGCCGTGATCGGCGCCGTGGCGGGAGCTGAGTTCAACGTGTTGAAGGAGCTCAACAGCTTCCCGCGCATCCCGCTAGACGAGGGCACCATGACCACCGCCGGCATCATCGCCGCCGTGGCCGTGCTCGCCGCAAGCCTGATCGGCGCCCTCCTGGGTGGCCTGGCCGGCATGCGGTTCCACCGCAAGGTCGACAGGACCGGTCTCGGTCACTGATCGACCCACCTGAGCGGACAGCACCGCATAGTGGCGGATCGGCTTCGGCCGGTCCGCCACTGGTGCGTCGGGGCATTTCTGGCCACGCCGGCGAGTACCGGTGCGTAACCTCACCCCTCCTCCCGTCGTTTCCTCGACATCGACGCACCACCGATGCGTCTCGAGCCCCCCGAGGAAACCCATGTCTCGTCTCCGTCGTCGCCTGCCAGCCCTGGCAGCCGTCTCCGCCCTCGTCGCCGCGACGCTGACCGCCACCGCGCTCAGCTCCACCGGCACTGCCGCGTCCGCAGCGTCGTCTGCGGCGCCGTCGTCCGCAGCCGCTGACGGCCCGGTCGTCTCGACCGACTCGATCGGCGGCCTCGAGGTGGAGAACTCCTTCGTCTCCGCCGTCGGCTGGGTCAAGCCGGGCGACACCTACCCCTCGCGGATCATCCTGCGCAACGACGGTGCCCTGCCGGTCACGGCCGTGCAGGTGGTCGTCACGGCGCCCGCAGGTTCTGCCATCACGAAGGCGACTGCGCCGGCCGGCACGAGCGGCTCGGCGATCGCCCCCGACGGCACCTCGTCCTACACCTGGACCGTCCCGACCGTCCCGGCCAACTCGACCACGACGCTGGTGCTCGAGAGCACGGCAGCCACGACCTCGGAGCTCGACACCATCGTCTGGCGTGACCTCTCCACGACGGCCGCGGTGACGGCCGGCACGGCAACCGGCACCGTCACCAGCCACGGACCGAAGGTCATCCCCCCGGGCGAGGAGTTCGACACCGCGAGGTACGGCGACCGGCCGTTCCCCGTCGTCCCGGTGGCCTACACCGACCGCGACTACAACGAGCACGCCAACTCGCTCGACAAGGTCATCAACGACCCGGGCTACGAGGGCTCGACCTACAACCTTTTCCAGGAGATGAGCCTGGGGCAGCTCTACCCCGACGGCACCGTTCCGTCGGCTGACGTCGTTGGCCCGGCCCCCGGGAACACGCGGGGCTTCACCTACGCCGGCAACGCACAGACCGGTGGCCCGGGCGCCTTCCCCTTCACCAAGACCCAGCCGCAGACCTGCACCGGCGCCACCTTCGCCGACACCCCGATCGAGGAGCAGGGCACGCCCCTCTACCCCGACCGCATCCGCGATGGCGTCTACCAGCTGCCGGGCACCACTCAGTACTACGGTGCGGACGCCAACGGCTCGGCGCTTGTCGGTGCCCTGGGCGGCGTCGGCGCCCTGCAGGCCATCGACTCGGGCTGCGGCCCGACCGGCAAGATGGTCTACGACGCTGCCGCGATCGCCGACCCGGAGATCGACTACTCGGACTACGACACCGACAAGGACGGCGTGGTCGACTTCTTCATGGCGGTCTTCGCCGGCTGCGGCGGCAACGGCTCCTCGCAGCTCGGCCCGGCCGGTTGCGACCTGCCCAACCCCACGACGAACACGCCTGATGCGCCGTACGACAACGTGTGGCCGCACTCCTCGAGCCTGGAGTTCTACTACTCCGACCCCGTCACCCAGCTCCCCGGCTTCACCACCGACGACCAGCTGAAGGACCTCGAGGGCCGTCCGCTGTGGTACACGAACAACACCTACTCGACGATGACCACGACGCCGGGCACGGATGCCCTCAAGGTCTTCGTCCGCGTCGGGCCCTACAACGTCAACCCGGAGACGGCGATCGACGCGGCCAGCGTGATCTCGCACGAGTACGGCCACTCGCTCGGCCTGCCCGACTTCTACTCGACCGGCAGCCGCGAGACCTACGGCGACTGGAACCTGATGGCGACCGACAAGTCGCACCACATCGACGCCTACGGGCGCCAGGAGCTCGGCTGGGTGGTGCCCGAGGTGCTCGACTCCTCCCGCACCGAGACCGAGATCCCGGACTCCAAGCAGGACACCAACACCATCATGTGGCAGAAGCCGGACGGCACGCCGTACACCCTCACCGAGGGCGCCGGGGGCGTCGGTCGCGTGCAGAACTCGCAGATGTACGTCGCCAAGCTGCCCGGCCGGATCCTGCTGGACCCGGCGAAGTTCAACACCGGGGACAAAGCGACGCCGGTCCACACCTGGTGGTCGCGCTCCGGCAACGACTTCGGGTGTGCCAAGGACCCGGGCAAGGGCCACAACATCGACATCGCGATCCCTGAGGTGGCACAGCTGCCCGCGAACACGAAGCTGACGGTCGACTTCAAGTCGATGTGGGACATCGAGTGGGACTTCGACTACGGCTTCGTGCTCACGTCCACCGATGGCGGCAACACGTTCAACTCCAACCCGTCGGCCAACGGCTACACCACGTCCAACACCGACCCGACCGCCGGCAACCCCAACCAGAACGCCTGCCAGGCGCACTACGACAACGGCATCACGGGCACCTCCGGCTCGTACAAGGCCGGCTCGGAGGCGCTGGACCGCAAGGCCGGCAACACCCCGGACATGGTCTACGCCGCTGACAGCTACGACATCTCCGAGCTGGCCGGATCCACCAGCCCCGTGCTGCGGTTCAGCTACTCGACCGACCCCGGTCTCGCCCGCCCGGGCTGGTTCATCGACGACGTGAAGGTCACCGCCACCCTGCCGAACGGCTCGACGCGGGTCATCTACGCCACCGACTTCGAGACCAGCGGCTCGCCGGAGGACCTGCGCATTTACAACGGTGGTTGCCGGGCCGACGGACCTGGCGGTGACTGCAGCCAGGGATGGCAGTACGTCGCCGCGGGCGCCGAGGGTCCCTCGGACCACGCGTACTACCTCGAGATGCGTGACCGGTCCGGCTTCGACCTGGACGGCAACGGACAGGCCGACCGCGGCGCCCCGGAGTTCGCCTCGGGCTTCTACACCGCCTACACCGACGAGGCGCACGGGTACGGCAATGCCGGCACCGACGACCCGCCGGCGCAGTCCCCGCTGGACAGCCAGCCCGAGCCGGGCAACAACACCCCTAATCTCAACGACGCGGCCTGGACCGCGGCCGCAGGGGACTCGGCGTTCTCCGACGGCGGTGACGGCTGGACCGACAACTACGCGGACCCCAACAGCCCGAGCGGTAACTGGGAGTTCGACTACGACTGCCTCAGCTTCGACGTGCTGCGCATGATCAAGAACGGCGACGGCACCGTGGCCGGGGAGGGCCCGCAGGCGGCCGACGGTGACCTCACCGGCGACGTCAGGTTCACCCTCGGCTCGGGCTGTGGCGACTTCGACTACGGGTACGGCACCGAGCCCGCACCCGCCGCCAACACGGCCCCGACCGCTGCCGCCTCTGCCACGCCGGCCACCGGCCCGGCGGGCACCCAGGTGCGGTTCGACGCCTCGGGCAGCACGGACACCGAGACCCCGGGTCAGCTGACCTACTCGTGGGACTTCGGCAACGGTGGGACGACCAAGGATGCCGAGGGTGCGGTCGTCGGACACACCTTCGGCCAGCCCGGGACGTACGACGCAGTGGTCACCGTCTCCGATGCCGGCGGCCTGACCGACACCGCGACCGTGCGAGTCACGATCACGGAGACGCCGGCGGGCCCCGGTCCGACGACTCCCGGTCCGACGACTCCCGGTCCGGGGACTCCTGGTCCTGGCACTCCTGCACCGGGACCGAGTGGGCCGTCCACCCCCGGCGAGCCCGAGATCACGGTGACCTCGAAGGCGCCGTCGTCGATCAACAAGAACCACGAGTGCCAGGGTCGCAAGGTGTTCCGTTCGGGCAACTGGCGGATCGTCGACGGTCGCGCTCCCGGCGGCAGCTACTGCGACAACGGCCACCGCGGTCGGGGTCGGGACGCGATGCGGCTGACCTTCCACGGTGACGTCCTGGACATCGTGTTCGGCCGCGCCGTACGCGGGGTCAAGGCGGTGGTCTTCGTGGACGACGT